>JBJXDW010000070.1:0-61737 GCA_046154445.1 Fimbriimonadaceae bacterium | reverse complement strand
CTTTGATGTTGAGGAGCTCGACGATGGTAGCGAATGCCATTGCGAAGTAGGTATAGCCTTTGGGAATCTCTACATGGAAAGATTCTGCAACTAGGTTGACGCCTATCATGATGAGAAATGAAAGAGCCAACATTTTGATTGTTGGGTGCTTTTCTACAAAATTGCCGATCCCATTTGCGAAGACCATCATGACCCCAACGGCGATGATGACGGCGGCGATCATCACTTCGATGTGTTTGGCCATTCCAACGGCAGTGATTACGCTATCGAGACTGAATACAATATCGAGAATCATAATTTGGATAATGACGCTTTGAAAAGTGGCGGCGGCGACGTTGCCTTTTTTTACTTCCTCTGCACCCTCAAGTTTATGGTGGATTTCGTGGACTGACTTCCAGATGAGGAATAGCCCGCCACCGAGGAGTATGAGGGCTTTGCCCGTGCCTTCAAAACTGCCGATTGTGAAGAGTGGATTGGTTAGTTTCATAACCCAACCCAGGCTCAGAAGGAGGAGGATTCGGGTGATGAGGGCAGCGGCGAGACCAATTTGTCGTGCTTTTTTCCTTTGTTCAACGGGGAGTTTTCCGCTGAGGATTGAGATGAAAATGATGTTGTCTATGCCGAGAACAATTTCTAGGATAGTGAGGGTGAGTAGGGCAATCCAGGCATCGGGGCTTGTCAGTAGTTCCATATGTGAATAGTTTTGAGACGGAATAGTAATCAAACGGGTGGCAAAGATTATGAAATGAGGCTAATTGGTAGGTACGAGGTAATTTAGGATAGTGCTTTTGGGTGATAGGAAATTCAAGCCTCCGACTCTACGTGATCATGACGAAACCCCGGAGCGTCATGCGACGTGGTTGGAGTTGTTTTTTGACTTGGCATTTGTGGCGGTCTTGGGTCAGATATCAGTGAATCTTGCCAAATCTCACGATTTCAATTCTATCCTCATATTTTTTGGATTATTTGTTCCAATTTGGTGGTCTTGGGTTGGCCAGGTGTTTTTTCAATCAAGGTTTGATGCAGATGATTTGAGTCACCGGGTTGCGACTTTTGTTCAAATCGTGATCTTGGGGCTCATGGCAACGATGATTCCCAAGGCATTTGCGGGCGATCCGACTGGATTTGCTCTCAGCTATACAGCGATGCGCGGGGTTCTCATCCTGCAGTATCTATTAGCCGGACACTATATATCTGCTGCCCGAGTGCTCACGAGCCGCTATTCAATGGGATTTAGTATTGCAGCTGGCTTTTGGATCGCTTCTGTTTTTATTCCTCAACCTTTTAATTACCTATTTTGGGCAATTGGAATATTTTTTGACTTTTTGACACCAAATTTATGTGCCGCTCTCAACATTGAATTTCCACCTCATCCGGGGCATACACCCGAGAGGTTCGGACTCTTTACGATTATTGTTCTGGGTGAAGCGATTATTGCGACAGTAGGGACATTAAGTGGCGTGAGTTTAAATAAGCCGGGGATGGTGGCGGCGATTCTTGGATTGTTGCTGGCTTGTGCGGTTTGGTGGGTTTATTTTGAGGGGGTTGGCGCGGCTGATCAACGAGTGCCTAAGTCAGAAAATGGTGTTGTTAGGTATCGCTCTTGGTTGTATGGTCATTTGCCTTTGCACGCGGGAATCATTTTGATGGCGGTCGGGGTCGAGCGGGTGATTCTCCAACCGATTAATCCGCTGTCGGGATATGAGCCGTATCTCTTGCCTTGTTCTGTAGGCGTTGTTATGGTGATGATGCATGTATTCAATAATTCGTCAGTTTCTCGTGAGATTCGCCGGGAAAACAGAAAGTATATACGTCCACATTTTTTTGTTACAGCACTGATTTTGCCAGTTTTTGTTCTGGCATCAAGCCTAACTCCCCTCGCAATTTTGTCTCTGTGTTTTTTTATTTTCTTGTCCCACGTTCTGCTGAATATACGTGGATATCCGGCTTCAATGGAATCTGCTGTAGCAAATCAAGATTGAAATGCGGGACAATAAAGTAAGACATGAGACGACGTGACTTTTTGAAGGGTGCTGCAACTGCGGGGATGGGGATGGTTGGAGGATCGGTTTTGGGAACGATGGACGGGCGAATGGCTCCGATTGTTCCACAACGTAAAGGGAAGTCGGTGGCGGGATTGAAGTTAGCGCCGATGGAGAAAGTTCGTGTTGCGGTGATCGGGGTTGGAGCACGGGGAAGCGGGCACGTTGTTCAGCTTTGCGCTTTGGAAGGGGTTGAAGTTAAAGCGATCTGCGATTTGTATCAAGACTGGGCGGACAATGCGGCGGCGAATGTTGTTAAGGCTGGTCAACCGGCACCGACCCTTTATGTTGGCGATCCTTATGGTTATAAGAAGATGCTTGACCGGAAGGACATTGATGCGGTGTTTATTGCCACGCCTTGGCAATGGCACACTCCGATGGCTTTGGAGGCGATGCGGAAAGGCAAACATGCATTTATTGAAGTTCCGGCGGGAATGACTCTGGAAGAGTGCTGGGCGTTGGTTGATACAGCGGAAGAGACTCAGCGGCACTGCATGATGATGGAAAACGTGAACTATGGGCGCGAGGAATTGATGGTTCTGAACATGGTTCGCAAAGGTGCTTTGGGCGAGCTTCTTCATGGTGAGGCCGCCTACATTCATGATTTGCGGGGGCAGATGCATGAAGAAGAGCGGGGAACCGGTAGTTGGCGGACTTTGGAATATATGAGTCGCAACGGGAATCTTTATCCGACTCACGGTCTTGGGCCAGTCGCACAGTATATGAATATCAATCGCGGTGATCGCTTTGATTTTATGTCTTCGGTAAGCAGCAACTGTCGCGCGCGATCTATTTATGCGAAAGCACATTTTCCGGAAGGACATAAGTGGCGCAAACGTGCTTTTGTCTGCGGTGATATCAACACGTCAATCATTCGCTCGGTCAAAGGTAAGACGATCATGGTTCAATGGGATGAGCAGTTGCCACGACCCTACACTCGTCATAACTTGATTCAAGGAACTAAGGGCTGCTGGAGCGGTTTTCCGGGGAAGGTTGCGATTGAGGATAAGTTTAAGGACAAAGATGGCAAGATTCGGGATACCGATGGTTGGTTACAAGGTGGAGATTTGAACGCGGTTTATGCGGAGTATGATCACCCGCTTTATAAGTCGGAAGGGGAGCTTGCGGTCAAGATGGGAGGTCACGGTGGCATGGACTTTTTAATGCTTTGGCGAATCATTTACTGTCTTCGCAATGGAGAGGCAATGGATCAGGATGTTTATGATGCGGCGTCTTGGAGTGCGGTGACACCGCTGAGTGTTGAGTCGGTGGCTAATCGGGGCAAAAGCGTTGATTTCCCTGACTTTACTCGGGGTGGTTGGAAGACGATGAAGCCACTGGAGATTTTTGATCCGAAAGCGAAGTAAATGTGGGTTTTGATAGCACTGGACTGAACTTAAAGTTCACTCTGCGAGTTGGCGGGTGAATTTGACTTCGCAGACTGTCCAGCCGAGGCGGTTTTCAATATTGAAAGTTCCGCCGAGGGCGCCGGAAAGTGATCGGATGATTTGCAGGCCAAGTTGACCGCCTTTGATCGGATCGAATGAATCGGGGAGGGGGTCGCCATCGTTGCTGACCCAGACGCCGATTTCGTCGTCTAGTTCTTCGATTGTGATATGGATTTCGCCTTCACTGGCGTTTTCGAAGCCATGTTCAACGGCGTTTTGAATCATCTCGTTGAGGACTAGCGCGATTTGGGTTGCTTGGTTTGTATTGAGGTGGACATCTACGCCGCGGACGCTGAATTGGATATGTTTGCCAGGCATGATGAAGGACTGTTGCTGGTGGTGGCCGAGCATTTCCGCGATGTGTTTGATGCTGACGTGATCGAGGTCATCGCGGCTAAGAAGTTCGTGGACGGCAGCAATGGCTTGGATTCTTGAAAGGGAGTCGCCGAGCGCGTCTTCAAGAGTTTTGTAATGGGATTGCCGGATTTGGAGGCGGAGCAATGAGGTGATTTGCTGGAGGTTGTTCTTGACGCGGTGGTGCATTTCTTGCATTAAGGTGTTGCGGACTTGGAGGCGTGTGTGCTCGATACTAACGGCAGCTTGTTGGGCCAGAGTCTCGAGGACGGCAATTTCGTCTTCGCTGAATTGGCGGATTTCGCCGGTGTAACAGCTCATAACACCGACGGGGCGATTTTGAACGATAAGCGGGATGCAGATCATGCTACGGAGCCCTTGCTCCTCAGCCAGATCGTGACCGATGTAGTCGGCGTCATTTTGAACGTCGTTGGTAAATACGGGCTTTTGAGACTGAATCGCTTTGCCAGCGATGCTTTCGCCTAGTTTGATGGCACGTTTGCGTTGGTAGGCTTTATTCGTCGCCTGTGTGGCGCGGAGTATGAGCTCTTGCCGCTCTTCATCGAGGAGGCGGACGGTCACGACGCGGTAGTTGAAGCGCTTGGCGGTCAGGTGGACAAGGAGTTGAAGAACTTCTTCGAGGTAGGGAGTTCCGGTGAGTGAACGGGCGACCTCGCTCAGGGCATCGAGCTTGTTGAGGTTTGAACCTGAATTGAATCCAGCTTGGAATGCGGCGAATTGATTGAGCCGAATGTTCAGCTCGGAGTTGATTGAGTCTATATCTATAGATGGCCAGGGTTTTTTTCTTCGAGCCATAACGAGGCCGCGGAAGCTGTCGGAGACTTGAAAAGGGAATAAGTAAGCGGCTTCGTATTGAGGTTCGTCAAATTCGGGGACTTCTTGGTTTTGAGGCTGGGATGCGAGGTTGTATTCTATATGAGAAGGGAGAGCGCTCTGGTAAACGGTCCCAATGAGGCCGACTCCTTTGGCGAGGCGGATCCGCTCGATAAGTTCAGATTTTGCGGTGCTGGCGGTGAGTACAAGAGATCCGCCGCTACTGGCGAGAAAGATGTCACACGCGTCAGATTCAATAAAGGTATTTATGTATACCGCGAGGGATGTTAACCGCTCGCGGTCGGTGGTTGCCGCGCCCCATAGTTCGATGAGGGCTTTCTCGTTCATTTTTGGGGACCGATTACCGTAATGCGCATTTGTTCGGGTTGGAACATACGGGTTGCAAGTTCTTGGATATTCTCACGGGAAATATTGTTGATGTTAGTGACTGTTTCTTCCATCGGAATTTGGCGGCCATGGACGATTTCGTTTTTCGCCATGCGTTGCATGCGGGCGGAAGTGCTTTCCATGCCGAGTACGAGGTTGCCGGCGATCTGCTTTTTCACCTTGGCGACTTCGGCTTCGGTTGGGCCATCGTTCATCATTTTGTCGAGTTCAGCGCGAACGACGGTTTGAACTTCTTTCCACGTTTGGGCTCCGGTGCCACCATAGATAGTGAAGGCACCACCAGCGGTGTAACTGAGCATATAGCTTCCGATTGAATAAACAAGGCCACGCTTTTCGCGGACTTCTTGGAAGAGTCGGCTGCTCATGCCGCCGCCAAGAACACCATCGAGAACGACAAGTGTGTAAAAGTCAGTGTCGTAGTAGTTAACTCCAGTTGTGCCGATACAGAAGTGGACTTGTTCAACTTCTTTGCCGACGTAATTGTCGCCAGGGATTGGGGACGGGCGATCCAAGTGACTGCTTGTTTCGCCTGGTTTGAGGTGCCCGAGGTTGACTTGCGCCCAGTTGACGAAATCTTGGTGATTGACGTTTCCGGCAGCCGTGACAACGATTGTATCGGCGTTGTAGCGGCGGTTCATGTAGTTAACAAGGTCTTCGCGGGAATAACCGGAAACCGATTCTTTGGTACCGATTATGGGAAGTCCGAATTTGCTGGAGGGCCAGAGTCCTTCGATATGGAGTTCGTGGACATGGTCGCCAGGTTCATCTTCAGATCGCTTGATTTCTTCGAGAACAACGCCTTTCTCTTTTTCGAGTTCATCGGCATCAAGAAGAGCATTGGCAACCATGTCGCTGAGTACATCGAATCCGACGCCAGAATCTTCGGCAAGGACTCGGCAGTAGTAGCATGTACGTTCTTTGTCGGTGAAAGCGTTGAGCATGCCGCCGCGACCTTCGATCGCTTCGGCGATCTGATGGCTGGTGCGCTTGGGCGTGCCTTTGAACAGCATATGCTCAATAAAGTGGGTAATTCCGGCTTCGTGTTCGGTTTCGTGGGTTGAACCGGTTGTGCACCAGACTCCGATGCTAGCGCTGCCGACATAGGGGAGGTGTTCCGTGAGGATTCTGACTCCGTTAGCAAGTTTGGTTTGTTGGATGGTGTCCATTTGGTTTTTTTTAGCCGACTGTACTGGTGATTGCGCCAAGACCTTCGATGACGACTCTTATTTTGTCGCCGGGTTCGATATTCCGTTCGAGGTCAGTGGTTTCAAGATCGGGGATTGGGAGCGACGGCCAGGCGACGACTTCACCGGTATTAAGGGGTGAGCGTAGGCTGGCGCGTTGAAGGAGGTCGTAGAATTCTACGTCGAAAGAAAAGGTTCGTTCGACGATGATTGGGATTTCGTTGATGTAGATGCTGTAGACGAATTGGAATCCGGATTTAGTTTCTCGGATCAGGTATGCGCTCATCTCATCTGGGGTGATGAGGAATGGGGAGAGGAGGGCACCGATGTCGTGAGATTCAGTCCACATCGCGGGGCTTGAATCGGACTCAAGTTGGAGTGACCGATCGGTGAAGCAGAGCATGAACGTGTAGCCCAGAAGGTAGCGTTCCGCTTCCTTGGGTTCGATCATTTGGTCGCCATCTTGGAGGACACCGGCGACTCGGATTTCGAATCCCAGTTCTTCGACTTGGGGGGGCATTGAGAGGGAATCGTTGGTGCCCTTGAGCTGGGCGGGATTCATGAAGAAATAACTCATGATCCATTCGCCGGACGCCATTTCGAACTGTTCGAAGAGTCGAACGGCGGGCGGTTGGCCGATGGGGGAGAGAAACTGAACGTTTGCAGGTTCATGAATACCGGCGGCGGATTGGCCATCGGTTTCGTAGATTTTGCCTTCGTGGAAGACCCCAGTTCGGGGTTCATCTGGGCGATTGACGACAAGGAACCGACAGAGCTTCATAGGTTAGCTCAGGGTACCTGGCATGGGTTAGTCGATCTGGACCATGTCGAACACGGTGACCAAGTCGCCTTCTTTGAAGCCTTCCCAATTGACGAATCGGAGGCCGCAGTCTTGACCGGCGGTCATTTCGCGGACGTCTTGCTTGACGTTACGGAGAGATTCGATGGAACCGTTGTAGATTAGTTCGCCGCCACGAGTGACGCGGACTTTATCGTTGCGAAGAACTTTGCCATCGGTGATGTGGCTTCCGGCGACCTTACCCGCCTTGGTGAGTTTGAAGACTGCGCGGACTTCGACGGTACCGTGGTATTCCTCTTCGAATTTTGGTTCGAGCATGCCCTTGACAGCAGCTTCGATATCTTCGATGAGTTCGTAAATGATTGTGTAAGTGCGGATTTCGACTTTTTGCTGAGCGGCTTCGGTTTTGGCCTTTGGCTCAGGTTTGACGTTGAATCCAACGCAGATTGCGTTGGCGGTGCTTGCTAAGAGAATGTCACTCTCGGTAATGCTACCGACAGCGGCGTGAAGAATTTTGACTTTGACTTCTTCGTTCTCGACTTTTTCAACGAGGCCCTTGACGGCTTCGACGGAGCCTTGAACGTCGGCTTTGATGATAAGGTTGAGGTCTTTGACGACGTCGGCGTCGAGGTGTTTGCGGAGATCGCGGAGGGAAAGTTTCTTTTTTGGCCCCGAGTTGAGGAGAGCTTTTTCGGCATCGACTCGATCGCCGGCCAGGTCGCGGGCTTCTCTTTCGTCGTGGGCGAAGACGACCTTGTCACCAGCGCCGGGGACTTCGTTCAGGCCAAGAATTTCGACTGGTTGGGATGGGCCAGCGGTTTTAACTCGTTCGCCAGCGTAGTCGGTCATCGCCTTGATCTTTCCGTAAGTGTTACCGACGGTGATAATGTCGCTGATTTTAAGGGTGCCTTCTTCAACGAGAATCGTGGCTACGGGGCCACGGCCTTTTTCGAGTTGGGCTTCGACGACAACCCCTCGGAATTCGGCTTTGGGGTCGGCTTTGAGATCCATGACTTCGGCTTGAAGGAGGATCATTTCTAGAAGTTGGGGAACACCTTCGCCGGTGTGGGCGGAGACGGGGCAACAGATTACATCGCCGCCGTATGCTTCGGGGACGAGTTCATGTTGCGGGAGAGCCATGAGCACTTTTTCGATATTGGCCCCGGCTTTATCGATCTTATTGATGGCGACGATGATTGGAACACCCGCGTTTTTGGCGTGGCTGATTGCCTCTTTCGTCTGGGGCATGATTCCGTCATCGGCAGCGACGACTAGGATGGCTATATCGGTGACTTGGGCTCCGCGGGCGCGCATTGCGGTGAATGCTGCGTGGCCTGGGGTGTCGAGGAATGTAATTGTTCCTTCGGGGAGGTTGACTTGGTATGCACCGATGTGTTGGGTGATTCCTCCATGTTCTTTGCTGACGACATTTGCTTTGCGAATGTAGTCGAGAAGACTCGTCTTACCGTGGTCAACGTGGCCAAGGATGGTTACGACGGGTGGGCGAGTAATCGCTCCTCCACCAGCTGCACCAGCGGCGATTTTTGGCTCAGCTTTTTTGGCGGGTGCGGCATCAGCCCATTTGACGGTTTTGTCGAATTCGGCGACGACTTTAACGGTTAATTCATCATCGAGGACGGTGGTGAGTGTTGCCATCGTCTTAAATTTTTTGATGAGTACGAGAATAACTTCTTTATCGGGGACTCCAAGGGCGGTGGCGATATCTCGGGGAGTTCGGCCCTTGGGCATGGTCACGGCAGAGCCATCATCGGTGGCTTGCTCGCGGCATGTATCTTCGATTAATTCTTGTGTCTCCGCGTCGGCTTCGTAGTGACCGTCGGTTACAGTTATGCCAAGTTCCGCAGTGACATCGAGCACCACTTGGGGTGGGACGCCGGTTTTTTTTGCGACTTCGTTGACATTGAATTGCATTAAGTTTGACTTTACCTCTGTTGGCATACTGGGTTTTGGATGGCTGTGGCTAGGGTCTCAGCCGGGACCTGTTTTTTGAGAACGCGGGATGCGGCTCCGGGGTTGGCTTGCGATAGACATTTGGGGTTTTTGCAGATATAAAAACTGCGCCCGAATGGCTGTCGCGGGTTAATGTTTAAGACTCCGCTAGGTTTGAAATTGAAGCGGAGTAATTCGATTTGGGGCTTTCTAACCCGGCAAGAGATACACGTTCTTACCGGGTTAGCGATTAGTTCGTGCCTCCTTCGGCTTTGGCAACGGCTTTTTCTTGATTCGCTTGTTCTTCGCTGCGGATGTCGATTTTCCACTCGGTGAGTCGGGCGGCAAGGCGGACGTTTTGTCCACCGCGACCAATTGCCAGACTGAGCTGGTTGTCGGGGACGATGACGTAAGCACTTTTTTCTTCTTCATTGAGTCGAATTGAGTTGACCTTTGCAGGGCTCAGAGCGTTGATGATGAAGGTTTTTGTGTCATCGCTGAAGGGAACTACGTCGATTTTCTCGGGTCGAAGTTCATCCATGAGGACTTGAATCCGTGATCCGCGTTGACCGACACATGCGCCGACGGCGTCGATGCGTTCATCGTGGCTGATAACAGCGATTTTTGACCGCTGGCCTGGTTCGCGGGCGATTGCGCTGATTTCGACAACGCCTTCGGCGATTTCGGGAACTTCTTGTTCGAGAAGTTTGCGGAGAAGATTCGGGTGGCTTCGACTGCCAATAACTTGGAATCCGCGTCGATCTTCTTCGATTTTGAGGACGAGAACGCGCATTCGCTCTTGTGGGCGGTAGTCGTCGGTGCCGACTTGTTCTCGTTTGGGGAGCACGACTTCGAGTCGGTTGACTTGGAGGAGGACATTGCCTTCTTCGCGTCGCATGACGATGCCGCTCATGACTTCGCCGACCATGTCGCTGAATTGTTCGTGGAGTTTGCGAAGTTCGGCTTCGCGGAATTTTTGCTGAAGAACTTGCTTAAAGGTTTGGGCGGCAATGCGACCGAATGTGTTCGGGTCAACTTCTAGGGGAAGGAAGTCTCCGATTTGTACATCTTCTTTGTATTTTTTGGCGACCGTGATATTAACTTGCATGCTGGGTTCAAGAACTTCTCCAACAACCTCTTTTTCGATGACTGCGCCGCTCGGGACAGAGTTATCGAGGCGGAGGACGATATCGCCTTGTACGCCTTTGTATTTTTTGTACGCAACGGCGAGTGCGGTTTCCAGTTCGGTTACCAATTCTTCCATGGGAAGCTCGCGTTCGTTAGCAATTTGTCTGAGCTGTTGTAAGATGTCCATTGCTGCCGTTCCTTTCTGTTGACTCCAGATTCTTTGTCCTGAAACAAAAAAAGGCGACCCTTGCGGTCACCCGTTTGATGCTATCGGATTCCTGCCTGTTTGTCAGTATCCATTATAGCATGACCAGGCAGGAATCGTTAAGCCTTTAATCCTTCGCTTTGATTGTGCTGGGGATTTGAACCATGTCGCCAGCCTGGATGTTTTGCTTTTTGAAGAGACCGGATTTGACTTCAATGGCGTACTTTGCTTTGCCGTGTGAACTGTAATCGGTGTCCTCATCCAGTGCTTTCATTGTATAGGTGCTTAGGATTTTTCCGCGTTCATCGACATAGGCGATATCAAGCGGGACGAGGGTGTTTCGCATCCAGAATCTGAGTTCTTGACCGACGGTGAAGGCGAAAATCATGCCTTGCTTCTCGCTGAAATCAGAATCCTTAAGAAACATCATGCCTTCGGCGCGCTTCATGTTGTTATCCATGACCCAGACAGTCATATCGTATTTATCCTTGAAGCTGATCTTGGCGGTTTCGAGATCTTTGAGTTGGAAGTACCGCTGATCGACGTGTCGCTGAGTGGGAGTTTGCGGTTGTTGAACTTCGGTGTGGCTGACCGCGAGCATGATGAGAAGGCTTGATAGCATAGGCATTGTTCTACTTGTTTTGACGCTTGTTGTGGTTGTTTAGTTTTGCGATTTCATTTTGCGGGGGCGAAGCTGTTCCAATTGGACTCGAATTCCGTTATTTCGTTTTCGTGAATCAAGGTGGTTCCAACGAGGTCCAGGCCTTGGATTAGCTGATCTTTCGTTGCAGCATTGATATCGAACGGAAGTTCTTCTCCGTTGACGATGACGACCTGGCGGTGCAGGTCGATCGTGATTCCAGAGCCTTGGGGAAGAGAACTGACTTTTGCATGGTCTGCAGCAGGGAGTTCTACGAGCAAAAGCCCACAGTTGGCGGAATTCTGGCGGAAAATATCGCTATAACCGGGCGAATTATCTTCGATTCGAGCGATAACGGCAATGAAGCCGGCTTGTTGGATAGCCCAGACGGCGTGTTCGCGTGATGATCCGCATCCGAAATTTGTTCCGACGACGAGGATGGTGGCATCCGCGGCTGAGGGTTGATCGAGGAAGAAATTGGGATCCTGTTTTCGGGCGTCGGCGAAAAGGAGGTTGCCGTAACCGGATTTGGTGACCATAGTGAGAAATCTGGCCGGGATGATTCGGTCAGTATCAACTTGGTCTTGGAGATAGATCGCGATCTTTCCAGTCGCGATGGTAAAGCCGGGCATAACTGAGATTATATCGGATTTATGAGAAAAAACCCCTCCGCGCGCCAACACGGAGGGTAATCAGGTGTTCCCAATTGCTTATCGCTCTTCTTGGAGGTAAATTTTGATTTAGTTTCTGCCTGCAACCATGCGTTGACTTGCGGGAGCAACTTCAACGTAAGCAGATGCGGGTGCCAGGATGTAAACATTCTCAGCTACTTCTTCCCATGCGCCTTCAGCGTTGTAATTCACACCGCACATGAAGTCCTTAATTTTTTCACGAAGGTCTTCGGGGCATTTACTAAGGTTGAGGAGCTGTTGCTCGCCTCGCTTGAGTCCATCGGCTGCCGCGACGGCATCTTGGAATGAAACAATTTGGCTGCGGACGGTGACGTGGTACCGGTGTGCCGCTTGAAGCTTGAGGCTGTTGTTTGACCGAGTAGGGATGTGATCGGTGTCGAATTCCTCGACATCTTCTCGGTTAAAGAAATCGCGAATGCGATCTACTACTGTAATGCGTTCCATTGTCTCTTCCATGATTTGGTTGTCCCGTCCTTAGGATGTTCAGCGGTTACCAAAGAGGGCCGATCCGACTCTAATGTGGGTTGCTCCTTCTTGGATTGCCACTTCAAAGTCGCCGCTCATTCCCATGCTGAGCTGGGTTCCGCCAAATTTGCGATTGAGAATCGCGAGTTCGCGGAAAAAGATTCGGCTCTCTTCGGGATCGGAGACTACTGGCCCTATGGTCATGAGTCCTCGAAACCGAACTTGCTTACACTTTAGAACATGTGAAAGGACCCTGTCAAGGTCTTTTGTAAAAATTCCTGATTTTTGTTGTTCTGAGGCGATATTGACCTGGATGAAACCATCAATGGTCCGGTCCTGCTTAGCAATTTCTTGGAGCTGTCGTTCGTTTTCGAGCGTCTGGATTGTGTCGACAATTGAGGCGACATTTTTAGCTTTATTAGACTGAAGTTTGCCTATAAAGTGCCATTTAATATCGCTTGGTAATTGGTGGACCTTTGTCTCTAATTCTTGAAATTTGCTCTCGCCAAAGTCACGGATTCCAAGATCGTAGGCGGATTTGATGTGATCGGCCGAAAAGTTCTTTGAGACAGCGATCAAGTGGACGTCGTTGGGGTTGCGATTTGAAAGTTCGCAGGCCGACGAAATCCGGTCATTGATAGATCGGAGAGCGTCTTGAGTTGAGGAAGAATTTGTCATGTCCAGTTCTGATAGTTTTTCATGGGGAATTCATAGTTTTAGCTCAACCGACGGTTCTTTTGTTATATTGGTAACATTATGTGGCAATCGTTTCTGTCCCAGATCGTAGGGCCGACGTGCAACTTTTTCGGCTTGTCCCTTTTCGCAGGTATTCAGAAGCAAACACCGGCTCAACTGAACGAGGTGTTTATTCGGTTCAGATTGGGGATTAAAGGTGCTTTATGGCAAATTTTGTTGCTTTTGTGTTTGTATCCCCTGTTTCGTTTTGAAGGTCAATTTAGGGAATTACTTCAGCGAAATAGTGTCCCTCATGATCCGGGGTTTAGTGGATTGTTTAGACCAGACGCGTTTTTGGTATCAGTATCAGCCGCAGTATTCCTGTTTTGCGTTTTTCGTTTGGCCGAAGTTGGTTTTATGGATGCGGTCGAGAATCGCGTCGTTGGTCAACCTAACTCTATTCCCATAAGGTCGGTAATGTTACTTCGGTTCATTTTGACTGTGTTGATGCTGGGATTGGCGGCTACGGTTGTCAGCCAGATATTTGGTGACCCGCTGAACAAAAATCTGTCGATGTACTACGCGCGACCGGTCTTTTTGTCGGCGCTGTTTATGATTCTTCTTGCTGCATTTTCAAATCAAATTTGGACTTGGTTCAATAAAATTAATCTCGCCGGTGGGCCGATTTTGGTAACGTGCGGAATCGGACTATTTGGTGGTTTTACCTTTCTGTTCTTGTTTCCACAGAAATCAACGATGGATTTTGTGGCGGCATACCTGGTCGCCGTCATGTTTGTGGCGTTCACGATGCTTGCATTGTTCATTCGAATACTTCAGCATGCTTGGAACACCCATATCCCTCCAGCCTTAGTGCTTGGATTTCAGATTCGATGGTTTACGGTTGCAGTCGTACTTTTCTTAGTTATGGAGGGTTTAGTGAGTCGTGTCCAGCACGGTAACAATCGAGGCGTTGCCGACCCAACTTATGGCATCGGTCAGGTTCATGGAGTGGCAGTTCCTGATGCCCTCGATGCTTGGCTTGATAGTTTAGAAAAGAAGGGTTTGGTCAAGTTAAATAGTCGAGAGCGAATCCCACTTGTGATTGTGGTTGCGGACGGTGGTGGGATCCATGCGGCCGTGCGAAGTTCATCCGTACTAGCGCAATTGCAAAGAATGAATCCGAAATTTGCCGACTCAGTTTTTGCAACTAGCACAGTTTCTGGCGGGAGCGTAGGAACACTGTCGTTCTTTGCAGCCGTGGAAGCAAGCAAGAAGTCGGGAAGAGATGTTCGAGAAGAGGTTGGCCGAATTATTCAGGCTGATTTGCTCACGGTTGCGATGGGGAAGGGATTATTTTGTGAGTATTTAGGTGCTTTTAATTACGGACTTGAGGGTGCGGATCGAGGAAAGGGATTGGAAATCGGACTTGACTTTGCCTTAGGCAATTCAATGACAAATGGAGAGCCGGTCGCCAATGTGTTTGCATCGCAGGCACTTTTGCCAATAAGGAGTGATGTGCCGTCGCTCCCCAATTTCTGTTTTAATGCTACATCGGCGAGTAGTGGTGATCGCATGGTTCTATCAAGATTAAAATTGCCTCGAATCCATAGCCTGGGAAATCTTGCAGCTCCTCAGAATGTTTCTTTGCTTTCCGCCGCGTGTATTTCGGCGCGGTTCCCCGGGGTTACCAGTCCTGCACGTTTCCTTCTTGGTCGGTCGGAAAAAAACTTTTATGACTCTCTCGTTGATGGTGGATTGTTTGATAACTCGGGGATTGGTACTGCTCGAGAAATTGTAAATGAGTTATCAGCAACGATCAGTCCATTCTTGCCGAAACCGATAGGTTTTGAGGGCGGTCGAATCGGTTTTGCCAAGGAGGCTGATGGCAGTAAAAGTCGGCACATTTGCACTGCTGCTGAAAAAACAAAGCGGCGGTGGTGCGAACGATATCAAGACATTCAGATTTGCATGATTATTGTCGGCAACACGGTTGAAGATAAAGCGAATTCAGAAGAAAGGAATGCCCAAGACTTGGCGGACTACGGCCCAGAGGTGATTCCGACTCAGTTGCCAAGAGACGAATTCTCTATTTGGGTCAGCGGTGCAACAAAGAATTTACTCTTCCGCAATTCTGAGAATGGACGCAGTATAAAAGAAGACGCACTTGTCAAGCGATATGTGTATTTCGATTTTCGCTGGTGTGGTGGCACCATCGAGGCACCGTTGGGCTGGTACCTCTCAGAAGAACGGCGAAAAGCGATTGAGTGGTCGTTAGGAATGGATCGACATTTTGGTGAAGAGTTCCGTGACCTTGATTCTGCCTATGAAAAGAAACTCATTCATGTTGATACTGATTGTTCAGATTGTTCGATAGCATTGCGACCATCGAAATTGGATATAGGTTTCGGTAAAGATTTCTTAAAGACTCAACCGTTTAGACAGATGGTTGAGATTCGCGCCCAAAACAAGGAGAATTTGGAGAGCATTTCAAGCATGATCGACCCTGACTGGTTTGTCAATGGCGACGAACACTACGTCTCGGCCATCAATGTTCGGGGAAATCCCATGAAACGCAGTTACTATGATTTTAAGCTGCCTGAGTACGACAAATGACTAAACCTTGTCGCGAGATCGGGTAGATAATGTTTGGATGATCCGACAAGAATTTTTGAGGATTGCACGAGCGGACCGGGTTTGGCCGATTGTGCGCGAGAGATTTGCAGACTTGGAGACGCCTCTGAGTGCGTATTGGAAGCTAGCTCATGATGAGCCTAATAGTTTTTTACTTGAAAGCGTTACGGGCGGAGAACAGGTAGCGCGTTATTCGATGATTGGGGTGCGGCCCCGGGCGATTTTGCGCGAAATGGTTGAAGCGGGAGTTGATCCGGTCGCGAAATTGCGTGGATTGTTGCCTCAAGTTGATGAGAATGCCAAGAGTGTGCTTGAAGATTTGCCAGGATTTGTTGGGGGTGCGGTGGGGATGATTGGTTATGACTATGTCCGAGCAATTGAGCGGATTCCAGATACGAATCCCGATGAACTTGGGTTGCCGGATATTGCGCTGATGCTTTGCGATTCGGTTGTGGTTTTTGATCATGCACGGGCGAAATTGATGTTGATTGCGTTGGCTCCTGGGACAGCTGAGGGCTATGATTTGGCGGTAGCTGAAATTGACCGACTTGAGGCTCGGCTGAAAAGGCCGTTGCCCGAATTGCCGGGCGGCGAATTTGCTGCGAATGAAGCGACTTCTAATGTTTCAGCGGATAACTATCAGGCGGGGGTTCGGCGGGTTAAAGAGTATGTGGAGGCAGGGGATTGTATTCAGGTCGTGCTCTCTCAGCGGTTTTCTCAGGCGGTCGAGGCCCATCCGGTTACGGTGTATCGGGCGCTCAGGGGCTTGAATCCTTCACCGTTTATGTACTTGCTCCGGTTTGAAGGATTTGATATTGTAGGGGCGTCGCCAGAGCTCTTGGTGAGTTTGCATGGGCGTGAAGCGAAAGTTCGACCGATTGCAGGGACAAGGCCAAGGGGGAATTCTCAGCTTGAGGACGCAGCGCTCGCCGGAGAACTTCTAGCGGATGAAAAAGAGCGGGCAGAGCACGTCATGCTTGTTGATTTGGGAAGGAATGACTTGGGCAGAGTTTGTAAGCCTGGTTCAATTCGAGTTGAAGACTTGATGCATATAGAAATGTATTCGCATGTGATGCATATTGTCAGTGACGTTTTTGGGGAGCTCGCGGATGGAATGGATGCCATTGATTTACTGCGAGCGACTTTCCCGGCGGGAACGTTGAGCGGAGCACAAAAGGTTCGAGCTATGGAAATTATTGAGGAGTTGGAGCACACCAAGCGCGGACTTTATGGTGGTGCGGTCGGTACGTTCTCGGCTAATGGCGATATGAGCTTAGCGATTGCGATTCGGACGATTTTGATGAAAGATGGTTTGGCGCACGTTCAGGCGGGAGCGGGATTGGTTTATGATTCTGACCCAGCTACTGAAAATGAGGAGTGTGGCCACAAAGCAAGAGCGGCATTGATGGCTTTGGCGATGGCCCAGCGTGGTCTTGATAATTAGTCAGGGAGTTCGCGCCCGTAACCATCATGTTTGACTCCGCCGGCAAGAATATAGACTCCGTCGATCCATGACCAAAGAAAGCCCCCACATGGCGTTGTAAGAAGTTGAAGGACGCCAATTGCAGTGTGCCCGAGATAGAGCCGACCGAAGCCTGGGAGGAAATTGAGGAGAGCAGCGGTAAGGCGGTTTTTGTCGCTTCGCGGGGCGCTCATCGGGCCAAGCATCCACTGGGAGCCGCCATATGGTGTCAATGCATGCGAGGAAGCGTTGATTGGTCGGAGAGGCGGACTCGGGTTTTGTGGGAAGGGTGAGGTTGCCTGTGGACTCATTCGGGAGCCAGGGGTTGGAGGAGGGGGCGGTGTTTGGGATTGAATAAAGTGGGTTGTTAAAGCAGGAACGTTTGCGGCCATTTCCCAATCGGGCATTTTAGGGTTCCAGACGTAAGTATCGCGCTCGATGACTCCATCGGCGGCAAGCTCGGCCATGTTTTGCAGGCTGAGGGGGCCCAGTTGACCATAATGGCCGACGTAATACCATTCTGCTTGTTCGGATTCACTCATACGTTCGGCACCCACATTTTTGTGGCTTAGGTTTATTGACTGTACCAGGCGGGCGAGGGTTGCGCGGGTTCTTGAAGAATCTTACTTTAGGGCTCTTTGGGGTTTAGTCTCGGTTTGAGTTGAGGTTGGCGGGTAGCCTCAAATGAGTTATGACAGTCCGCGTTCGATTTGCGCCTTCGCCAACAGGTTTGCTTCATATTGGGGCACTCCGCACAGTTGTTTTTAATGACTTTTTTGTGAAAGGGAAGCAAGGTGTTTCGATGCTGCGGATTGAGGATACGGATCGAACTCGTTATAACCCGGATAGTGAGCAAGAGTTTATAGATTCGCTTAAGTGGGCGGGGGTTGAGTTTGATGAAGGGCCGCATTTGGGCGGGCCCCATGCACCCTATCGGCAAAGTGAACGCAAGGAGGCGGGGATTTATGCGAAATGGATCCAGGTTTTGCTTGATGAAGGCAAGGTTTACAAGGCGTTTGACACGAGCGAGGAACTTGACCAAATGCGGGAGTTTCAGCGCATCAATAAAATGCCGACCGGTTACTTTGGAGGGGATTGGCGCGATGCAAGTCCCGAGAAAGTTGCGGCGGCGGAGGCTGAAGGGAAGCCTTTTGTCATAAGGCTCCGGATCCCGCACGGGGTAAAGATTAAGGGGGTTGATGCAATTCGGGGGAATCTTGAGTGGGAAGGGGAAACGGTGGATGATCCGGTTTTGATTAAAGCGGATGGGATGCCGACTTATCACTTTGCGGCGATGGTTGATGACCATTTGATGGAAACGACCCATGTTTTTAGGGGTGAGGAGTGGATTAGTAGTTTTCCGAAGCATATCGTTCTGTTTGAAGCGTTTGGATGGGAGATGCCGATTTTTGTCCATTGCCCGGTGATTGTGGGGGCGGATGGAAAGAAATTGAGTAAGCGGCACGGGGCGACTCGTGTACTGGATTATGCATCGCAAGGATTTTTGCCGCAACCGGTACGGAACTTCATTTGTTTGATCGGTTGGGGACCAGGTGATGACCGCGAGATCATGTCGGATGAAGAACTTGCGGGGGCGTTTGAGATCAAGGGTATCCAGGCGTCTCCAGGTCGGTTTGATCTTGATAAACTGAAATGGATGAACGGCATGGCGATTCGGGCGATGTCGGCGGAGGAGCTATTTGATGTAGTTGCTGATTATTTGAAGAGTGAAACGACTTGGAGCTATTGGGAGAATATGGTTTGGGAAGAAGGGATGCCGAAGCCGGAAGAGTTTTTGCCGGGTCTGCGGAAGTTGAAAGCAGCGATTGAGACTGATCCTGACTATGTTCGGTCGGTTTTGCCTTTGGAGCAGGAGCGGGTTTCGACTTTGGCGGATTTTGGTCCGACCTGCGAGTTCTTTTTTGCCAATGAGGTTGAGTTTGATCAGAAGGCGGTGGACAAGGCGTTTAAGCATAGTCATGTTCAGGGGCTTTTTGAGAAGTTGATCGCGCGGTCACCTGAACTATTGGATGCTGAACTTTGGGAGCATGCGGTGAAGGCATGGGCGGAAGAGAATGGAATGGAGAAAATGGGGCCGGTGGTTATGCCAATTCGAGTTGCGATGACCGGGAAGCTGGCGGGTCCAGGGTTGTTTGATATGATGGCGGTTCTGGGGCCGGATCGGGTGAAGGCTCGGTTGGAGCGCGCGTCGGGGATGTTGGGCTAACTAGGCTATTCACTGAGCCTTAACATTCTTGTCGGTTCCAATTTAGGAAACACCCTGACTTCCATTTGTAACGCCGGGGCATTGATTTGTTTTTGAACGATATTCTAGTTGGGGCTTGGCGTGATTGTGAACCCTTGTTGCGCGAGCTCTTGACCGATGTGGCGGAGCTTTTTCATGGCGCGGAGTTCGATTTGACGAACTCGTTCCCGGGTTACGTTGAGTGCGGAACCGACTTCTTCAAGAGTTCTAGCACGTCCGTCATCAAGGCCAAAGCGGAGACGAACGACGTCTCGCTAGCGGCTGGTGAGGATGCCGCGTCGCATGAGTTGAGCTACTTGGCTCTCTCTAAGTCTTGGACATCTGCGAGGTCTCGGAGTCGTCCAGTTGACCTCTTGTTCTTAATCAGGTCAGCTTTTGAAATGACATTGACTGGATATGTTCCTATAGTGGTTTGCATTCTGTTTGGCCACGCATCGCTAAAGTCAATCCCATCGATCGCTGAAAGAATGTCAATGCGGTTTGGCTCAACTCCAATTTGGAATATTACGCCTGGAGTATAAAAATCTTCTTCAACCAAATCAAGTAGAGGTGCGCCGAAGAGTTTTAATACTGTGATGACCTTTCGCGCGTTTTCCTTGCTCGACTCGATCCAAATGTCTAAGTCTTTTGTATATCGGGGAGCGATGTAGAAGGAAAGGGCATGACCACCGATCAGGAGATAATTCACTTTATGTTCGGATAATAACTGTAACAGTTCGCTGTAATGTGAGTTCGTTTTTACGTCCATCTCGGATCAATTTCTCCGCTACCATTTCCCAGACTGCCCAGAATCGTTCTTCAGGCGAGTATTTTGACCAGTATTCAAGATCGAATGATCCGTCGTCTTTTCCAGAACGAATAACCTTAGTCATTTGGATTTTTGATCTGTTGCTTCCTTGCATACCAATCACTAATAAGACGCGGTCGAACCCTAAAAGGGTACGACCGCATGAGTTCCGTTTGTTCGCTTTAGTTGGGGCTTGGCGTGATTGTGAACCCTTGTTGCGCGAGCTCCTGGCCGATGTGGCGGAGCTTTTTCATGGCGCGGAGTTCGATTTGACGAACTCGTTCACGGGTTACGTTGAGTGCAGAACCGACTTCTTCAAGAGTTCTAGCACGTCCGTCATCAAGGCCAAAGCGGAGACGAACGACGTCGCGCTCGCGGCTGGTGAGCCGTCCGAGGATGCCATCAATCTCTTCTCGTCGAATGAGGTTGGTAGTGACATCGGTTGGGGTCGGCATGCCTTGGCTGGGGATGAAGTCGCCGATTGATGAGTTATCTTTTTCACCAACGGGCGTTTCGAGCGAAAGCGGTTCAACAGCTACACGCATCATTTCTTGAACGCGGTCGGCAGCCATTCCAACTTTTTCTGCAACTTCTTCGGGCGTTGGTTCGCGGTGCAACTCTTGTTGGAGTTGGTTAGCGGTTTTCATCACCTTGTTAATGAGTTCAGCCACGTAGACCGGAATTCGGACGGTGCGGCCTTGGTTGATGATGGCACGGGCGATGGCCCGGCGAATCCACCACGTTGCGTAGGTGGAGAAGCGGAAGCCTTTTCGCCAGTCAAATTTTTCAACGGCGCGGATCAGACCGAGATTGCCTTCTTGAATGAGGTCAGCCAGGGGGATGCCGCGAGCATTGTACTTTTTGGCTATCGAAACAACCAGTCGCAGGTTTGATTCGATGAGTTGCTGTTTAGCTTGGGTGCCAATTTTCATGACATCCTTGCGTTCAAAGTCGTCAAAATCATGATCTTTCGGGAGATTGAAGAGTTCGGCGACGCGATCCCATTTACCTTGTTCGGCGAGATCTTTTGCTTGAACCTTTTTGGCGAGGTCTTCTTCTTGGCCCGGGGTGAGAAGGTGAGCGCGACGAGTTTGTCGCATCCACATTTCTAGTTCTTCGCCTTCATCACGGCGAGGGGCCTCGGCGGCCTCGTCTTCCTCTTCTTCCTCCTCCTCTTCGAGAAGGTCTTCTTCCAGGGGTTCGGCGTCGTCGAGCATGTGTTTGCTCGCATCGATGTAGGCATGGCGGCTGTGTGTTCGCACAGTGATGGCCTTGCCGCGTTTGACCTGGGTTGGCATTTTATCTTCCACTAATTTCACGCTCAATCTGTTTGTTTCCTTTGTTAATGACGCCTTAATCCATCAGTGATGATGCACAAAAGGGCCATGATTCGCATTCGGAGTTGTTTGCTCTGGTTTACGCAGTCGATTTAATGTATCAGAGGACGCGCTTTGCGTCAAGCGTTGGTGAGCGGAATTTTCCGATTTGAGTTGATGAAAAGTGTTTCACAACTCGTGCCAAGTGCTATGACGTTATTGCAATTGATTAGGTTGCACGGGTCCCCCTGGACAAAACGACTATTTGAGGACAGTTTTTATTGCGTTTTTGATCGCATTTGCAAGTTTGGCACACGAATCTAGTGTGTTTTGCTGTGAAAAGCTGATTCGGATGGTGCCTATGGCTTCGGCATCGGTCAGGCCAAGGGCTTTGAGGACAGAGCTAGGTTCGGTTGATTGACTGGAGCAAGCAGCTCCGCTTGAAATGGCGAATTCCTGGCGGTCGACTTCGGTGACGAGGTTCTGGGCGGCAATTCTGGGGATTGTTACGCTAAGGATGTAGGGGGATTGGTTTTCTGATTCGTTGAATCTGTAGCCGGATAGTTCGTTTTTCAAGACTTCTCGAAGTTGTTTGGCGTGGTTGTAGTTTTTATCGAGGTTTTTGATGGCGATTTCGAGGGCTTTGGCGAGGCCGATTATGCCTGGCACGTTGAGAGTTCCGCCGCGACGACCTTGCTCTTGACCGCCTCCCACTTGGTGAGCATTTGACTCTTGGAGTTGATTGGGATCTTTGAGGAAGAGTACGCCGACACCCATCGGGCCATGAAATTTGTGAGCGGAGAATGCTGCGGCTTCGGTTTGGTTGAGGTCGAACGGGATCTTGCCGAAGGCTTGGGTGGCGTCGCAGTACCAGGGGCTTTGTGTGGAGTAGATGATTCCGGTTTCGTTTGAACAGGCGATCAGGATTTGGTTTTTCTGGCTAGCTTCTGTGACGATTGGAATGTTTTTGAACTGAGCGGGGACACGTATTGCGGAGTGCTCGAATGGCGAGACTTGTGTGTTATCTGGGTTGACCAGGTGAATGATGGAGTTGCAGGATTCGGTCGCGCCGCTGGTGAAGATGATTTGAGATGGGTCTTCGAGGTAAAGAAGTTCGGTGATCTTGGCGCGGGCTCTCTCGACTGCATGTTGGGCTTGGTGACCCCAGGCGTGGTTTGAGTGGGGGTTTCCAGTTGGAGCGGCGAGCATGGCTTCGCGAACTTCCGGATGGATGTAGGTGGTGGCTGCGTTATCGAAGTAGCGAGAAGGGTCCACTAGGAACATTATGGACGGCGCGACAAAGTGAGCGCAGTTATTGTTGCCCCGACGATAATCCATGTCAATGGAATAAGGAGCAGTCCGAGCCGAGATTGAGGAAGTACGTCGGTTGATTCAGCTTGGGTTCGGGATTCTTCCCAAATATCGATTGGGATGATCTTGATTAATAGAGTGATTCCGAGCGGGATTAAAATGATGTCGTCCAACAACCCTAAGATGGGGATGAAATCTGGAATCAAGTCGATTGGACTGAGAGCGTAGGCGACGACGATTACTCCTAGAATTCGGGCAGCGAGGGGCAGTTTTGGATGTTTAAGGGCAATGGCAAGAGTTCGAACCTGCAGTTTGAGAGCTTTAGCACGCTCTTTGATTTTCGAGAAATAATCAACGAACAGCCGTCTAGACACTATTTATCTACCTTGTCTTGGGTGGATGCGCCCATGATGCGGCGATCCATGATCGTATAGCCGATTACTGCGACAAGGAGGAGGATGCCGCCTTTGAGGAGTGGGACACCGGGAATCCAATGGACATTCCAGGTGGCGGCACCGGCGATCCAGGCGATGATGAAACCTGCGGTGAGGCTGAGCGCAACGCGGGTGATGTGAAAAAGGCGGTTGTTAGACTCCGGCTGTGACAAGGGAATCCTTGACCATTTGCGCGATTTGGGAGGTCGTATCGGCGACTTTGGCACCGGCTTCGAGGAGTGCATCTACTTTTGATTGAGGTGTTCCGAGTTTGCCGCTGATGATTGCACCGGCGTGGCCCATTCGCTTGCCCGGAGGGGCGGTTCGCCCAGAAATGAAGCTTACGACCGGCTTGGTCATGTGATCTCTTATGAATGCGGCACCAACTTCTTCATCGGTTCCACCAATTTCGCCAATCATGACAACAGCTTTGGTTTCTGGGTCTTCTTGAAACATTCGAAGGGCATCGACAAATCGTGTTCCGATGATTGGGTCACCACCAATTCCGACGCATGTGGTTTGTCCGAGATCGTTTTGTGTGAGTTCCCATGCAACTTCGTAGGTGAGGGTGCCGGATCGGCTGACCATGCCGATTGGGCCGGGCTTAAAAATGTGTCCGGGCATGATTCCCATTTTGCACTCGCCTGGGGTGATGATTCCTGCGCAATTTCCGCCGAGGAGGATTGATTTTCCGTTAGTTTTGATTTTATTGACGGCGCGCATCATGTCGTTGACGGGGACGCCTTCGGTGATGAGGGTTATGAACGGAATTCCGGCGTCTTCGGCTTCTAGAACGGAATCGGCAGCGAATGGCGCCGGAACAAATATGAGAGCGGCATCGGCACCTGTTGCAGCGACGGCTTCATGCATAGTATTGAAAACGGGGCGGTCGAGGTGAGTTGTGCCACCTTTGCCTGGGGTAACGCCGGCGACAACGTTTGTGCCGTACTTGATCATTTGTTCGGAGTGGAAACTTCCTTCTTTACCCGTCATTCCCGCGACGACAACTTTCGTGTTTTTATTGACCAAGACCGACATAACTTCTTCCGTTCTGGCTTGAGGATACCGAACGGGGGCTCAGGTCCGGGGCTTGGTGCCGATTATTGGAGTTTGGCGGAAACGATGAGGTCGCCACGTTCGCATTTTTCGACGACATCCCAACCTTTTGTAACTTTTGCGAAGCAGACGTATTTTCCATTGAGTCGTTTGTTGTCGACGAGATTGATAAAAAAGTGGCTACTACCGCTGTTATCACCGGGTGATTCGAGGGCGATACCTAGAGTTCCTTTGAGGTGACTGAGATTGTTCTTTTCAAACTCGACAGTTGGACCGGTGGTTGCTTCGCCAAGGCCCTTGGTGCCACCATTTTCGCCGGGAAGTCCCCGAGCTTCTTCGGGGAGGAGTGCTTTTGAATCCGGGTCGCCAGTTTGGAGAACGAATTTGTTGACTTTGCGGTGCCAGAGCATGCCGTTGTAGATTCCATCGCTGACATTTTTGGCGAAGTGTGCGCTAGTGCGTGGAGCATTTACTGTGTCAAGTTCGATCGTAAACGAACCGCGCTTATAGACTTCAAAGACTACAGTTGAGGGCTCGGGTTGAGGGAGCATGGTGGTCAGCGCGAATAATGCGGTCAGCATAAGGTGATTTTACTAGGTTAAGTGGGTTGAAAAGATAGGTTCGGTTACTTAGGAGACTGGTTATGCCATTTGACCTTCAAGAACTTCGAGGTCTTTCTGGATTTGGTCGGCCAATTCGTCGGGGTTCTGCTCGGCTTGGCGTGCTCGTTCGAGAGCGTTTGCAAGAACAAACCCCACTGCGATTCCAACGGCAAGGAAAGTCAAATTTTTCACAATGAAACTATTTTACTTGGTTTATTTGTTGGAAATCTGGGTTCAGAACGGCTTGAGCGGTTCGCCGCTGAGAAAGTAGGAATTGTCGTAAAACGGGATTCCAAGAAATCGGGCGTATTGGGCTCCGTTGTAGGCAAGTTTGGCGGCTCCGATATTGACGGGTTGACCGGGACCTGGGATGGCGTAATCGGTGCCGATGACAAGGAGAGGTTCTTTGCCGTTTTTCCAGTAGATAACAATTCGGTAGACAATGCGCTGGCCGATTAAGGTGGGGGCCATTACGTCGCGTTCGGCGAGGAGGACGATGGCATCGAGTTCGGATATTGGGCCCCGGACGATGCGCTTGAACAGTCCTTGTCCTTCGCGGCGGGCGTAATGGCGGTTTTTGAGGTCGCAGGTCATTCGTTCGCTGGAAAGTTGGCCCCACAGTCCGGCAAAAAACACCAGCGGACCGAACCAGAGCAGGATTTCGGGAGGAAAAAGGAGGATTGGTAGGCCGAGCATTGAAGAGAGGAACATGAAGGCACCAACTGCGAGACATGCATAGGTGAGGATGTCGTACCAAAGGGGCGGAGCAAAAATGAGTCGGGTTTCGCGCCAAAGCCGACCCGCGAGAGGAGTTTCTAGCCCGCCTTTGCTGCGGGAGGTCGTGATTTGTGGTCTTTCGGGAGTTGGCCGCTCGTACATTTTCGACTTTGCTCTGGAATTACCGACGATTTGGGTTTATAGATAGTGCCTCAAAATGTGAACTTCGCGTCTTGGTTTGCGCCGCAATAGCTTTTTGCAGTACGGAAACTCCTTTAACTTCTCTTAACATAAGTTGACATAAGAGATTTCTGTTCATAGGTAACCTGAGATTGATGTCGTTTTCTCTTCTTGCCGCCTTGGCAATTGCCCCATTTACGCCAGCGGTTCCCACGGAGCTTTCTGATTATCTTAAAAAACCAGATTCTGTTTATGCTTTTGAGGTTGGAAAAGATCAAAACGATACGATGATCAGTCTGACCAGTCAAACCTGGCAAGGGAACGTTTGGAAACACAATTTACTTATTAGAGATAATGCTGCTCCAATCAAAAAGGGAGTTGCAGTCTTGTTTATCACGGGTAATGGACCAAACCCTGGCGATCGGTTGCTGATTCCGGCGGTTTCAGGAGCAACTAAGCTACCGACTGCTTTTCTGTTTGGGATTCCAAACCAACCTCTTTATGGGTTTACGGAGGATGAGCTGATTGCTTATACATTTGACAAATATTTGGAAACTCAGGATGCAAGCTGGCCACTTCTTTTTCCTATGACGAAAAGTGTCCTTAGAGCCATGGATGCGATTGAAGAATCTACGAAGAACAGTTCCAATCCGATAAAGAAATTCGTTATTTCTGGGGCAAGCAAACGAGGGTGGACGACTTGGCTAACGGGTGCATCTGGTGATAAACGGGTGGTTGCAATTGCTCCTATGGTTATTGATAACTTGAATTTGTCTAAGCAAATGGCGCATCAAATGGACATTTGGGGTCAATACTCTGAGCAGATTGAAGCTTATACCAAGCGAGGGTTGCAAGCAAAGTTCACAACTCAGGCAGGGAAGCATTTGGGAGAGATTGTTGATCCGTATAGTTATCGATCGCAGATTAAGGTTCCGACCCTCATTATCACGGGGTCAAATGATCCTTATTGGGCGGCAGATGCATGTTCGCAATACTACGATGATTTGAAGATGCCCAAGTGGCTCGTTACTGTTCCGAATGTTGGTCATAACTTGGGTGGCGGGGCACAAGCCATCGAGACATTTGGAAAATTCTGCGAGGCAGTTGCTTTAGATAAATCAATGCCACAGGAAAAGTGGAGTATGAAGCGAGTTGGGGCGGATCAACTCGAAGTTTCATTGTCTTCGTCCAGAGTCAAATTGCAGAAATTGGTAGTTTGGGGGGCCGAGAGTGCGACACTTGACTTTAAAGAATCAAAGTTTGTTAGTCTTGCGACAGTTGAAGTTGGTCCAGGGAGCACAAGTGTGAAAGCGGTAATTGCGCTTCCGAAAAATTCAAATGCGGCTATTTTTGGTGAGGCGACTTATGTTGATGGATCGACTTATCGCCTTTGCTGTCCCACACAAATTTATCGAAAATCAACTTCAAATTGAAATGGGTGAGGTGGACTTAACTCTCATACTCAATTTGGACTAAGATCATTTGAGTTGTTGCAGATGGATGATCGACTGGTACCTAGATGGGTCAAGCTCTGGTTTCTCAGTGCTGCGATTTACAACGTTGTGTGGGGGCTTTGGGTGGTTTTGTTTCCGGGAATGATTTTTGATTTGTTAGGAATGGATCGTTTGAACCTTTTGCCGGTTTGGCAGGGAGTTGGGATGATGGTGCTGGTTTAAGGGTTGGGATATTACTATCTGGCGATCGACCCTGTGCGATACGCCAACTTTGTTTGGATCGGATTACTTGGAAAAACCTTTGGTCCAATTGGTGGGTTGTATGGGGTGGCAACTGGACAGTTGCCACCTGCTTTTTTGTGGGTGTTTCTGTTTAATGATTTGATTTGGTGGCCAGCGTTTTGGAAATTTGCCTTAAAGTTTGCGAAAACCCCCTTGAAATGATCTAGTAGACAGGTGTATTATATTTCAATGTCACAGATAGATGGATTAGTGCAGGCTTGGGATGAATTTCATTGGGAGTATTCGCTGGCCCTTGAGAATTTAGCTGATGAGAACGTTTGGAAGCGACCTGACCCTCGGTTATTGAGCATTGGTGAATTGACGGGGCATGTTTGTTATTCGAACGCGATTCGGTTTTTATCGAACAAGGATGATGCCGATCCGAGCGATGTTCTATTGAAGAGTCCCTTGATTGACAGAAAGTTTCGTTATTACGTTTATCAAGTTGACGAACCGGTGGTTTTGGAAATGAGCGCGCCGGATTTGGCATCTGAGTTTGATCGGATTAGCAAAGCCTGTAAAGAGGTGATGGTGAACCTCAACCCAGGATATGATGAATTATTGCCGGGTCGAACGGAGGAGATGCAAGGTTTTACGCGATGGGGAATGACGCTGCAATACATGCTGTTTCACATTTCTTATCATGCCGGTCAGGCCTACTCGGTTCGGCATTTGCTGGGGGATACACCGGTGGATAACTAGGCTGTTATTTTTTGCCGTTCCACCAAACAAGGGCTTTGTCGAAAACACTTCGTAGATGTTCGCTGCTATGAAAGCCTTCGCCGGGGAACCATTGCACATCGTAGTTTTTAAACTTGAGGGCGGCACTCATTTGAGCGTTCCCAAGATACCAGTTGCCGAATTGGTTGTCGAGATCGTGGGTGCCGTCTTGGAGGAAAGCGCGGATTGGTTTTGGTTCGGTCAGGCGAATGAGGAAAGGATAGTTGTGGCCGCCTTCCCGGTTGGATTCCCCGCGCGCTATGTTGGTAAAGCTGCCCACGCCGCTGATGACGGTGCTGAATTGGTCGGGACGCTCCCAGCAACTGGTGAATCCGCAGATGCCGCCAGAACTAATTCCGACGGTAGCTCGATCGGCGGGACTGGGGCTGAGTTTGACGATTTTCTCGACAACCGGGAAGATTTCCATGAGGAGGAAATTGCTGTAGTCGGGGGTGAGGCGATCGTATTCGTATGATCGGTTGGAGTAGTTGCCGGGTTTGTCTTGACCGGGTTCGATAAAGATGCCAACGGTGGGCGGGATGAGGTTTTCGCGGGCCGCATTTTCGAGGGCGTTTGCTTGCCATTGGCGATCCCATTGGGCGTCGGTGCCGCATAGCACGGGGTAGGCGATATTGGGGTCAAGGTTGGGCGGGAGGTAGATAAACCAGTGGCGGGTCGTATTCGGATATGTAGTGCATTTGAGCTCGCCCATGTCGCGGAGTTCACCTTTGCGCCCGCCGGGAGGTGTGTCGCATGTGGGGGTGTAGTCGTAAACTTCTAAGTTGTAGCTTTTGGCGGTGGGTTTTCGGTCGATGATGTACTGAATTGATGTGCCTTGGCAGTTGCGGAGTTTGACGATTTTGAGTTGGAGATTGCCGACGGTTTGAAGTTCGTTGGTTTCGATGTTATCGCCTTGCACGGTCGCTTTTGAGGGTGAATCGATAGCGAAAAGGACGGTCGTACTTTCTTTGTAGGGCGAGATTCCAACAGCTAAATCTTCGGGTTTGAATTTTGATCGGATGAGCTTCTCGGCCTGGCTTGGGTCGGACGTGATTATTGTTTGAAGCTGGGTGATGAAAGTAGGTTGGGAATGGTTCATTACGGTAGCAGCAAGGCTGAGGGCAAGAAGCATGGGTCAAATGTTACCGGGTTAACACGATCGGGGAATACGGGTGGAAAAGCAAGCGTAATTACGAGCATCGGCAGGGATACTCAACTCGTCCTCTTTTTTGCCGCACGTTTCGTAGAAGTGAGTGTCGGGTTGCGTTTGAATTCATGAGCCATCGTCCTTTTGTGCATCTCCATAACCACACTGAGTATTCGCTGCTTGATGGCGCGACTCGGATAAAGGATATGGTCAAGCGGGCGAAAGAGTACGATATGCCGGCGCTGGCGATTACCGATCATGGCGTGATGTTTGGGTGTATGGAATTTTATTTTGAGTGCAAGAAGCAGGGCGTTAAGCCGCTGATTGGGATGGAGGCTTATGTCGCGCCGGGTGGTTTGCACGAGAAACGGCGCGGGGAAGAAAAAGATAGTTTTCATTTGCTTTTGCTGGCGAAAAACGAGGAAGGGTATCGAAATCTCTGTAAGATGCACACGGTTGCGGCGTTGGAAGGCTTTTATTATCGCCCTCGGATTGACCATGAACTGCTGCAAAAGCACTCGAAAGGGTTGATTTCTTCAACGACTTGTTTGGGAAGCGAAGTGAATCAGGCCTTGCTCAATAACGATTACAAGCGGGCGTTGGAGATCGCAGGGTTCTATCGCGATTTGTTTGATGCAGATAGTTTTTTTGTAGAGTTGCAGGATCACGGATTGCCCGAGCAGAAGCTGTGCAACGAGGGTTTGCTGAAGATTTCGAAAGATCTGAAACTACCAGTTGTTTGTACCAACGATGCCCATTATCTTTGCCGGGAGGATGCTGATCCGCACGATGTTTTGCTCTGTATCGGAACGGGGAGTTTGCGGGACGATCACAAACGATTTAAGTTTACGGGCGAAGAGTTTTATGTCAAGACGCCAGATGAGATGGCGCGGGTTTTCCCCGATCACCCGGAAGCTTTGGAGAATAGCGTTCAGTTTTCGGATATGTGCGACTTGGAGCTTGGTTCGAGTCGAGCGTTGATGCCTCAGCCGGATTTGGAGGGGGGAGATGATTCGTTTGAATATCTGCGTGAGCAAGCAGAAAAGGGATTGCGGGATCGAGTGAAGAATCCGGATGATTCTTACTTTGAGCGCCTGAACTATGAACTTGGCGTTATCAAACAAACGGGCTATGAAGATTACTTTTTGCTTGTAAAAGAGTTTGCCCAATTCACGCGAAGTCAGGATATTATGTTTGGTGTTCGTGGTTCAGCGGCGGGGTCGCTGGTGAGTTATACGGTCGGAATCACAGATGTTGATCCGGTGGAATATGATCTGACGTTCGAGCGATTTTTGAATCCGGAGCGGGTGAGTATGCCTGATGTCGACATGGATTTTGAGGATGCTCGGCGAGATGAGGTGATCCGATGGGTATCGGAGAAATACGGTCAGGAGCGGGTTGCGCAGATCATTACTTTTGGAACTCTCGGGCCAAAAGCAGCGATCCGCGATGCAGCGCGGGTCATGGGATTCATGCCAATTGAGGCAGATCGGGTGGCGAAAACGATTCCGACGGGGCCGGGTTGGAGTATCGATAAGGCGATGAAAGAAGTCGCTGAGTTTAAAGCGATTTATCATAATGAGCCGAAGGTTAAGGGTTTGGTGGATACGGCGCATCGGATCGAGGGGCTGGCGCGGCATGCAGGGGTTCATGCGGCGGGAGTTGTTATTTCGAAAGAGCCTTTGAGTGACTATGTCCCGCTTTATCGCGGGTCGGATGGGCAAGCTGTCACGGCCTACGAAATGGGGATTCTTGAGAAAATTGGCTTGCTCAAGATGGACTTTTTGGGCTTGAGTAACTTGACGGTTTTGGCACGGGCTATCGACCATATTCGGGCAACGCATTCTCATTTGAGTGCAGAAGAACTGGAACGCGATCATCCGGTTCTCGGAAAAGGCGGGCATTTGGCGATTCCGTTTGATGATCAGAAAACGTTTGATATGCTCAGCCGCGGGGATACAATTGGGGTGTTCCAGCTTGAATCGGGGGGAATGCGGCGGAATATTGTTGAGTTGAAACCTCAAAACGTTCGGGAGCTTGCGGCCATGGTTGCGCTCTACCGGCCCGGGCCGATGGATCACATTCCCCGGTTTGTTTCGAACAAATTTGAGCGAACTAAGATTGAGCTTGCGACCCCGGAAATGGAGCCAATTTTGCGCGAGACGTTCGGGATTATTGTTTATCAAGATCAGGTTTTGAAATTGGTTCAGGCGCTGGCCGGGTTTACGCTTGGTCGGGCAGATATCCTCCGCCGGGCGATGGGGAAGAAGGACTTGGAGATCATGACTTCGATGAAGCAGGAGTTTCTTCAGGGAGCGGGTGACCGTGGGATTTCGGCAAATGCGGCGGCTCAGGTTTGGGATTTGCTTTTGCCGTTTGCAGGCTATGCCTTCAATAAAGCGCACGCGGTTTGTTATGCGATTTTGGCTTATCAAACTGCATACTTGAAGGCGAATTATCCGGTCGAATACTTGGCAGGGTTGCTGGCGGTCTTCCGCGAAAAGGAAGACAAGGTCACAACATATATCGAGGATTGTCGTCGAGCGAAGATTCAGATTTTGCCTCCAGATATTAATCTTTCTCAGCTTGACTTTACTATCGAGAAGCAGCTTGTTGGCAAAGGCAAAAAGCAGCGTGAGGTTGATGCGATTCGGTTCGGACTGGGGGCGATTAAAGGGGTTGGAGAGGGGCTTGTTCGCAAGATTGTTGAGGAGCGAGAATCTGAGCCGTTTGAACACCTCTTTGATTTTTGTGACCGATTGCGGATGGCGGGGCTGAATAAGGGATCGCTTGAGGCGTTGATTCGGGCGGGGGCTTTGGATTCGATTGATAAGAATCGATTCAAGTTGATGAATGCTTCGGAAGGGGCATTGGTTTTTGCGGATAACGCAAATCGTCAGCGGGTTGTTGGGCAGGACTCACTTTTTGGTGAGAGCACGGAGCTCGCTTTAGAGTTGCCAGTACTGCCAGATGTCCCGGCGCCGGATCGCTCGGATATTTTGAAAATGGAGAAGGAGACGATGGGGATTTACATCTCTGATCACCCGCTTCGAGGTTATGAATTTAGCTTGAAGAATGCGGGGTCACATAGCATTGCACAGGTTTTAGAAATGGAGAATCCACAGCGGGTTTCAGTGGCGGGAGTATTAAGCCAGGTTCAGGTGAGGCCGAGTCAGCGAACGGGGAGTTTGGTTGCGCGGATTACATTGGAAGACTTTTCGGGTCAGATTGGCGGGTTTGCATTTGGCGATACGGTTTCGAAACTCAGTGGTGTTTTGGAGAAAGACAAGGTTGTTGTGGTTTCTGGGCGAGTGAAGTTTGATGAGCGGAGTCAGGCGGCGGAGCGAACGCCAGAGATTCAGATTTTTGAAGTTCAGGAACTGCCGGCACCGGTGATTGTTGAAATGGATGATTCGGTTAAAGGGCGGATCATGATTTCGTTGAAGGCGGCGAAGGTAAGCCAACTTGAACGGCTCAGGAGTTTGGTTGAGCAGAATCCGGGCGATTTCGAGGTACTGATTCAGTTTGTAAATGCAGCGGATTCGATGCCCATAGTTTTGCTCAATCGGGTTACCCCGTCGGAAGAATTGTTGCGGGGAATGCGGCGGTACCTTGACGATGCGGAAATTGAGATTATTTCTGCGAGTGGTGACGCAGTTGCAATGGCGTCAGAAGACCCGGCATCGGGACAAAGTCACGCGTTGGTGCGTTAAGATGGTTGGATTCGTCTGGTAATTCATCATGTTCAACCGCGCACTTCTCATTGGAATGGCCCTTCTTGGCCCGACTCTCGGAATGGCTCAGTCATTTGAAGAGCAAGTTTCTGAATTTACGCTTTTGCAGAGTAAGGAAGTACAAGCGGAGCTGGGCATCGATGAAGCGATGAGAGGCAAGATGAATAAGTTTGCCGAGGATTTTAATACTAAAGCAAACGCACTTCAGGTGGAGTATCGCAAGCAAGCGGAAGGGAAGAATCCACCACCGCCAGAGCCGATTCAAAAACTACAACAGCTTGAATTGAACTTGCGCAAAAACGTATATAGCTTGATGAGTAAAGCCCAATTGAAGCGACTGAGCGAATTGACGTTACAAACGGCGGGTTATCCGGCGATGATGAACCCGACAGTTGCAAAAAGGATCGGTCTTACAGATGCGCAACTGAAACGACTGAGGGATGCGTACCAGAAAACTGGTGAAGCAGTGAACAAACTTCAGCAAGTAGCAGTTAAGCCAATTTATGAAAAGTACGGCAAAGTTCAGCCGAAAGATGAGGCCGAAAAGAATGCGACTCAAGAGAAAATCAATGCTGAGACAAAGGCGGCGATGGATAAGATCACGCCCGAGTTGAAGAAGTTGCGGGATGAGTGGCTGCTTGTGATGAAGAAAACGGTCAAAGCGATTCAGTTGAACCGCTTTGAAGCACTTCAGGGTAAGCCATTTAAGCCTAAGTAGAGGGAGAGTCGCTCGACTTGCTAGCTTGGGTATAGAGCAAGTATGAGTATCCGACGGGGACGATGAGGGATAACACGACGATGCTCATGGCAATGAGCAGTGGCCCTCCGATGAGGATGATTATTGCACCCAAGATTGAGGCCCCAACGGACAACCTTGCGGCGAATCGGTGAGTGCGTTCCCAGTTTTCGGGTGACTCGAGTGTCCAGGGCGTGCGGATTCCTACGTAGTAGTTGGGAGTGACTTTGCCAAGCATATTACCAAGGAAACCGAACAATGCGCACATGAGAAGCCCGAAGCCGAGAGGCGAGAGTTTTCCGGTTGAGGAGGCGTTGAGGGTCACGACATGCATGCCGAGCATGAATAGCATGATCCCGGCGATGAGAATATCGTAGGTTTTGCGAAAACTTTCGATGGATTTAGTTTTTGGGCTGAGGAAGGGGAGCACGGCAAACATCGCTGACATTCCGGCCATCACGTAAACCATGAGCCAAGCTCCGGATCCTTTGGCTTCGTAGCGGTCAGGGGTACCAGCGGCATTGAAGTGAACCGGAATTTGATCTGGGAGTTGGGGGAATACTTTGGCGGTGTAGGCGGCGGCAAGCCCGGTGAGGAGCAGGCATCCGATGAAGAGACGCAGGTTCTTGTTCATTGACTTTCGTTTTTGTGTTTAAGATTTTCTTGGGGAATGAAATCGAGGATTGCAGCAGCCGCATCTTGCATGACGGTGGTGTTGAGACTGTAGATGAGTTGGGTTCCATCTCGGCGTACACGGACGAGATCGGTTTTTTTGAGGATGCTGAGGTGATGACTGAGAGTGGGAGCAGTGAGGTCGAAATCGTGACCAATATCACCAGCATTCAATTCTCCTGAACCCAATAATCGAAGAATTTTTCGTCGATTTGGGTCTGAGAGTGCTTTGAGTACCTCGGTCATTGTCTAATTAGACGATATTCGAAATACTTTGGTTGCATGTTGGGACGTCTGGATAATTGAGATGGTTTTGATCACGATTGTGGCGGGGATTGTTATGGGGCAAAGTTCGGAGCGGATGTTTAACCCGAGTGAGAATTATGGAAAGACCGCGGAGCAAGCGGTGGCGATGGGGCACGAGAAATGGTACGACTTTATTATTAAGAAAGCGGGGGCCGAGCACACGCTTTCAATGAGTCACGCAAATTATTCGTTTGGCTGTGCGTTGCACGATGTCAATGATGGACGCTTGAAATCTGTGGCGGGTGATCGGCAGGGATTGATCCGGGTAGTGCGGCCTAAAATGCTTGAATTTTCAAACAGTGCGATCAGTGTCGGGATGGTCGTTAGTGGTGGTGGGACGATGTGGACTCTCATCGGCTCGGGGAATTTGACGGATGTGGAGGAGTGCGTTACTGACTTGATAAAGCCAAAAGCCAAGATGAAAACTGCTACTCAGAGTCAAGTTTGGGCAAAAATTGCCGAGGCAGAGAAGCGGATGATTGCTGCGAAACCAGAGATCGACGCCACTCACGAGAATCTGCCTTATAGTTTTGAGGAAGCTCAATCTTCGATGAAAAAGATGAAATTTGAATGGTCGGATTCGTTGGAGACGATTACGAAGTTTGAATCAGCGGCGGATCGAGGGCGGATTATGAGAGTGTTTTACGATGCGGCAGAAACGGCGCGCTGGGCAGGCGAGTAAGGCTTGGGCTAGGATTTGATTGCGCGGTAACTTGTAGAAGTGCGCATTGCTGATCAGTTTGCAGTTTTGAACGAGAGGAATGAGGCCGCGCTCGTGCTTTTTGTTACAGGCGGCGATCCTTCATTGGAGGCGTTGCCGGATATTTGCGAAGCTTTGCAAGATGCGGGCGCGGATTTGATTGAAATCGGGGTGCCGTTTACTGATCCTATTGCAGATGGGCCAGTGATCCAGGCGAGTAGTCAGCGTGCCCTTGATCGCGGCGTAAAGCCGGGGATGGTTTTGGATACTTTAAGTGGGATTGAGTTTCGGGTGCCAGTGATCTTGATGGGATATTACAACACGGCCCTTCGGGTTGGATTGCCGGAATATGCAAAAAAGCTGCGAGCGGCAGGGGCGAGTGGAACGATCATGTGCGACCTGATTCCAGAAGAGGCTGGAGACTGGATTTCAGCTTCTCAAGGAGCTGATCTCGATACTGTATTTCTGGCGGCGCCTACTTCTAATTTTGAGCGGCGAAAGGCGGTATGTGATGTGAGTACCGGCTTTGTTTATGCGGTTTCGCGGATGGGCGTGACGGGAGTTGGAACGTCGATGGGGGATTCGACGGAGGGATTAGTTGGGAGTTTGAAAGAACTGGCGAGTTGCCCGGTTTGTGTGGGCTTTGGGGTCTCGACACCGGAGGATGTGAAGCGGGTGAGCGGGATTGCAGATGGGGCGATTGTTGGCTCATGGCTTGTAGATCGGCTCGCGCGGGATTGGGACAACAATTCGGCTCGGGCCGAACTGTTGGCTGATGTTCGGCGTTTGAAAGAAGCAACGAGGCGATAGATGGAGAAGCCAACTAAGGCAGTTCATGGGGGGGCATTTTTCGGGGCGATTGGGGAGAGTTTGAGGACACTTGAACGCGCCGATCAGGTGATTTCGGCAGATGTCCTTGATGCGTGGTATGACCCTTCTCCGCGAGTTTTGGCGGCGATTGAGGCTCATTTGCCTTTCTTGATCAGAACTAGCCCACCGACGCACGGTGACGGCCTCAGAGAAGTCATTGCGAAAGTTCGGGGAATACAGCCTGAGAATATTCTATTGGGGTCGGGTACTTCGAGTTTGATGTTTCTCACATTGCCTCGGTTGATTAAGCCAGGTGATCGAGTTTTGGTGTTGGATCCGAGTTATGGGGAGTATGCACACATTATTGAGAATGTTATCGGGGCAGAACTGGTGCGGTTCGAGCTGCCATTTCCAGATTTAGAACCGAATTTGGCTGAACTAATAACTGCGGCCAAAAATGTTGACTTTGTTATCTTGGTAAATCCGAATAGTCCGACGGGACAAGTCATTGATTCCGTTGCGATAAATTATATGGCTTGTGAGTGCCCGGGAACTCAATTTTGGATCGATGAGACATACATCGATTTTTATTCAAATCAATTTGGTCGATCGCTGAGTTTGGAGTCTTCAGTTGAACATGCGCCAAATTTGATTGTTAGTAAGTCAATGTCGAAATATTACGGCCTTAGTGGTCTTAGAGTTGGATATCTTGTAGCCCATAGCAAGTTCATTTCAGACTGGGAGCGCTTTTCTCCGCCGTGGTCAGTGGGATTGATGGGACAAATGGGGGCGATTGAAGCCTTACTCGATGAAGACTATTATATTGCTCGATCGGCGGAAACTCGAGAGTTTAGATGTGAGTTGGCGAATGGACTTGCAGAATTTGGGTGGCACGTTGTGCCTTCGGTTACGAATTACCTGATGGCTCAGCTTCCCGAGGGAGGCGTCGGTCATCTGTGCGAGAGGTTGGCTGAGCAAAACATCTTTATTCGTAACTGCGATTCATTATCGCCAAGATTCAATGATGATTGGGTTCGGATTGCGGTGAAAGATCGAGCTACTAATACGCGGATGGTGGCGGCGATTCGACAGTCTCTTTGAGAACAGCTTCGATTAAAATTCGGAACTCAGCGAAGCTTTCGCGGTCGTAGCCGACTTGGATTTTTCGGACGACGCCACGGCGGTCAATGAGGACTGAGTAGGGAAGGAGTTGGACGCCGTATTCGACAAATGTTTCAGGCGTTGCGAAAAGGATCGGCCAGGTGAGTTTGTTATCGGTGGCGAATGATTTCATGAGAAGCAGTTCGTCGCCCTCTTCGAGCGCGAATTTATTTTCGAACTGTTTGTAAAACTGGGTGACGCCGATGATTTCGAGCCCATTTGGTTTGAGATCTGTGTTAAGGCTGCGGAAATCGTTGAAAGAATTTAGTGAAAAGTTTGACCAATTCGCGAAGAAGTTGATGACAATGACTTTTCCGCGCAGGGAATCGAAATTTTCAAATTTGCCAATCTGTTTGATCGGTGTGAGTTTTGGAGGCGATGAGCCAGGTAGGGTGAGTCGAGTTTGAGTGAGGGTGATTTGCGATTTGTTTTGGTCGTCGATTCGGGGGTCGGCAAGTCCTTCGCGTAGAGTATCGAGGGCAGCATCTTTTGCACCACCTTTGAATTGGATTTCGCTGCGGCCGCAATAGTAACTTGCGAGAGAAGCCCCAAACTGTTTTTGCTCGTCGGTTGATTGGGGAGGAGTGATTTTTTGGAGCAGTTGGTCGAAGTCGTTGAGGTTGGATTCGAGGTTTTCAGAGTTGATCACGCGCAGTGCAAAATTGCCATAAGTTGAGACCATTAGGTTGGCGAGTTCGGTCGTAATGCTAGGTTGGGAACTGATGAACCTGAGCCCAGAGGAAAAAGTTTTTGATTTGCCAAACGAGTTGAGAGCGTAGTTTAGGGCTTCGGTTGACTGAATTTTTGGGGGAGCTGAGGCGAGGAATTTTTCGTAAGTTGGGGGGATGAGGGGGTAGCGCTCAGCGTATTCAAGGAGTTTGATCCAGGCTAGACCGTCTTGAGTATTAATTGTTGCAAGTGAGTAGTCGGCAAGTGCGTCATCGGCGAGTCTTTTTGTTTCGGAAGCGAGATTCAAGTTGAATGAATCGGGTCGAGGTTTTGGAGTTTTGACAAATTCTTGTTGGCGGAATGATTCAATTTTTGCGAGAGCTTCGTTAGGGTCGGATGAAGGTTGCGTCGGCGCGATAAGTGAACAGAGAATCAACGAAACCATTGGAGTCTAGTTTACATGACCTTGCGAATCGCGGTTGACGTTCGAACTTTGCACAAAAAAACGGCTCTGATTTTTGAAAATCGGAGCCGTTTTGAATTAAGGATTAACTTTCTTCTTTTCTTTGAAGAGGTCTTCGACTTCTTTTCGGAATTTTGCGTAGGATTCGGGGCTGTAGCCAACGTGGATTGATCGAATGATTCCTTCTCGGTCGATGAGGATTGAGGTGGGGATTCCGCTTACTCCGTAGCTCGAGAATGAATCGTTTGCATCATAGACAATGGGCCAATTGATGTTGAAGTCTTTGTTAAAGCCTTCCATCCGGGCGAATTCATCGTCTTTGCTCAGGTCTTTTTCGGAATTGTAGTATCCGTAGTAACGCGTGACGCCAACGATTTCAAGTCCTTGCGGCTTGAGGGTGTCGTACATTTTGCGCATATCGGGGAATGCGGCTTTGCACGGCGGGCACCAGTGCGCGTAGAAGTCGACGACAACGACTTTGCCTTTGAGACCATCGAGGCCAGGATAGGTGCCGTAACCGCGTTCGCTATTGATCGCGGGAGCGGGTGAACCCATCAGGCCGAGTCGAGTCTTGGACATTTTGAGAGATCGTTTGTTGGCATCTGGAATACGACTATCTGCCAAGCCTGCATCAAGAACGCCGATCGCGAGATCCTTCAAGTTACGCTCGTCGTAGATATCAGCTTTGCCGCTGTAATAGGAAGCGAGAACACCAGGAAGAGCCTTTTGGTCAGCTTCGGTCAGAGTTTCGGGCAATTTTTTGATGATTCCATCGAGGAATTGCATAGCGGCGTAGACTCCCTGCTTATCCGCTAATTCTGAAGCGAAGACATTGCTATAAGAGAGCACGGTGCCGAGCTGGGCTACTGTGCTTGGCTTCATCATGCTTGCTGTCATTGCGCCATCTTCATATTTACCGAGGCTATAGTAGCCGCGCATACAAAGACTTTCCGCATTGAACATGTCTGCTTCGGATGGCATTGACTTCATGAACTCATCACAGAGAGGCTTCAGGTCCTCGTACCGTTCGGCCATCATGAATAGTTGCATCCAGGCGTAGCCTTCTGCAGGCTTAATTGAGTTTGGTTTGACACCATCAATGGCCTCGTTAGCTTTTGCCTTAACAGCATTGTTGAGTTCAGTTGCGTTGACCGTTTTGCCAGACGCACGAGCATCGGTGATCATCTTTGAGCGAAAATCGTTGATATCCTTGAGTGCGGCGTTGGGATCGCCCGCTCCGCTGAAGAGGAGCAGGGTTGCGAGAGCGATATTGCCTAGCATGCTTCTATAATACAATACGGCCGGAACGAAATGGTTCCAGCCGTATTTAGATTTGATGTTTATTGTTGAATTAGCGAGCGTAGAACTCGACGACTTGCTGTTCTTTAAAGAACTCAGGGAAGTCTTCTCGTTCTGGCAATGCGATGATTTTTCCGGTCATTCCGGCAACATCGGGTTCGATGTAGACGGGGACTGGTGAACCTTCGTAATGATTTCGCTTTGCTATCTCTTTACTTTCGGGACGATCTCGCATTCCGATGACATCGCCGACTCGGCAGATGTAGCTTGGAATATCTACAAGTTTGCCGTTGACGGTGACGTGACCATGGTTAACGATTTGCCGTGCTTGGAAAATTGTGCGGGCGTAGCCGAGCCTATAGACTTGCGTTTGCAATCTCAGTTCCAGCAATCTCAAGAAGTTGAGACCGTTGTTTCCATGCATTTTGCGGGCTTTTTCGAATGTGTTGCGGAATTGCTTTTCTAGCATTCCGTAGTACCGTCGGATAACTTGCTTTGCGAGCAATTGTTCGCCGTACTCGGACATTCGTCCATCACGCATGTTGGGCCCGTGTTGACCGGGCGGGTATGGTCGTTTGGTACTCGGGCATTTTGCCTGACCCCAGATATTGAAGCCGACTTTACGGCAGATGTCTTTCTTTCTTCCTCGGTATGTCGCCATGCTTTTTTAAGCCTTTTCCTGTTGGTTTCACTCCGACCGGAGCCGGGGTGGGCGTGAAGGTCAATAATGGCTTATTTTTGATCTATTGAGTTGGGACTTCAGAGCGATTGTCCCACTTTCAAAGGAAAAATTGTCTTAAACTGCGCAACATTCATAGCCAAGGATTTGGGTTAATGTGTCCTATTATTCCGATACAGAAGAGCGAAATCCATGTTAAGAGTAATGATCAATGAGAATCTCAAGTTCGTCCGTTCTCTTGATAATTTGGCGTGTCTCGGGGTTGTTTGTGAGGTGAGTAGCACACATTTTGCCATTTATTGTGAACAAGCGAATGACCTGCAAATTGGAGATCATGTTATGTGTGTGCTTTCAGGTGATGAGAGCAACCAGTCGATTGCTGCGGAAGTTACGGAAATTGATCGCACAAACTGTAAGTTAACGGTGCTTGTTCTGAATGGGATTCCAGGAGTGGTTCGGGCGTCACGAGCAGTTGTTCCGGGTAGTACGATCATTCTAAAAGTGGGTGATGACGAACTAATCGGTTCCATCTGCGATGTCTCTGAATCTGGATTGCGAGTTCGGTCGTTTGGAGGATTTGAGGTAGGACAAGAACTAGAGTTGTCTATGGACACCCACCTCGGGCAGATAAATTTTAAGGGTCGAATTGCACGTGTGGTTCAAAGCAACGAGAATGATTCTGCGGAAGCGGGGATTCAAATTACAGAGATTGGTCGGCTAGAGAGGGCGCGATACAACCACTTTGTAGATGGGCTCCTGCGGAAGGCAAAGAAAGCTAGCTAGTTTTCAGAACACTTTTCATCTCGACTGACTGCCGGGGGTCGACCGCAAGGTTGGCCCCCTTTTTTACCCTTTCATGATTGCGTTCATAACGAGAACCATTACGGCAATGAACCCGAGCCGGATAAAGCGGAGTTGGTTAAATCTCTTGTTACGGTCTTTGCCATGAGACAGCATGAAGGCCATCATTGCCCCAGGAAAATAGATTACGGAGCCAACAAATACTGGCCATGGGAACGAACCGGATGGAACGACAGCCGGGACAATGCTGAGGAAAGCAACAGCGAGGCCAAGGATGCAAAGCCCGAGTCCAAATTTGGGGAGGTTTTCCTTGACCATGGGTTTATTTTGGTTCACGGGTAGCCTTTGGGTCGGGCATTATGAACCTTCAGTGCATCTGGAATGAATGTGAAAATCAAGGACTTGATCTATCGAATGATAGGCAAGAACTGGTTAGCAAGTTCTTAAATGGGCTCTATGAGGTCAATTCTCATACCAATTTGACCCGGGTTTTGCCGGATGAAGCGCCGATGCGGCATATTGTTGACTCTTTGTTGGTTGTTCCGATTATTCCGCATGGAGTAAGGGTTTTGGATATTGGGTGTGGGCCAGGATTTCCGGCTTGGATTATAGCTTGGGCACGTCCGGATTTGACGGTTGTAGCAATGGATGCGACGGTAAAGATGCAAAAGTTTTTGGGGGATAATTTGTTGCCGAATTTGTTACAAATGGTTCATCGGGCTGAAGATGTGATTGAGCCAGAGCATTTTGACTTTGTGACAGGGCGGGCGTTGGCTCCGTTTGGTATTCAGGCGGAACTTTCAGCGGCTTGGATTCGTGTCGGTGGCCTGTTTGTGCCTTTCAGGACGGCATCGGAGCGAGAGTTGATTGAACGTGCGAATATCGGGATGCTTGGTCTCAAGTTAGTTGATATGATTGAAGCTGAGCTGCCGGATGAATCGGGCGTGCGGCTCTTTCCAGTATTTGAAAAGTTAAAGTCGACTCCGAAGGAGTATCCCCGGATGTGGGGGAAGATTAAGGCGAAGCCTTTAGCGAAGGGTTGAGGTCGCGGAATAGGTTGCGGGCGGGTTCGTAATCAGCGTTTATGAGAAGGGCGCGTAGTGCTTCATCTTGAGCGAGTTGTTTTTTCTTTTGTTGGGCGTAAATGCGGCCCAGGATAACATGGGGGGCAGGATCGGTGTCTTGAGTCGCAATCGCGTTTTTGGCGGCGAGTTCGGCGCTTTTGAAATCGTTTTCTTGAACGTGGATTTTTGCGAGTTCTGTGTAGGTGTCGCTTCGGATAAGTTTAGATGTGTCGTCGTCGCGGGGGACGCTGAGTGAGATTCCGTCAAGGTACGCAGCCTTGGCGTCAACAGTCCTTCCAAGGGCGGCAAGGCACTTACCTTTGAGATTATAAGAGTTGATCGTTACAGGGTCGTATTGGATGATCTGGTCGATTATTGGAAGTGCGGTTGCAAGGCTGGTCTTGTCGGCGTCCGTAAGTTCGGCATTCGTTATGTATTTTTGAATTGGTTTGGTCGCGAGTTCGGTGAGCTCTTTAACCTTGGCGTCGGCTTGGGTCTGGTTATATATGAAAGCGGGATCGGTGCCAGAGCAACCGATGAGGAGAAGCGCAACGAAGATGATACTAATTCGCAACGATATTGACCAATTTGCCAGGGACAACGATTACCTTCCTTATGGTTTTTCCATCGATGAAACTCGCGGCTTTCTCACTTGCCCGTGCAGCCGATTCAATCTCTTCGTTTGTTGCTGATGCGGACATGAGAAGAGTATCGCGCAGTTTGCCATTGACTTGAATTGCAATTGTAATCTCGTCTTCGGCGGCGAGATCCGGGATGGCTTTAGGCCAGTCGAGTTTGTAGGTGAATCCGTGTTCGCCCAGACCAATCCATAGTTCGTCGGCGGAATGGGGCGCGGCGGGCGCCAGAACAGTAATGAAGAATTCGATCGCTTCGCTGAGTGCCAGTTTTTCAGATTCAATTGGGTTTTTGAGATTTCGCGTCAAGTCGGTCAAGGAGTTGAGGGTGGTCATCATTGCCGCGATGTAGGTGTTGAACGCAAATTTTTCGATGTCGTCGGTCGCTTTTGTGACCAACTGGTGAGTGGCGCGGCGGATATCCTTCGACTTACCCTCTGGCTCGGTGATGTGGATTGTCAAACGCCATTCGGGATCCCAATGGGGCTTGAGGTCAGCGATAAGGCGGAAGACACGATTGAGGAAGCGTGAAGCACCTTGCATGCCTTCGTTTGACCATTGCACACTTTGCTCAAATGGAGCAACGAAGAGTTCGTAGATTCGGAGAGCATCGGCACCGTATTTCTCGACAGCTTCTTCGGGGGTGACGACGTTGCCTTTTGATTTGGACATTCGTACCCATCGCCATGTGAGATCTTCCTCGGGGATGGATTTAACATCTTCAAAGCTGACAAGGATGCCCTCTTCGCCGATGCCAAGGATTTCGCCTTCTTTGGGTTGGCGATAGGGTGTGTAGCCTAGGACTTGGCCCTGATTCATGAGGCGTTTGAATGGTTCTTTTACATTGACGAGGCCGGCGTCATAGAGCACTTTCGTCCAGAATCGAGCATAGAGGAGGTGCATGACAGCGTGTTCGGCACCACCGACGTAACAATCGACAGGCATCCAATACTTGATTCGGTCGAGGTTCCAGGCTTCGTCTTCGTTGTGAGGGTCGCAGAATCGGAGGAAGTACCAGGAGGAGCAAGCGAATCCGCCAAGGGTATCGGTTTCGCGGCGACCCAAAGTGCCATCGCTCGTTGTGGTGTTCACAAATTCAGGGATTCGGCTGAGTGGGCTGGAGCCATCATCGGCGGGCTCGTAGCTATCTACGACGGGGAGTTCTACGGGGAGTAAGTCGTCTGAAACGGTTTCGGCATTTCCATCTTTGTCGTAGACGACCGGGATTGGGCACCCCCAGTAGCGCTGTCGCGAGATGAGCCAGTCGCGGAGTTTATAGTTTATTTTTCGCTCGCCGATGCCGAGGGCTTCGATCCATTCGCCCATGGCCTTACTTCCGGCAAGGTAACTCATTCCAGAGTATTCGCCGCTGTTGACAAGAATGCCTTCTTTGGTTTCGAAAACTTTGGTGTATCGCTTTGGATTGGCAAGGTAGTCGTCCTCGATCGTTTCGTTTTGGGTGAGGAAGGCTTGGTCGGGCTTGAAGACGGGGACGACGTCGAGTTCGAATTTGACGGCGAAATCGAAGTCGCGTTGGTCATGGGCGGGGACAGCCATGATTGCACCGGTACCGTAACCCATCATCACGTAATCGGCAATGAAGATCGGTACGCGTTTGCCGGAGGCGGGGTTCATGGCGAATGCACCCGTGTTCACGCCGGTCTTTTCACGATTATCGGCCTGGCGATCCATGTCGCTAAGGGATTTTGACTTGGCTTGGTAAGCTTCGATTTCCGCTTGTTTTTCTTCAGGTGATCTCTTTTTGATTTCACGAACAAGCGGATGCTCAGGGGCGAGGACGCAGAATGTCATGCCGAAGATCGTATCGATGCGCGTCGTGAATACGCGGAAAGTGTGGGGTTTTTCGACGACCTCGAGGTTGGCGGGATCGTGTTCATCGGGAGTATTGCTAAAAACCACTTTCATCTGGAACTCAACGCCTTCGGAGCGACCGATCCAGTTACGCTGTTGATTTTTGATACCTTCGGGCCAATCGAGATCATCGAGATCGTCGAGAAGACGCTGAGCGTAGTCGGTGATTTTGAAGAACCACTGTGGTATCGCTCGTTTTTCAACGGGAGTACCGCATCGTTCGCAGAGTCCGCCGACAACTTCTTCGTTGGCGAGGGCGGTTTTATCTTTGGGGCACCAGTTGACTTCGGCGTTGGAGCGGTAAGCGAGGCCCTTCTCATAAAGCAGTTTAAAAATCCACTGCGTCCATTTGTAGTAACTGGGATCGCTGGATTTGAATTCGCGTGACCAGTCGTAGCCGTTGCCGATGAGTTCAAGTTGCTCTTTGTATCTCGCCGCGTATTGGTCGATCATGGGGGCGGGATGAGACTTGCGCTTAATGGCTTCGTTTTCGGCAGGGAGGCCGAAAGCGTCGAATCCCATTGGGTGGAGGACGTTGTAGCCCTGCATGTATTTGGCGCGGCAGATGACATCGGTGGGGATGTAGTTTCGGCAGTGTCCAACGCTTAGCCCAGCTCCACTCGGGTAGGGGAAGAATTCTAGACCGTAGAATTTTTGGCGGCTGTCGTCTTCGCGGGTAAGGAATAGGTCGTTATCGCGCCATTTTTGTTGCCATTGGGATTCAAATTCTTGGGGCTCGTAACGATCTCGCATCGGTTTATTTTAGCTAAACCGATGCGAGCGAGTCGGGCAATTGGACGTTTTTGCTATGGGGCGGGCGGTGGCGGCGGAGTGTTTCTTCCACGGCCGCGGCGGTTCTGGTTGGGATCGTTGGCTCGGGTTGCCATTTCAGTCGCTTGTTTTTCGACGTTCGTCAGGACACTTTGCGGAAGTTGGTTATATTGAACATACTCTCTTGGTGCTTCGGTTCCGGAGATTGTTCTAGCAAACGAGGTGCCGTCGGCGAACATAATTTGGAACGTGATAGTAGTTGTTCGAGTTGACCCAAAGTTGTTGTTCGACTGGCTGAGAATTCCGGCTCGGGATCGAATATTTGGTGACATTTGACTTGCGCGCATCATAGTTAAATCCCGCTCATTCATTACGGATTGGGCGGAATTATCGATTGAGCGGACAACATATGAGGCTTGGTTGTTGACTCTGATATTGATTTGCCCTTCGGCGGGGAGTCCGGCTGCGTAGAGTTCGGTTCGTTCTTGGTTTCCGCCGATCCTGTCAGTTTGGACAGTTCTTTGACCCCGTTGTTCCTGTAGGGAATTTGCTTGCATCGCAATAACGGGGACACCACTTGTCATTCCGGCAGGTGGAGCATTGAGGGTTTGTTGTTGCGGTGCCGGCGTTGGATCGACGGGAGAGTTAAAAACGGTGAATGTGACGAACGGTCTTAGCAATTCTTTGACATCTTTGACTTCGTTTTGCATCGTCATTTTCTGCCGCAAGGCGTTGTAGATCGCGAGGCCCTCGATTTGTGAACCGGTCATGCGGGTGAGTTCTCTTGAGATATTTGCCCCGATGGCGCGTCTGGCGAGGTTGAATTCAAATGAAGATGTGCTGTACCAAGATGTGACGGTTTTGGCGTAATCAGCTTGGTCATTGATTGAAAGAATTCCCGAGGTTGCCAGCTTATTCATGATTAGTTTAAGAGCTGTTCGATCGCGGCGGGTATCCCAGTTGTGAAGTTTGAGCGATGGGGAAATGATCACCCAACCTTGCTCATCTTTGGTGGTTGTGACACCGGTTCCAGTGATGCCAGCAGGGCCCTGAAAATTGAGGCTGGTTGCAATTTGATCCGCAAACTCGTCGGGAATGCAGGCTACAAAGTTTTGCTTGTCGGGTGCAGATGCGAGAAGTGCGGGACCGATGCCGAGGCTGAGTGGCTCGTTGTTGACGGGGTCAAGCGTATATTTCAGGAGGGTTGATTTATCTAGAGTGTCTGATGAACCGGTGATGAGCTTCAGGTTAGAGCGAACCGGGCTATTTTCGGGAAGTTTCCACGTGCTGAGCGGATTTGTTCCGGATTCTGCAGGCGCGGACATGGCGTATGAACCGCTGAAATTGAACCGTGTTCCACCGTTTTGGTCGAGGGCTTGCAGGCTCAGTGACCAAGTATTGAGGCTGTTTCGACGTACGATAAGAATTGTTTTAGAAATGGGTTTCTTTGACTCTTCGATAAATGCTTTCATTCTATCGTTTGGCTGTCGGTCGTATGCGGCTTGGAGGGCGTTTATTCGATTTTGGTTTTGCTCTGTGATGATTGCAGTAGCAAGGGATCGAACCGTATTTGGCATGACAGTTTGGTTGCGGTTGCTGCGATCCGCGAATACGAGTCGGCCGCCGATTGTAAGATTGCTGAGAAATTCGGGGGGGAACACCGTCATGAGTTCATCGACTGGCGATCCGCTCATTGGAGGTGGATTAAGTTGCCACTCTTTTATTGAGTTGATTGTGTAGTCGCGGAATGCGGTTTGGGCTTTCTGGTCGATTTCAAAATTGCGGGAAAGTCGATATCCACCTTCCTCTTGTGTCCAGGCAAGGCCGGTTGCGTCGGCAATTTTTTGGAGGAGTTCCTTTGCATCGACATCGGTTGCTTTAATGATAAGGACTTCGTTTTGAATATCGGAATTGAGACGGAGAATGAGCCCGGTTTCTTTGCTGAGTTTAGGGAAGAGGCTCGCGAGGGTTTCGCCTGGTGTTTCGAAATCGAGTCCGAACGAGGTGGCGACAACAGCGGTTAACCCTGTTACCAATAGTAGCCGGCGGAATTTCATGGTTGCAATGACGTTGGCTTCGCTCTGGGGTTCAGTTTTTTGGTGATTGACGATTCTCGGTAAGATGGCGTAGTGGAGTGGAAATCAGAAAGTAAGGAGAGATTAGATAAGTTTTTATGTCGTCAATTCCCCGACGTCAGCCGGGCAAAGGTTGCGCAACATATTCAATCGGGGTCCGTTAGGGTTGATGGGGCGATTGAAGCGAAGGCAGGATTCCAGATTAAAGTTGGAGTTTTGGTTGAAAGCGAAGCGATTAGCGAGACCGAACGGCATCCTATTGAGCCAGTGGCGATGGAATTGGATGTTCGGTTTGAAGACGCTGATTTGCTTGTGGTCAATAAACCGCGAGGTTTGGCGGTTCATCCGGCAAACTCGCTGACAGGGGCGACCCTGGTGCATGGATTGTTAGCGCGGGATCACGGATTGAGTGAAATGGGCGGAAGTTTTAGGCCAGGAATTGTTCACCGACTTGATAAGGAAACGACGGGGCTTTTGATTGTGGCGAAGAATGATCGTGCGCACGCAGCTTTGAGCGAGCAAATTCGGAATCGTTCGATTCAACGGCGGTATGTGGCGGTTATTCATGGAGAATTGCCTAACAAACGATTTACGGTTGATGCGCCGCTCGGACGTGATCCTCGGAACCCGTTGAAACGGGCTGTGGTTCCGAATGGGAAATCTGCTCGAACTCATGTGAAGGAGCTCAAGCGATTGCCTGAGGGATTGTTGGTTGGGTGTCGCTTGGAGAGTGGTCGGACTCACCAGATTAGGGTTCATTTGGCGCACTTTGGTTGGCCGATCATTGGGGATGCGCTTTATGCTCAAGAAAAACTTAAGGCAGGGCCAATGCAACTTCATGCATCGAGCTTGCAGTTTTCACATCCGGTTAAAGATCAAATGATTTCGATTTTTGCCGAGCCGCCGGAAGACTTTTTTGGGAGGGAATTTGTTACAGAGGAGGCGGTTAACGGGTGGGAATAGAGGGTTCGGGAGTCCTTGCCCGGATTCAGCAGATGGGGATGGGTTCGGTACCACTCCATGATTTGTTAGCAGTGGTTTTGAGCCGGGAAGAGGGAGATGTGGCTCACCATGAGGATGCGGCGGCGGACTTGGTGCGGCGTTATCCGGGCCGGCGGATAGTCGATTTGAGTCAAAGCGAATTGCATTCGATTGCGGGATATGAGGGGTTTGAGTCGCTTCGGGTTTTAGCGGCTATTGAGATTGGTCGGCGAGCGGGACAAAGCCACATGCAACTCGTTGATCGGATCGAGTCGGTGGAGGATTCGTTTAAGCTGTTTTCGTGGCTTGCAGGCGAGAAACAGGAGCACTTTTGCGCGGCGTTCTTAAATTCAAAAGGCGGTGTGATAAGTACGAAAGTGATTCATATTGGGACACTAAATATGTCAGTTGTCGGGTCGAGAGAGGTTTTTCGGGAAGCGGTGCGAGAGAATGCGGCCTCGGTGATCGTGGCGCACAACCATCCAAGCGGTGATCCTACACCTTCGCCGGAGGATATTGCGGTGACGCATAAATTATTGGATGCGGGAGCGATGCTTGATATTAAGTTACTCGACCATATTGTTGTCGGATCAAACCGGAGTGTGAGTTTGATGCGAGAAGGATTGATTTAGGGCGGGATGACCCGCCCTAAATGCTATGGCTATTCTTGCGAGACTGGTTGATGAAGGGCGAAATGTGCGCCGTGATTATCGGCAACAATTGCGATTCGACCGACTCCCGGAACGTCCATCGGGCCGTTCATGATTTTTCCTCCGCTTGCCGTTACCTTTGTGCAAGAATCATCGATATCGGGAGTGTGGAAGTAGATAAGCCAATTGGGTGGAATCCCTTCCATATCTGCTGAGCCTGTGTTCATGATTCCGCTGTGGGGGACATCGCCTTTTGAGAGCATGGGGTACATGAAGTCGCCCATATCCATATCTTGCGAAGTCCATCCGAAGACATCGGCGTAGAATTTTTTACTTGCATCAGGGTTCGGGCTGTAGCATTCGAACCAGGTTGTTACGTTGTTATCCATTTTGTTTTTCCAGACTGATCCCATCGCTCGGGGGCAATTCGAATTTAGATCGTTATTAGTCTACACATGGGTCGGATTTAAGAGTTCCGTGCCGACAAAAATTTAATGACTTTTTGTTTATTTGGTATTGAGGGGACGGCTCCGGGTTTTGTGACGCTGATGCTCGCGGCAGCGATGGCATAGGGGATCGCTTTGTCGAACGTGTCGCCCAAACTGAGCCGGGCGATCAATGCACCATTGAATACGTCGCCCGCGGCGGTTGTGTCAATGGCTTTGACTTTTGGAGCAGGGTAGTGCTTTGAGGTTTCTACGTTTTTAAAGAAGGCTCCGCGTTCGCCGAGGGTGATGATCACGTTTTGGACTCCTGATTCAAGTAGTTTGTCGGCACACTTTTCGAGGTTGCTATCGGTATCTGGGTGGATACGAGTCAGAGCGGCGGCTTCGGTTTCATTGGGGGTGATAGCGAAGCAACTCTGAAGAACTTCGCGCGGGAATTCGCGATATGGAGCGGGGTTGAGGATGAAATTTCCCCGTTTTGAGGCGGCGATGATGACATCGTCGGGGACTTCGAATTGGCACAGGGTGAAATCACTTTTTTCTATCTTTGATTGGTCAATTTTTTTGGCGGGCAAAAGCATGTTTGCGCCGGGATAGACAGAGATTTGGTTGTTGCCAACGGCATCAATCGTAATGGCTGCATGACCAGTCGTATCCTTGTTTGTTAGGAAAACTTTGTTAGTAATCAAATTCTCCCTTTCAAACAAACTCATAAAGCCAAGATGCGAATGATCGGATCCGAGTTGGCATATGATTCGGGTTTCTGCATCGCTTCGAACACATGCGATGGCTTGGTTCACTCCTTTGCCGCCCAGGAATTGCTCGACTTTATGGGCGAGTACGCTTTCACCCGGCTGAGGCAAACGGTCAACGGAATAAACCGTATCGAGCACGGCGCTCCCAATCACCCAGCAACGACTAGACATTGGCTGAACTTTACTTGAATTGTTCTGTTTATTTACACGGCGATTTGCGGTCATACTTGGCGCTATGTCAGCAAAGGGCAAGGGCATGGCTCTTCACAACAAAATCTTGATCGGCTTGGGGCTAGGAGCGGTGCTGGGTGTTAGTGCGAATTTTGTTGCGGAGGGGAATCCGGCGTTTAAGACTTTCCTTGGGACGCTAAACGATAAAGTGATGACGATTGTGGGTGATTCGTTTTTAGCGATGATCTTTATGATTGTTGTGCCTCTGCTGCTTTCGGCCCTGGTGTTGGGGATTAGTGATATTGGGGATGTTGCAAAGGTCGGCCGGATTGGCATGCGGTCGCTCGTGATGACGGTTTTGTTTAGTGGGATAGCTGTGGCAATTGCGCTTGTTTTGGTTAATGTAATCAAACCGGGCAATTTGATCACTCCAGAAAAGCGGGAAGCACTTTATAGTGAATATGCCTTGAAAGGATTGCAAAAGGAAGGTTTTTCGGAGGAAGAAGCGAAACAAGTGATTGCCGAGCGGGCGGCAAGCCCGGACGGGAAGAGTGCTTTGGAAGAGAAGAACGTGGCACCAAAAGCGGGTTCGGAAGCTGACCCGCCGGTTGCGGGGATTGTGCCAAAGAATCCTCTCTTGGAAGCGACTCGGGCGCTCAGCGGAGGGATTTTGCCATTTATGTTTTTTGCCCTTGTGTTCGGTCTGGCGATGGCGAAATCTGATCCCGAAAAGGTAGCCCCCATCAAACAATTTTTCGAAGGGCTCTTTGAAATTAGTCAGAAAGTGATTGAAATGGCGATGTCGCTAGCACCATACGGGGTTTTTGCACTGATTTTCAAGACCGCTTCGGCCCTTGGATTTTCGATTTTCGTGACATTAGGGGCATATGCGCTTACTGTATTGGTTGGACTTGCGATTCATATGTTTGTGGTTTATTCGATTCTGATTCGGGTGATTGCAAAGCGCAATCCTTGGGATTTTTTCCGCAAGATCAAAAATGTGATGATGACGGCGTTTGCGACTAGTTCAAGCAACGCGACTTTGCCGGTGGCCCTAAAATCTGCGGAAGATGATTTGGGCTTGCCTAAGAATATTTCGAGTTTTGTTTTGACGGTAGGGGCAACGGCAAATCAAAATGGAACCGCGCTTTTTGAAGGAATTACGATTATTTTCTTCTGCCAACTCTTTGGGATTCCCTTGGACTTTTCGAAGCAGATGATGGTGATGGGGCTGTCGATCGTTGCGGGTATTGGTACGGCGGGGGTACCGGGCGGTGCTTGGCCAGTGATTGGGTCGATTGTCAAAGGTCTTGGTGTACCGGCTGGGGCGATTGGAATGGCGTTGGGCGTTGACCGAATCTTGGACATGAGTCGTACCGTCCTGAATGTGACAGGTGACATGGCCATTGCGTGCTGCGTTGCGGAGTGGGAAGGACATCCGATGGAGATTCCGGAAGAAGTTCTGAGCTAGTCCTATTCCAGGTTCACCCTAACCGTAACTTAGGTCGGGTTCAGGCGTCTGGGTTATTGTATGATGGTACTGAGGAGTTCATTGAGATTTGATCAGACGCCCATGAGTGATCGATCCAAAGTATTGCCGGCGGGGCTTGACCCTGAATCGGATGAAGCTTTGGTTTGGAAAGCTCGTGAAGGCGACTTTTCGGCATTTGAAAAACTCTTCGAACGTCATCGTGATTTAGTTTATCGTTATGCATACCAAATGGCTCCTCGGCGTGATGATGCGGAAGATATTGTTCAAGAAGCGTTTATCAAGGCTTACCAGAATTTGAAGCGATATCGTGACGAGGCAAAATTCACGACGTGGTTGTTGCGCATTACGGCGAATTTGGGAACAGATCGGGCGCGGATGCACAACCGCCGCAAGAACTTGGAAGAGCGAGAAGCGGCGGGTTCGCTGACCTGGATGACGGTTGGAAATTATAGCGAAGACCCGATAGATAATATGGAGCAGGAGCAAAGACGCGCATTGCTACGGGAAGCAATTTCGGCGTTACCTGATCACCACAAGAATGCGATTGTGTTCCGCGACATTCAAGAGATGGAATACGACGATATTGCAGCTTTTTTTGGGTGCTCGGTTGGCGGAGCGAAACTCCGCGTATTGCGAGCACGACGAGCCTTACGAGACCGACTGGCACCGATGTTAGAGGGGGAAGTGATTGAATAAAAAAATGAACAACGAACAGATGGATGCGCTATTCCGAAAGGTATTTGGCGAACTAGAAAACGGCGATGAGCAAGTGCTCGGGTCGTTGAGTGGGGATGCGGTTAACCGCGAAGAAACCATTTTGACGAATCTTAAAATGGAACTCAAGAACCTTGGGGAGGTTCCGGAGTGCCAAATAAGCTCGGATCGGTTGCGCGATGCAATTTTATCGAAGGGGACGATGAGTGCTCCAATTTCGCCATTTGCGAACTGGTGGAAGTTTGCTGTTCCGGTAGCCGCTTGTGCGGCTGTGGCAGTTTTTGCAATGCAGATGCCGAAGGGAGACTTGAATTCGAGCGCAGTTCCGAGTGGAACGGTGGCTACGAGTGTGAAGATGCCGGCTCAGACGCTCAATCCTAAGATTGATCCTCATGATGTTGTGGCACCAGTTGTTGAGGAAACAAACGAGCCCGATGGGGCAGATGTTGGAGTGGCGGCTGAGCCGGAGAAGAAAGTTGTAACGAGTCCTCCGACTAAGAGCTCAAGAAGGAGTTCTACGAAGCCTCGGGCGCAATATGCTTCACGAACGGATGTTGGTACTCAGCCCAGTTTGGATGGCGCTCATTTGTCTGATATTCATAACGAGGCATTGACGAGTGTGGCGAAGCCGAAGGCTTCTTCGGTTGTTTCTGGATTAGCAGCTGGCGCATTGGAAGGATTTGCTAGTCGAAATGCACCATCGGCGGCGCGAGGTGGAGCGGCACCGATAACTGATGACCCTAGTTCAAAGGTTGTTATTGTTACGGCGGGAACTGATCCGAATACCCGAGCGAGCAATGCAACGGAGGTTGATAAAAAGAATGTCGTCTTTGGTGGCTAGTCTGGTCTTTTTGAACCAGGTTCTCAACCAAGAACGAGTGATTGCGCCTCCGCAACAGCTCCAACCTATTGGTGCTTATCAGAGTGCGGCGTGGGCATCGGTTGTTGATTCCCTGGCAGTTCTGCCTGATATCGCTGGTAAACCGTTTGGAGTTGCCGTATTGATTGATGATCGAGGCTATTTTGTTGCCCACACTTCAAGTCTCGTTTATGAACCGTTGACTGCGAAGATGAGTGGCGGTGTTGAGGTCAAGTTGGGCCGTATTGGTTACGATAAGGAGACTCAGCTTGTGCTCTTAGGTGCGCACAATTGGGTGCCGGGAAAACGGCAAGCGGCTCGCCTTGCGCCAGAAGTCAAACTCGGTGAATTGATGGTTGCGACCGTTAATGGTCCAGTTCGGGGAATGTTGACGAGTGATTCTCGGCCCGGGTTATTTTTGCCTAGTCAGCGTTTTGTGCCTCTGGCGGAGATTCAATTCGAAACAAAAGATGTTCCGGTTGGAGGCGCGATTGTGTTTAATAATTCTGGGGGAGTTGTTGGGATTTTGGGAGCGATTTTGCAGCCGGAACTTCCAGCTACGGGTGGTCAACGGATGGATGCTGCTCAGCAGCAAGCGAAAAATGCATTTGGCCCGGCGGGTTTGACTGTGGCATATGCCCTCGGCCCGAAGATTCTAGGACGAGTCGTCGAAGGATTTAAGCGAGACGACCACAAAGTTTTGCATCCGAGCGTTGGATTCTTTTTTAAGGCCGGTGCTGGCCCGGGGCAAGTTGAAGTTGACGAAATTACGCCGGGAAGTCCATGTGACCTTGCGGGCGTGAAAACGGGCGATCTGATTATGATGGCAAATGGTACGCCGGTCGGGAACGTCATTGATTTGGCAGCGCTACTCTTTGGGTTAGAGCCGGGTTCAGAACTGACGATGCGTCTATACCGGAAGGGTGAGCAATTTGAAGTCAAAATGACGGTTGGCGTTAAGACCCTTTGGAATTAAACTTCGCGGAAATCACGCACTACCATTTTTAGGCGGGTGTTACCATTAAATGTGTCTTCTTCAAGATTGCAAACGACATCAAGTTTAGTCTGGAGTTTGACTTCGGCGAATAGTTCTCCGAGTCCAAATGCCATCGCAAAACGTTGTTCGTCTCCATCCTGAAGTGTCACTCGACAGTGGATCGGGTTTCTTGTGGGAGTACAAGTTGCAAGCCGGACACCTCGCATGACAAAACTTGGTTCGGGGTTTGCTTCGCCGAATGGTTCGAGAGAAGCAATTGCTTTAGCGAGACTGAGGGAAGTTGTGGGGAGATTTACTTCTTGATCGATGCGGATTCGGGGGAGGAAGTCTTCTTCAGTTAGCCTTTCCGATGCGTAAGTGTCGATCGCATCTGCAAATCCCAAAAGTGCGCCTACTTGCAAGGAGACACCAGCGGCGGCGGCGTGACCGCCTCCTTTGATGAGGTGCTCGCGGCTAGCTTCGATTGCGTCGTAGAGATTAAAAGCGGGGATTGAGCGGGCAGAACCAGAAGCTATGTCGCCGTGGATGCCAAGGACAAATGATGGTCGTCGGAATTTTTCAACAACTTTTCCAGCGACGATACCGACGATGCCTTTTTGCCAACCCTCACCGGCAACGACTATTGCGGACTTTCTGTCGAGACCGTCTGCGACGATTTTTGCAAATGCTTCTTGGATGAGATCATCTTGGAGGTCGCGGCGTTCTTGATTCTTCCTGTCGAGGAATGTTGCCAGTTCAGTCGCTTCGGTTTGGTCGTTTGTGGTGAGGAGTCTGAACGCGACGTCGGCGTCGTCGATTCGACCGACGGCGTTGATCCGGGGGCCGAGTTGATAGCCGATGTGGCGCGTTGTAAGTTTGGCGGTAGGGTCGTCGAGATTGCTGACACGGAGGAGCGCGCGAACGCCTTTTTTCTGTGTGCTTTGCAGGGCGGCGAGCCCAAACTTAGCGACAACTCGGTTGTTGTCTCGCAGGGGCATTACGTCGGCCACGGTGCCCATAACGGCGAGGTCCAGGAAGTGGCGGTAGAAGACTGGTTTTTCGATGCCGAGTTCTTCGCACATACCCAGGCAGAGAAGGAATGCGATTCCGGCACCGGCCATTTCGGTCGCTGGACCGCTGTAGTCGCGGCGTTTTGGGTTGACGACGGCTTCAGCTTTAGGTAGGATTTCGGGGCTTTCGTGGTGGTCGGTCACGACGACTTTCATGCCTAGTTCGTAGGCGGCGGCGAGTTGGTCGTGAGAACTTGATCCGCAGTCGCACGTGAGAATGAGATTCGCGCCGCTGGCGTGAGCGCGGCGAATCGTGTCGGGATGAATGCCGTATCCTTCGCGTTCGCGGTGGGGGACGTGTCCTTCAACGATGAATCCGGTTCGTTCAAGGAATCGATAGAGGATTGCTGCGCTGGTGACTCCATCGACATCGTAGTCGCCGTGAATGTAGATTTTGTGCCCTTGTTCACGGGCGTTCATAAGGGCGTTGCGGGCGGCTTGGAAATCAGGCAGAAGCTCAGGATCGGAAAGATGATCGAGGGTAGGGTTTAGAAATTTATCGGCATCGGCCGGGGTCATCAATCCGCGCTGGACAAGAAGGCGGGCGACGATTGGTTCTAAGCCGAGTACTTTTTGAAGGTTCTCGGCGGCATCGAGGTCAGTTGGGAGAACTTCCCAAATAGAACTGAACTCGGTTTGTGTTGCCATGACTAAGTTATGACTTCTTTTCGAGAACGCTCTGCCTGCTTTTCCCCGATGTCATTCACAGGCTAGGAACTGACGTCAGCAAAAACGGTTCGGAGTTCTTCGGCTCGAGCTGTCGGAACCATGGCGACGATCATATCATCGGGTTTGAATTCCGTATCGCCGTTGACCTGCATGCCGTTACCGTCGCGGAATAGATAGACGATAAATGATCCTTGCGGGAGTGGAATATCGCGAACCGCTTTGCCGATAAGCCGGGATCGTTCTGAAAGGATGCTTTCAACAATTTCGACGTGTCCTTTGTGAAGGTGGCCGACGGGAATCAGTTCATCGCTGGCGATTTGTTGATCGATCAGACTGTAGATAATCCCAGTTGCAGAAACTGTGTCGTCGATGCCGATTTCGCGGAAAACGGCTTCGTGAGACGGATCGTTGACACGGGCGACAACGCGGTTGACATTCCAGACTTCTTTGGCGAGTTGGCAGCAAATGAGGTTGTCTTCATCTTCGCCGGTTACGGAAACGACGATGTCGGCGCGTTTGAATCCGGCTTCTTTTTGAGTGAGAATGTCGCACCCGTCGCCGTGCATGAGGTGTTTTTCTCCGAGGAGATTGCCGAGTTTTTGGGCTTGACGTCCATCTTTTTCGAGCATCAATACTTCGTTACCACGAGCGATCAAGCGCTTTGTAAGTTGAACACCGACGTTTCCGCCGCCGACAATAATGATGTACATGCTCACAGTTCCACCTCGACGCCGTCGACGTTATAGGTGTCAATTGGTTTAAATTCTTCACCGAGCATCCAATCTCGGCACATCCCAGCGAGAAGCGCCGCCGCGTTGATGGTAAACAAACCGAGCTTTCGATAGGCTTCGGCTCGTAAAGGATCGGCGACTTTTACGGCAACGCGCTCGACATTAAAGTTCCGTTTGACAATTTGGGCGGCCATGATGTTTGTATTGTCGCCTCGGGTCATGGCGAAGAAAACATTGCAGTCCTTGACTTCAGCTTTTTCGAGAGTGTCAAGATCAAGTCCGCTGCCAAGAACAATTCGGCATGGGTACGTTTTGCCGAGTCGGCGTAGCGATTCCGGATTGTGGTCAATCACGGTCACGCTGTGGTTCATTGAGGCTAATTGGAGAGCAAGTGATGCTCCGGAGCGCCCACATCCCAAAATGACAACTTTCATTGCAGATTCTGAGGATACCTGCGCTAGTGTTTGGTCTTGCTGACTTCAAGAAAGGTTAATAATTGACCGTTAATCAACGGATTGGAAGAAGTTGAGGCGAAGTTGCTCAGGATCAATTTTTTTGCCGGACGGGTCGATAACGTAGAATCCTGCGCTAGCGGAACCGGCCCATTGCCCGAGGCGAGCCGAGAGGATGCTAAGTCCCTGCGCGGAGATGGCACGTGAGAGTCGATAGGCAAGGCCTCGACCACGTGGAGCGCGGATTTCGATAATCATGGGTTCACGGTCGATGATTTCGAGCGTTAAGAACTGTTGTCGGCGATCGGGGTCTTTGCCCCGTTTGCGCATTAGTTCATCGCGGTGAATCTCTTGTAGAAGGACACGTTTGAGGTCGGTTTCAAGTTGAGACCTGAGTTGATGGGGAATTTGTGATCCAGATTTGCTCACTAGGAACGTGTCGATGGCGATGGCGGGATCAGATTCAGAGGTGGAACATCGCAGATTTTGGATTGAAAGATTGTAGGCGTAAAGAACTCCGAGAATATCGGAAAGTACACCAGCTCGGTCGTTGAGGGCGATTGTGATTTCGGTCAGGCCAAGGTCACGGAAATCGTGGTATTCCACGATGACGGTGTCTGATTCAATGGCGCTAAAGAGTTCGTTGTGATGGAGGATTGACTCTTCAGGCGTGCTGAGGAGGTAGTGCGCGGGCATAACCGCGAGAAATTCTTCCAGGTCGCGTGTTGGGACATTATCTGAGGATTTTGCGGTTGTGAGAACCCTCTTGAGGGCATCTTGTTCTGACTGTTCGGATGTAAATTGGTTTTCAAGGACGTGGGCGGCGCGTTCGAACAGTGTAAGTAGATACGTTTCTTGCACAGGAGTCCAAAGTTCAGGGCCAACACTTTTGACGTCGCAGTAAGTGAGAATTGTTAGGGCCTTCAGGAGTTCAAGATCATCAACATGCGTAGCAAATTCTGCGATGGTGTCGGGGTGATCAATATCTCGCATCCGAATGTATTGGCTCATTGTGAGATGTTCCAATACGAGCCATTCGACATTGCGAGCAAGGGTTTCTTCAAGGGAAAATCTGTCGGCAAGGTTTCGGGTTATTTTCGCGCCAGTTTCGCTATGCGGGGCGGAAGAATCTGCCTTTCCTAGGTCATGAAAGAGGATTGCTAAGATTGTGGCGCTGGGGTCTGAGAGCGAGAGCTTGATTGAGTAGAGCGGATTACCGAGCTGGATTTCTTCGAATTCCTTCAGGGCCCGGAGGGTGTGTTCGTAGACGGTGAATTGATGCGATGCATCGTGGGGCATCAAACATTTACAAAGAGATAGTTCTGGCAAGACGGCGTTGAAAATGCCCGTTCTTTCGAGGGCGCGGAGAGTTTGTTCCCCACTTGTGAGGGCAAGGATTATTTCAGGTCCAATCGTTGGGTCGAGATATGGCAGATCGGTTGGTAGCTCTAAGCCAATCCGCTTTGCATCGGCGAGCATTACCGCGGCAATTCCAGCAGGGGCATTGGCGTTGATGCGGATTTCGCCTCGGGCGGCGGTTGCATGGATGCCAAGGGAGTAGCGACTCTCGGTTAATCGGGAAAGGCCCTGGATGAATGCTTCGTGATTTTTTGAAAGAGTGTCGCAAACACTTGTGCCAAGTTCAAATGCAGTTGTCGATAGAATTCCTGCGAGTTCTTCTCTGCGGGCAAAATTGAGATCATCTTGGAGTTTGCCTGCGGTGAGATGAAGGAGATTTCTGATTTTCAAAAGAAAATCGACTTCTTGCGTGATTGGATTCGGACGTTCCCCAATGGCGATACCGATCCAGTTCGAGCAATGGAAGTCGCGTAACCCGCCAGCTCCGAATTTTAAGTTAGGCTGAGTAACGAGGGGAGTTTCGTGGGTTTTTGCGCACTCGGTTTTTCGCTCTTGAAGCTTGGCATGGAGAAAGTCTGAGGTTGGGAATGCCTCCCACATTGCTATTTCAAGATTATGGAAGGGAGCGGGTGCTCCGGCAACATGGCGGGCATCGAGAAGGTTTGAGAGGTCGATGCTGTCAAGCCCTGGCAGATCAGATATTGGTCGGTAGACGTACGAGAGTCGGACTCCCAGTTTTTTGCCAAATGAGTCGTGTGCGATGCGGAAGAGCCAGCGAATTGCTTGATTGAGTTCAGCGGTTTCAGTTGAGGGGATAAATGCTACATCAACGTCCGAATGGGGAGACATTTCTTGGCGGCCATATCCTCCGGTTGCGACTATGGCGAGAGGCGGTATGTTTCCGAATTCGATTCGTGTCTCTCGCCACAACACGCGCCAAAGTTCGTCATAGACTGCGGATAGCTTTTGACACCATAACCACCCTTGGGGGGTTACTCCTAGTTGGTTAAATAGCTCTGCCTTTTGACTTAAGGCGGTATCGATGGCTTCCTGGATTGCGCTCGTCATCGGTTTAGATAGTATGCCGTTTCATTGAGGGCAATTTTCTGCAAATCCTGATTGATTTTGTTATCCCAGTAAATTGCAGCTGGGGTAAGGATGATGCTGCTAAACAGGCAAGCAAGGCTTGCTTGGGCCAGCGATTGGCGCGCGACAATAATGCAAAATCGTCCGGCAGGTCTTCGTAATCGATAAGCCGTGATTTGGTTGAACAGGATGAATGAACCGACGACGATCAATATGACTTGGGTGAAATAACCGGTGGGATCATTCCACCAACCTTCGGGAAGGGACGGGGCAAGAGTTTGAAAAGGGGTTGCGGCGACGACTGCGGCAGCAACTATCAGAGCGGAGAAGAAAACTGCGATAAATGCGCCGAATAAATAGTTGAGGCGGGGGACTTTAAGATTAGGGGAGATCAGATTTATCGGCGGGTGGATTGCGAAGAGAGCAATAACCAAAAGACTCCACAAGCTGACAGTAATCTGATGCGTGAGTAGATAGATTCCGGTAGCGAAGATAAGCGCGCAAGCAGTTGGCACAATTGGATTGACCGGGTCTCCGAATTTGTGAAGAGGGACTAAGTAAGCGACAAACAGGAGAATTCCAGTTATTATCGCCCCGAAGAGCAAGGCACCCGGCATGGATGCCAATAGAATTGACTGGCCAGTCAAACGAGAGAGATTTCTATTGGTATCGGCAGAATAGACGAGGGCTTGAAAGGCGTCGTTTTCCTGGAGTCCTTTTGCGATTTGGTCGCCCAAAATCTTGTGATTTGATTTGTAAAGATCGGTTGGGAATTCAGCGCGTGTGAACGACTTGTCCCGCTTTGATCCTGGGGTTTTGAGAGGGCCAGTCGCGGCAGTCTCGGCGAGGCGATAGCCGTACTCAGAGCCAGATGTCGTCCGCGCTTGGTCGCGAATGAGGATGGCGTTGAGAAAAGTTTCGGCACGATTGATTTGTGATTGATCTTCGTTTAAAAGGGTACGTCCCAGACTCGTAGTGACTTTGGGGACGGCCGATGATCTGAGTTGGATGGCGACTGCGGATTGCCAACTCATTTCTGTACCAGATTCGGCGGCAAATTCCTTTAGAAAGTCTTTTATCTGCTGAGATTGAAAGTCGTTCCAGGTTGGGCGTTTTGAGGCCCGGCTCCATGCAGTTTTGGCGGCACCTTTGTTGCCAAGTGCATATTGGAACACGGCTTCGCTTTGCCGCCAGAAAGCGTTGAGTGGATCTTTATCAGCGGCGTTTCGGCAAAGTTCTGCGAGTAAGAGAGTGTCTTTTCCGCTGTTCAATTCGCCTGAAGCAATTTTTTCAGCGGCGACTTGAACGTAGAGTGACAGATTTTCATCGTCTTTAGGCGGTTGAAGGGTTCGAAGAGTTTTTGCAAGATGGGGAGAAGCAATTGCGGTCGGCGACGGTGAGAATCGGTAGAAAGAATATTGGAGCCAAGGACGCGACAATGGGTGCAAGAAGAGAGCAATAATTGCCCCGAAAATCGCGCCAAGAAATGCCCTATTGGCGATTGTCATCTGTTCAAGGGTTCATTGAGGGTGGGGAAAGGAACTGATTGTGATGAGGTATTTAGGCGTGCTTCTGCTTCTGGTCGGCTGAATGGTGCACTGCGGACGGGAGTGCCAATAACTTGGAGGATAGCGAATAACCCAACGGCCGCCGCCACAGCGGCAACTGCGGTCGGCATCCAATACTGAAA
>JBJXDW010000069.1:0-16637 GCA_046154445.1 Fimbriimonadaceae bacterium | reverse complement strand
CATATCGATTTTCGCGTTCGAGCCCAGGCCAATCGGTATGAATTCCCCCAACAATGTTCGATCCCATTGTTAACATTGTTCCAGCGGTGCCATGGTCGGTTCCGAGAGAACCATTTTCTTCAATCTGTCGGCCAAATTCGCTCATGACAACCACCGTCCATTTCGTATTCCCGGCTACTTCCATGTCGCGGTAAAAAGCCGATAGAGAATTCGCAAGATCGCTCATCATACTGGCAAGCGCTCCACCCCGACTTCCTTGGTTGCCGTGAGTATCCCATCCGTACGTGTCAACGCAAATTACTTCCACCCCAATATCGGACTTGATCATCTTTGCCGTTGCTTTCAGAGAGTTCCCAACGTAACTATCTGGATACATTGCACCCCCACTTGGCACATATCCGGGAATATTCAATTGGGCTAATGTACTAATTGCGCGACTTGAATCACGAACAATTTCTCGTGATTCATCCCGAACGCGGCTATACATTCTGCGGATTGCATCTGCAACCGCTACATCATCTGGGAAACCAGCATCGAATTCGTAATCTGTGGCTTTTCCCATCGAGGCAACTTGACCAGCCCGGCTAAGTACAAGCGGCGTTGCATCGGAAAACGCAACACCTCTGAATGGCGCATCGCTCTTTACTTGGTTTGAGCTTGATAAATGCCGTGACATCCAACCACCTTGGTTAAGGTCGGTCATATCGGTTTGCATCCAATTCTGGGCATCGAAGTGCGATCGAGTCCAATTAGCCCGACCAACCGCATTAATAACCCCAAGATTCCCGTCGTTGTAAGCAGTCATAAGAGGTTCAAATGCTCGCGCGAATCCAAAGTAGCCATTGAGATCAATTGCCGAATCGGAGTTACCAGAACCTGGCTGAGGAATTGCAAGCGTCGGTCTTGCTTGGTAGTAAATGGGGTCACCGTGGGGCGGACAGAACGTGAGTGGATCTGCTCCTCCTCTCAATTGGATGAGGATCACAGTATCTTTTACACTCGTACTTTGTGCAAATGCAATCTTAGGCGCGATTCCAGCCAAGACCGTTGCCGTGGCCATAAGGCTCGCCCCGCCGACAAATTGTCGGCGAGAGATCGTTCTGTATTCCGGGCATGCGTCGTGGTTGCTCATGAATGAAGTCGCTCCGTTTGTGATCAACTCAGAACCATTGGTACGAAGGGGAGCAAAGTGAGATAGCAACCGCTTGTTTATGGTTTGTTGTTCCTTTTAAGTATCGGCGGATCCATATCTGATCCGACACTGGTAATTCTCCTAGGAAGAACTTATTGTTGATAAATGCCATTTTTTCTCCGTCAGTCATGCCGTTCATACTTGATAAGTCGACGGAAGGAGCGTTTTGTAGTCTTCCTCTGCTAAAGTGAGTCATGAGCTTGAATCGTTTGACCATTCCCCCTGACCAGTAGGCAAAACCATCTGGAAAACCATCAGGTTGAATCCACGCCCCCATGCTATGCCCAGATTCCTTTAGATATTCATAAACCCAATATGCCGAAGTTATGTTCGATTCAGCCTGGCGAATCGCACCGACAATGAGGTGAAATGGCCTTTTGAAAATTGGCTGCACTTGTGCCATGTTAAACTGACTTAAGATAACTCGTAAAACAGATTTAATATCACCGTCAGTTCCCCAAACCGCCGCGATCTGTTGGAAGAGCGATACCGAAGCGGGTGTTCCTAGGAACCACCAACTAAGTTTGTCTGCTATGTATTTGATCGTTGCAGGATGCGAAGCCAACCAGGAAATAGCCGCATCGCCTTGTGCCTTTCCTGCCTGTGCAAAGGACTGCCCCATTACAGTGCGGGTTCCTTGAGCGTGTTGAGAATTGGTGTATTTAAATGATCCGAATAACAGGTTTGCGTTACTGGTTTCCACTCCCCAACCTGTAAAAATGTTGGCTAGTTCATAAATATCGGCTTCAGAATAGCCTCCGTTGACGCCAACTGTATGGAGTTCCAAGATTTCCCGGGCGTAATTGACATTAATATTCCGATCAGTTGAAAGCCGGTTATCGAGATACAACATCATGAGACCGTGGTTAGCACTTGCAGTAAGGAGATCCTTAAATGATCCCATTGCATTGTTCCAAATCACCTCACGTTGATAATGGAGGCCAACTCCCAAATGCGTGCCACTATAAACATAAAAATGGTCGTGCCAAAACTCGACCATTCTCTGGTAAAGCTGCCGCTTCGATTTAACTGAGCGGATAATCGTGGCTTGAACTGCTGCATCCCATCCCATGAACGCATTGCCTTGAGAAAGCTGATTGATCTCCTGAAGCGTCATGTTGACGTTTGGCACATCGGCAAGAACCTGGGCTTCACAAGCCGAATCATCGATATCTTCAAAGTTAAGCTGGGTTTCAAGATAAATGTCGTAGCCGACCGCGTTTATTTCAGAAATATCCTGTTGCGTCGCACCGTACGAAATTCGCCTAAGTAATCGTTTCTTAACGTCCCCCCAAGTACGGTTGATTGATGTGCCACCGTTGCCGAATCCAGAAGCATTGTTTGTAAATGTGCCCGTCCCTGGCGGCTTCGCGCCGGGTGGTAAAGCTCGGGGGCCTGAACTTCCTGATCCGCCGAGGTTCTGGGCGGCGGCAATGCCCGTCGTGGCTCCTAACGCGGCGGTCAGCCCACCGACAAGAAGTCCTCGACGTGAAGTTGGCCGCGCCATCATTTCTTCGGCGTCGCCTTCATTCGATTCTTTGGTCAAGTTCAATAACTGGGTCAACATTGGATAATCACCTCAAGCCTTTGGTCTCGCTCCATTGCGATTCCAAGAGGGTCTTTCCATTCCATGTCAGGAACCCAAACCCGCGATGATACGGGGCACTATCAAACCTAGTAGAAGTAGTGACAGCAAAAACAACGTAGTTTTGGTCTCAGTACCGTTTGATTTAAAGTTTTACGTTATACTTGTAACGTTTCGGTCAAATTGTTGACCAGGAGAGAAATGAAAAACAAAATCGTCACTCGAAGTCTTGTATTGATCGCCATGTTTGTACCAGGGACGCTATCGTTCGGGGTCAATCTAGGCAGAATAATGTGTGTTGGAGACTCATTGACTGGGGGAGCAGGACAAACTCCATATAATCAATTTAGAGAGCCCTTAAACAACTTACTTGTCAGTAACAGCCATACAAAGGATTTTGTTGGGCCAGAAAATGGCTTCAACTTTGAAAGTGGCCTCCCTGATAATCAACATGCAGGATTTGGGGGATGGGGAATCCCACGACTACTTACTGGGTATTCGGACGATGGTAACACTTACCTCGGAGCAGGAAAATACTCAGAATGGTTGACAACATACGATCCAGATGTAGTCGTGTTCTTCGCCGGTGGTAATGACATTTGGCGATGGTACGGCAACGCACAGTCAAACGGTTACTTAAATAACGCTCCACTTCGTTCAACAGTACAGAATTGGTTCCGCGATCAGTATCAGATAATGTTAAACCAAACATTTGCTTTTGATCCGAGTGTCAGGCTCATTTTTGGTTCGTATGCTGCAAGTGAGAGCAACTTCTCAGTTTTCGACAGGCAATTCAAGAATGAAGTTTACGCAGACATAGCTGTCATTGTTCAAAGTCTGGTACTTGAACAACAAGGGCTAGGGCGCAATATTCAATATGCACCCATTTTTGAATTGACCTATAACTCTGCAACTCCAATAACATACGATGGAACTCATCATAACCTCTACGGGTCAGGAGTTGTTGGTAACGAAATCTATAGTCAGTTACTCAATCCAGTCCCCGAACCGAGTTCAATGATTTTGGCAGGAGTTGGAATACTCGCATTCCTTAAAGGTCGAAAGCAAAAGAACTAGAAACAAAGCATCCATGATGTAGCATCCTCAGCAATGCCCAGAATTGGAATTGCGACGTGTTTGAACCTGCCAGAGCCAGATGTTGATCAGGACTTGGTTGTTTCGCAGTTCACGGCGGCGGGGCTGAACCCGGTTCTTGCCGCTTGGGATGACGGGTCGGTTGAGTGGTCTCAGTTCGATGCAGTGGTGATTCGTTCGACCTGGGATTACCCCGAGCGACCCGCTGCTTTTCAGGAATGGGTTGCGGCAACCGGCCAAGTCACCCAACTCCTCAACCCAGCATCAATCGTGATTCCCAACATCAATAAGAACTATCTGTTTGAGTTACAAGAACGAGGAATATCAATCGTTCCAACCGCGATCATTGATGGCACCCTGTCTGCGCTACAGAATATCGATGCAAACCGGATCGTCATCAAACCTGCGATTGGCGCCGGGAGTTACCTCACCGCATTCTTTGATCGTACTGATGTCCCTGCAATGTTGGAGCATATAGCCGAAATCGAAAAACTCGGCATTGATGCGCTGGCTCAGCCTTTTATGGAATCTGTTCCGCAAGGCGGAGAGCGGTCGCTTGTTTGGATTGATGGCGAGTTCACCCACAAGATTGTCAAGCAGCCGCGCTTCATAGGGGAGAATGAGTCAGTATCGAAGGCCGTCCCGATTGAAAATGCTGAATTGACTGCGGGCCAACGAGTCATGGACACCGTGTTCGATTCCCCGCTTTATGCACGGGTTGACTTGATCGAAGAGAACGGCGAGTTTCTACTCAACGAACTCGAATTGATCGAGCCCTCGCTCTTCTTTTTGCAAAACACAAATGCGCTGGATCGCCTCATCGAGGGAGTCAAGCGCAGCCTCTAAGGCCAAGGCGTCCGCTTTGAAGAAAGTGGATTGAGATATTCATCCCAAAAGTAACTCTGCTGTGGAGGCACGCTGCGAGCAATTTCATCGTCGACAGATCGGAATGCGATTTTAAGCGGGAATTTTCCTGGTGGGGCACCACTTGTATTTTCATGGTCTCCCCAGGCGTAACCTTCGGCGTACGCTTCAAACTGCGTTGCCTGGCTCCGCGCTTTGTTCAGCGTGAGAAACCCTCTAATACGCCCAGCAATGCCCTTTTCGGTTCCGCCATGACCTTCCAGGTTCGTAAGTTTGTACAGCCCCTCAAAGTTGTATTCCATCGGTGACACCCGGGTCATTTCGATATCAAGTACCCGAATATTGTCGTAACGCCACCGATTCGGTTCTCCTCGTACGTTATCAACAAGATGGAACCGTGCCATTCTCCTTGCCATTTTGGTCGGCATTGCGAAATGATTTCCCTTTGAGTTGTTGATCTCGCCAATATCTTCTGGGAAAATCCAGTAGTGGTCACGCCCGATGCTTGTGTTTCGAACATCGGCCCCACTCGGCAATGGTGAAACGCGAGTAATTGACCTCACAACTAAGCCCCCTTTTGGAGCGATTCGCGTCCATGTTTTGATTGGCAGGATGTCGAGTTTAATGGCTTTCGGCGGACTCGACTTAAATTTAGCTAGTCCTTCGTCAAGCAAATTCATAAATGCGTCATGCTGTCGCCCGCCAATGCTATAGACATATTCTTGCCCGTCGGCACCAACTACGTAGAAACCCTGCGCCGTTCCCCCATTTGCAATCCCAGGGCTGAGTTGAGAAGCCATCTCCAGGAACCATTTCTTTTCGGGCGAATCGAACTTACTCACCTGAAGTTCGTTGGTGTTGCCAGCAAAGGGGATGAATTCTGTTTTCAGTCGTTTGATAACGTCTGGTCGAGTGAACAAGTCACGCTTGTCCGCTTGGCCATTGTTTCACGTACAGCCTGTGGGGTGACCGTTCATCATCCACATAAAAAGCGGCTTTCCGGTGTTCGACGCTTCTTGTCGCGCGGCAAAAAGATCAAGTCTCCAACCGACTTCCATCCACTTCTCTTCTTCGGGGCCCGGCCACATCGCATCGATCTGGTCGGTCACATCAGAGCGGCTCAGCGAAGGCGTTTCAGCGCAGGACATGGCAAGCGAACAAAGGAATGGAATCATCCAGCTTTATTGTATTCAAATTAGGTCCAACATGTGCTTAACCGTTCGACAACTTTGAAAAATTTCCATGGGATCTGATCGCCAATCAAATTTATCACCGATCCCACCATATTCTATCGCAACCATATATGGTTCGCGGGCAATTCCTTCTCGAATGGCCGCAACAACGAATGCGGTAGCCTGCCAATCCTCTTCGGTCATTGGCATGCTGTCGAACAGCACATCGCCACCCGGATTCAATCCTACGCCGCAGATATGCCACTCATTGAGTTCGTGCAGAGGAAACTTGAGCACTTCCTCCCGGAAATCGAGGCCAAGTTCCAGGCAACTGATTCGGAGGTGCGCGGTATCGAGAAGTAAACCGCATCCAGTTTCTTTGATCAAATCAGTGAAGAATCCACCCAGGGTTGATGTTTTAACTATCGGTGCATCCTTCGCCCGTGCAACTGTATTCTCAATAATCACTCGATCCATCGGCACATGCATCGCCAGTTCATTCACGCACTTCTTACACTCCTCAAGCACAGCATCTCGCGATGCATCAAGGTATTCATTCTCGCGAATTTTGATATGCAAATTGAGATAAATCGAATCAGTTTCGTTCAGGACTTCAAAAACCCAAGGCCAATCGGTCTCCGGATGATCAAAGTTTGTGACTCCATGAGGCGAAACCCCGAATGGAAAATGCACGTAAATCGGACCAGATTTTTTGGCTTCTGTAATCCAATCTTTGAACAACGCACATTTAAGATAATCGATAGGTAATTGCCCTGATTCTCTCAGCCCCATTGCTTCGCTCGAATAATTAACAGCTAGTTTCATCACTTCCCCAGTATCCCGCAAGTTCGCGGAGATCAACATTACCTCCGCTTACGATGATGCCAATTCTCTGGCCGGCGATGATTCGGTCGTTTCGCCATATCCCGGCGAGACTAAGGCACCCGGTTGGCTCGACAATCATTTTCATGCGTTCGGCGTAAAACGACATACACTCCAAAAGCACCGAGTCTGGCACTGAGAGCATATCGGTCACCCGTTCCTTGATGATTCCGAATGTAAGCTCGCTTGCGCTTGGAGTTCTTGCTCCGTCGGCAATCGTGTCTGGGTTGTACACAGTTTCGAGCTTGCCCGATCGGAACGAACGGCAGATATCATCACCCGCATCTGGTTCAACTCCGAAAACTTTGCAATGCGGTGCGAGAGCATTCGCGGCTATCGCCGAGCCACTTAGCAGTCCTCCACCTCCTGCACAAACATAAACTTGATCAAGATCACCAATCTCTTCAAAAAGTTCTTTGGTAGCGGTTCCTTGTCCAGCAACAACATGCGGGTGATCATAAGGCGGAACGAGAGTGAGACCACGCGATTCAGAAATCTCACGACCCAGCGCTTCCCGACTCGTTTCATCAGGTTTGTACAGGATCACCTCGGCACCATATCCTTCGGTTGCAGCCTTTTTTATAGCGGGAGCATTCTCCGGCATGATCACCGTGACCTTGACATTATGAACCTGCCCCGCCCGCGCAAGCGCTTGGGCGTGGTTCCCCGATGAAAAAGTCAACACACCGTTTCTGCGAGCTTCAACCGACAGTTGCAGGATCGCGTTTGTTGCTCCTCGGTACTTAAATGAACCAGTGACCTGGAAGTTTTCGCACTTAACAAAGACCTCAGCTCCGAGCCGGTTATCCAAAGTCTTGGAAGTCTGGACAGGCGTTCTGTGGATATAGGGCCCAATCCGTTCGTGTGCGGCGAAGATGTCCTCGAATGTCACCATAAGCAGAACTCGAGATTACCAGGCAAAAAAAATTGCACTGGCGTCTATCGCCAGTGCAGAATTCACTAAATTGGAAGAGGGGGGGGAGAAATCTACTTCAGTTTGGCGGCCTTTTCTGCCATTGCTTTCGGATCTTTATTTGCCGGCTCGATGCACATATCGCAGCAGAGGTAGTAACGAACACCTTCATAGTCCACGTGGCCAACCGCTGATGCCTCATCTTTAATAACAGAACCCATCATGGGGCAAACCAGTTCGCCTTTACCGTTGCGGAAAGCAACTGGTTCGGAAGAAGTAGGATCAGTCTTTGTAACTGCAGTCGGTTCTTTTGTCGTTGTATCGGACTTTGCTTCGGGAGTTGTTGAGCTACAGCCCGCAATCAGAAGTCCGGCAATAATGACGAGAAAGAGTGAAATTCGCTTCATAGAACTGTATATGCGTTTTCGGTCCGTTTAGTTCCATCGAGTACCCGTTGCGGGAGTGTAAACTCAGGCTGAACACATGTCGCTTCCCATTTCTGACCGCGCCAGGGTGATGCCACCTTCCCCGATTCGAAAGCTAGCTCCCTACGCCGATGTCGCAAAGAAACAAGGAGTTAAAGTTTTTCACCTCAATATCGGTCAGCCTGATGTCCCAAGTCCAAAAGAATTCTGGGATGCGGTGAAGGGTTGCAATCTATCCGTGCTTGAGTACTCCAATTCTGCAGGTATTGCCGAACTCAGAGAAAAGGCCGCCGCGGATTATCGCAAACAAGGGATTGATGTCACTGCGGCTCAAGTGATCGTGACAACCGCTGGTTCAGAAGCGCTGAGTATTGCGCTCAGCATTATCTGTAACCCTGGTGATGAAGTCATCATTCCGGAGCCGCTTTATGCGAACTACATCGGCTTTGCAGCTGGAACGGGCATCAATGTCGTTCCAATTACTACTCATATCGAAGATAGTTTTGAATTGCCAGACAGTGAAGAATTTGCCAAGCGAATAACTCCCCGAACGAGGGCAATTGTGATCTGCAATCCCGGAAATCCAACCGGCAACCTATATGGGAGGGAACGGCTAGAAGCGCTTCTCGCTCTCGCGCGCGAACATAACCTCTACATCATTGCCGACGAAGTTTATCGAGAATTCTATTTCAATGGTCGGAGACCAATCAGCGTCCTACAGCTAGATGGATCCGACGAACACGTCATCATGGTTGACTCGGTGAGCAAACGATTTAGTCTCTGCGGGGCACGAATCGGCTACTTTGTAACTCGCAATCCAAATCTGATCGACCCGGCAATTCGATTTGCCCAGGCTCGTCTCAGCAGTCCCACCCTCGATATGATGGGAGTCATTGGTGCCCTCGACACACCTGCCAGTTATTTTGATGCTTTGCGGAGTGAATACACATGGCGACGCGATGTACTGATCGGGCGATTAAGATCAATGGAAGGCGTTGTTTGCCCAGATATTGAAGGGGCTTTTTATGCAATGGTTCAGCTTCCAATCGACGACAGCGATAAGTTTTGCCAGTGGATGCTTGAAGAGTTTCGGCACGAGAATCAAACAGTGATGATGGCTCCGGGAACAGGATTCTACAGCACTCCCGGCTTAGGCAAGAATCAGGTTCGGATTGCTTATGTTCTCAATACAGATAGCATTGATCAAGCCATGGACTGCCTAGAAATTGCGCTTGTTCAATATCCCGGCCGAACGATTACTTCTGAGAAAGTAGCCACGCCGTAGCAAGCACAGCTTGGACAGTCCACGCAATTGATCGAACGTGATTCGTGCGGATCAGGGATTCAATCAGCGTATCATCCTTTGTTAGCAGCCTGGTGTGCTTTGGCCCGCTGACCAAACCTGTCCATCCCACCGAAAGCAACAATAGAACCAATGAGGCCCATCGCTCAATTTGATCGCTTGGAGTTACGAAAAGTGCAAATGTAGAGACAATTTGCAGGATCATCGGGGCACCGACCAAGACGCCCGTCCAAAAAGTGTGGTGCGAATGAAAGCGCTTCCAGTCTTCCGTTGGCACAAAACGAAATGCCGGGTATTGAACTAGACCCACGTACCATGAAATCGCAGCCATCCAAGTTGAGCTGAGAATTAATGCAATGAGCACCAATTGTTCGGAGATTGTAATCATTGATGAGGATTAGACAAAGATGGGGGCTGAATCAAATCGATTCAGCCCCCATCTCATTCAAATTTGATCCCCTTAGATGTTGTAGCTGGGCTTATTGAGCCAAGACTTGGGGATTGGCTTCAATCCGCAGACAACCATCGAGAACTCTTCGGTTTTGATCACCGACGCTGCAACCATCATTCGAACCTTACCGTTCGGCGTTTGAATGGTCACGCGCTGAAGGTTAGCGTGTTGCCATCGATTCTTGTGAGGTGCTCGGAACTTCCAAGCAGAGTGGCGGTGCCGCACGTGCTTTGCTTTATTCGCTTTCTTTCCGCTTACTTGACAAATCTTTGCCATCTTTAATTCTCCTTAATTCGTGTGGGCGTTCCGCCGCGACCCCTAACTATACTCATTTTGGTTGTAATTCCCGTAGGTATTACCAACTTCAATCCTAGTTAGGGATATGGTGCCGCAAGCCGGACTCGAACCGGCGACCCAAGCATTTTCAGTGCTTTGCTCTACCAACTGAGCTACCGCGGCACGGAATGGCGAGGATGACGGGACTTGAACCCGCGACCTCCGGCGTGACAGGCCGGCGCTCTAACCACTGAGCTACACCCCCGCTTGGGAATTGAAGTATGGCTAACTCGGCACGCTAAACGCAACCAAGGGGACGCAAGGCCCTAGCGAATTGGGCCGAATCTAGTCCGAAAGGAGCTCTTGAACCAGTTTCCCTTGCTCTTCCCCATCCAAAAGAAACGAATCATGACCCCACGGCAGCGATATTTCAACGTGCCTTGATTTCAACCCCGCGTCTAAAGCCATTTGGTGAAGCGTCGCACTCTGATGAGTCGGATAAATCCAATCTGAATCAAAACTTGTGAAGAGAAAAGCGCATTGTGCTTTTTCAAGCGACTTCAGGTCAAAGTAATCAATCGCGCGAGTCAATGTAATGAAGCTATTCGCATCAAATCGTTTCGTAAATTTGTCGCCTTGGTAATTCAAGTAACTCTCTACCGCAAATTCAATCTCGCCGTCAAAAGAAAACTGAGTCTTATCCTGCAAATTTCGACCAAATTTGTGTGTAAAGCTTTCTTCGCTCAAGAAACTCAAGTGTCCCAGCATCCGAGCAATTGCTAACCCCTGAACCGGACCCTCGCCACCATAATAGTCACCGCCCATAAACGCAGGATCTCGCCGGATCGCTTGACGACCAGTCTCATTAAATCCAATCTGCATCGCACCATGCGCGGCGGCTGAGGCAGTGCACCATACCCTTTGAACGGCAGAAGGGTACTGGACAGCCCAGCTAATGGCCTGCATGCCACCCATGCTGCCTCCTGCAACCAATGCCCACTTCTCAATACCCAGAGACTCCATAACGCGATGTTGGGCGACTACCATGTCTTGAATTTCAATAACTGGGAATTCTGAACCAAACTCCACTCCATTTGGGCCGAGTGATGCCGGACCAGTTGATCCTTGGCACCCTCCCAAAACGTTTGTGCCAACAACAAAATATTTCGTTGTATCAATTGCCCGGCCCGGCCCAACAATGCGATCCCACCATCCAACTGCGTGAGAATCACCACTCAACGCATGACAGATCAAGATGGCATTGGTTTTTTCTTCGTTTAGTTCGCCCCAAGTTTCATAGGCGATTATCGATTCTTCAAGACATCCACCTGCACCAAAATCGAGATGACCTGTATTACAATAGCGGCGCTGATCAGCCGCCGACGCGAGTCGCTCATTTTCTTGAAAAAGGGCGTCGTCAATATGATCTGGCATACGTGAAGGAAATCTACCCTGTCCACGAGAACCTAGAGAGTTCTCAAGGATTAGTCGCCGCCGACTTTGGGCCGATTGGGTTGACCCCGCACTGCGCCCCGGTTAGCCTCGCTATCAAGTGGTTTGTTCAACAAATCCGACGGCATTATCGCCTTTGGCTTTTCACCCGGCTTAACTGCTTTTGTCGTTCCAAGTGAGACAATTCGATCAAATTCAAACGGATCTTTTGCTTTACTTCTCGCTTCATCCAGTTCGACGAGGCCTGATTCAACCAATCGAGAAAGTGACTGATCCAGAGTCAGCATTTTTTGTCTTGCCCCTGTTTGAATGATTGATCCAATTTGATACGTTTTGTTCTCTCGAATCAGGTTACGTACTGCACCCGTCGCATTGAGAACTTCAAAAGCAGCAATCCTTCCCCGCCCATCCTTACGGCGCACCAACGATTGACTGACGACACCAAGTAAGTTGACCGAGAGTTGCATACGTATTTGTTGCTGCTGGTGGGTTGGAAAAACGTCAACAATCCGATCCACGGTTTGAAGTGCATCAACTGTATGCAAAGTGGCAAAGACAAGGTGTCCAGTTTCTGCTGCGGTAATTGCAAGATGGATAGTCTCCAAGTCACGCATCTCACCAACGAGAATGACATCAGGGTCTTGACGAAGTACGTATTTAAGGGCGTTCGCAAAACTCAAAGTATCAACATCCAGCTCACGTTGATTGATCAGCGCCTTATGGTCTTCGTGAACGAACTCAATCGGATCCTCAACCGTGATAATGTGAACGTCATCTTTCCTGTTTATACGATCAATCATCGCGGCCAGACTGGTGGACTTCCCACTTCCAGCTGGACCAGTGACCAATACGAGTCCACGAGGACGTTCAATAAAGTCGTAACACGCTTCCGGAAGATTCAAATCCTCCATCGAAGCAATCTCAAACGGAATTACCCGAAAAACAGCCTGAGCGTGTTCCCGTTGTTGAAACAGGTTGCCCCTAAACCGCGATACGCCAGGAATCTCAAGCGCAAAATCAAGCTCTAAATCATTATCAAACTTCGCAATCTGATCCGGACGTAGAAGTTCTTTGATTGATGTTCTAAAATCCGCATCCGAGTATTGCGGAAGATCTTCGATCGGATGCAATTCGCCAAAAACGCGAATATATACCATCCCGGTATCAGTCTTGAAGTGAAGATCGGAGCCATTCCGCTTCACGCATTCGCGCAGTAATCCCTCAATGTGCAAGAGTTGTTGCCTCCGATAATCCTTCTTTTTCTGCCCGTCGATGGAATTCCGCCGTATTCGAGCTTTTTACGAGCGCATGTTCGTAGTCAATTTTGCCTTCCCTCAGCAGTTTCAACAAACATCCATCAAGAGTCTGCATCCCAAAATCGTTCCCCGTCTGAATGTGTGGCAAAATTTGGTGTGTCTTTGCATCGCGAATAAGCGTTCGAATCGCTGGCGTACAGACCATCACTTCATGCGCAGCGATCCTGCCTACTCCATCTTTCGTTGGTAAGAGAGTCTGCGAAACAACCGCTTGGAGAGTCACGCTGAGCTGGGTTCGAATCTGGGCTTGTTGTTCACTATCAAAAACGTCTACGATACGGTCAATTGTCTGAGCCGCATCTACTGTATGCAAAGTTGAGAACACAAGGTGACCGGTTTCTGCAGCTGTAATGGCAAGCTGAATGGTTTCAAGATCACGCATTTCACCGACTAAAATAACATCCGGATTTTGCCGCATTACGTGCTTCAAAGCGTCCGCAAAGCTGTGAGTATCGGTTCCAAGTTCACGCTGGTTAAGGATGCTCATCTTATCTTCATGAACATATTCGATTGGATCCTCAACTGTGATAATGTTCTTGCGAACATTCACATTGATGTGATTGATCATTGATGCCAATGAGGTGGATTTACCGCTACCAGTTGGCCCTGTAACGAGGATCAATCCCCTTGGCAGCAAACTCAGGCTCTTGGTAACTGGCGGCAATCGCAGTTCATCCGTGGTTCGAATTTCATATGGTATGAGTCGGAAAACTCCACCCATTTCGTGCCGCTGCCAAAACAAGTTCACCCGAAACCGAGCAAGTCCTGGCACTGCAACCGACAAGTCGCACTCCTTGAAATTATGAAGCCGATCTTTTCGTTCCTTTGTGAGAATGCTTTCAAACATGCTCACAAGAGTTTGCGGATCAAGAGATGGCGATTCTGTCCGGTGCAGATCGCCACGGATTCGCATGATCGGAGGGTTATTCGCTTTCAGGTGGAGGTCGCTTGCTTGAACTTCGACCACCTTGCGGAGGAGTGCTTCCAGCGTTGGGTGCATTGTTAGCGGCGCAGCATCTGCTTAAGTTCAGAGAGGATGCCCGCATAGTTAAATGCAACTTCCTCAGTAACAATCCCCGCCTTGACATAACGAGCCAGTGACTGGTTCATTGTTTGCATTCCCCAGAAACCGCCTTCGTTCATCAAATGGTAAAGATCACCAAAGTGTCCATCTTCAATAGCCTTACTGACCGTTGGCGTACAAATCAAGATTTCTGCTGCAACAACCCGTCCGTTGCCATCAGCTCGCGGGACGAGTTTTTGCGCAATAACTGCTTGCAACGAGTTTGAAAGTCGTTGGCAAAGGTGAACCTTTTCGTGCGGTGGGAACATATTGATAACCCGGTCAAGGGTTTCATATGCTGAAGCTGTATGAACGGTTGAGAAAACCAAGTGGCCAGTTTCACCAGCCTGCAAGGCGACGTTCATCGTCGTAGTGTCGCGCATTTCACCAACGAGGATGACATCGGGAGCTTCCCGAACGACGGCGCGCATTGCAGGATAAAAGTCTTCCGTGTCAATCCCAATTTCCCGTTGGCTGACATAGCTATTCTTGTCTTGGTGCTCAACTTCAAGTGGGTCTTCAATAGTAACAATATGGCACCTGCGTTGTTCGTTAATAATGTCAATCAGAGCAGAAAGAGTCGTCGTTTTCCCTGATCCTGTTGGCCCCGTAACGAGTACCAACCCCTGGCGATTCTTGGTGACTTCAGAAAGCGAAGGCGGCATCCCCAATTCTTCGAGCGTTCTAATCCGAGAAGGAACGATCCGCATAACCGTCGCCATCGCATTTCGCTGACTGTAAACGTTGGTTCGGACGCGGCACTTTCCTTCAAGAACAAACGCCAAGTCCATTTCCAAGTTATCTTGGTAGCGTTGCCATTGCCTCTCCGTCATAACTTGCCGAACGATTCGTTCGACATCGGCAGCTTGGAGTACCGGCCATTCTCCGGGCAATTCTCTTACAAAGCTAAACTGCTTCATCTTCGGCTTACTATTTGCCTTCAAAAATACGTCAGAGGCAGTTTCGTTGTAGCCAATTTCGATCAGTTCACGGATGTCGATACTTGATGCGTCTCGCATAATGGGTTCTCTTATTTTTTCCGACTTCGGTGCCCCGGTCGAACAAGGGCGAAGTATACCAAAGCCCCCGCCACAATTATCCCCCCAATTAATATCGGAAGAACAAGAGGATTCATTGCTTTTTTGTTAACGTTTGGTCTTGCTTGAGGGGGAACCTCAGCCAACGACCCCGGAATATTGACTAATCGTGTGTCTTGGGTAAGAGTTTCGACTCGATATTCAATGCCATTCGGATTTTTGAGCGATTTACCTTCGAGCATCACAGTGTCGTCATGAAAAAGATGAACAGTGTTCTGTGTTGCAATTTCACCATCAAATTGAATCAAAAAACTATTGACCATCGGCTTGGCACTTCCCAGAAACCCCTTTACAAGGGCATCTAGATTAAGCCGTTCATTCTGACGGTCAATGAGATTGTCACATGCGAAAGTAGCAACGAGCATTGCCCCGCCGCTATCTGATGGACTCCCTTTCTGAGTCACTTCGATTCCCCTTGCATTGCCGTTCGAAAACTTGCCTACTAGCGAACACTGCAGTTTAAGGACATCTGGAGAGTATCCGGGATCAAGAACCGTAACGCGAACAAGATCAGAACCCATTCTGTGCTTTTGAACAGTAATGAATACTTGGGGCGGCGTCACGAATGAGGGTTGCTTTTGCTCTTCCCCAGCCTGACAAAAAGCTGCGCTCACGAGTACCAGAAGAACAGCAAGAAAGCCAAATCGCACATCCACAGTATGTCCCGAGTAGGGACGTTTCCGTGAAATTCACTTCACAATCTGGGTCGTTTCTACCTAGCTGTGGAATAAATCATTAAATTCTGCGTAAACAGGCAAACGGAACCGATATAATACGCGTCTCTTTGGGAGCAACGGAAGGATAAATGGAAGAATTAGAACTGGATCAAAGTGCCCTGGTCTTATTGACCGCGGAAGGGCACGCAAGGCTCAAGGAAGAGCTTAAGCATCTTACTGTTACAAAACGCAGCGAGATCGCTGAGCGAATTCGTGAAAGCAAGGATCATGGGGAATTTAGCGAGGACAATAACGAACTCGACGAGATCAAGATTGAGCAAGCAATGGTCGAAAGCCGCATTGCAGAGTTGAAGTCGATATTGTCGGGCGCGGAGATCATGGAAAAATCCAACATCCCCACAAGTTATTGTGGCGTTGGATCAAAAGTTACCGTGCAAGACATCGATCGCGATTTTGAATTCACGATTCGTCTCGTCGCAAGTATCGAAGCCAATGCCGATGAGGATTTGATCAGTGAAGAATCCCCTATGGGTGATGCATTGATGGGACTCAAAGTTGATGAGGTAGCTGAATTCGAAGCCCCGGCAGGCGTGATTCGCTATAAAGTGCTCAAAATAAAGGCTTGAATTTCTCGCAAATTCAGGCCCATTCCCGTTTGTTAATTTGATCTGGCGGTGGTAATATCAACGTATTCCCCCCTTCAGCGGCCTAGCCACTGCATTGGGAGAGGACGAAAAATATGAGCGATCGAACTCCAGGCAAAACTCCAAAAGCCGGGAAATTGCCAACTCCAACCATGAAGCGGGGTGTAGGCAGTTGTATCAAAGATGTGCAGCGCGAAGCGCGCCTGGTGCGCTGGCCAACGCCGCCAGAA
>JBJXDW010000068.1:0-60047 GCA_046154445.1 Fimbriimonadaceae bacterium | reverse complement strand
ACTTCTCACACCGCCCCAGACATCGTAACTTCTTTCGTTAGCGATGTTCCAGCCCGTTCCGCTTCCGGTCAGCGACAAAGTAGCCGTCATATTCCCATGAGTATCATACAACGGATAAGCCACATTTGTAGCAGAATTTTGAGTCACAAACATCGCCTCAATCCCCCGCGCTCCAACAAAATTCCGAGTCAGAACATCATTCCCAGTCGCAAAATCCTCAAAAGTCTCCACCGGCATCTGCCCATCATAAAACACCGACTCAACTGCTGTTGCAGTGCTTTTGCGAACCCGCATCCCGTCCGCCCGATATTTGAAATTCACATCACCCGATGTTTTGCCAATCTTCGTCATCCGGTTCACCGAATCCCACTCATAACGAGTCTCAACTGTATTCACAGATTTCGCCATACGGTTCCCAACCATGTCATGTGTATAAATCACGCCCGGAGAAGCCGACATCCGGTTCAAATTGTCGTAAGTCCACGTTCCCGGATTCGCCGAAGCCGAAATTCGGTTACCCGCCGCATCATAATCCCTAACATGCACTCTTATGCCAAGAAGTGTGGGCAATCATACCTTTGGGTAACCCTGTTGCATTGTCTATTTTCTGGTCTACTCAAGATATCATTCAAGACCTACCAAAGTAAGAGATTTAACAATGCCACTAATTGTCGATTGTTGTAGTTCAATTGCAAATATAATTTTCAACTTAACACCTCCTCGCCTAGAGGGACTAAGTATTACCGTAAATTCTGGTGCACTATACACATAAGATAAGCTTGAGATAAGTGCACCGTTAAATTCCTCGTCATTAATAGTCGCTTTACCTACGAATTTATCTTCATTATCAATAAGAAAGGACAGCGATTTCATAATGAGTTCACCATCAACATCTGCTTTTAACTGGCATTTAGAGTCTCTGATCTGAAAACAACTGGAGCTAACCATGATTTGAAATTCTCCCTTATCAAGTGCCAAGTTGTATCTCATGGGAAAAACAACCGAACCCACTCTGCAAATGTCCAAGATTCCATGACACCATCACCACCAAGAACTCCTATTCTACCATCCGAAAAATGTATCCAAACACTGTCAGCTGCACCTAAGTCCATATCAGCCTTGAAAGCATGAATAATTTCGCGAAACTGAGCGCGAGATACTCCTGTTGCATTTTTAACTGAACCAAAAATACTTTCAATCTTTGCTTTCGCCCATCCCATCTTCTCGACAGCTTGCTCCGCTCTTTGAATGTCAAACTCTTCTCCTTCGAGAAATCCGCCATCAGCAAACTTGCCCGTAAAGTCTGTATCAATGTTAGGTTTGTTATTAACATAAATATACCAATTTTTTCCGTCACACTCAGGATCCTCAGTAACAAACCTCCCCGTCCCCGGCTCGTAATACCGCGCCCGCATGTAAATCAAACCTGACTCATCATCCTGCACATGACCAAGATTCGCGACATACCGCCCCTTCGGTCCGCCCGTCGCCGCACCAGAACGCACCGATCCCCAAACATCGTAACTTCTTTCGTTAGCGATGTTCCAGCCCGTTCCGCTTCCGGTCAGCGACAAAGTAGCCGTCATATTCCCATGAGTATCATACAACGGATACGCCGCAGTTGTAGCATTATTTGCCGTCGTAAACATCGCCTCAATACCCCGAGCACCCACAAAATTCCTTGTGACCGTCCCCGCCGAATCTTCTTCCACCGGCATCTGCCCATCGTAGTAACTCCGAGTTGTTACCCCACCTCCAACTTTCTTCACCCGCATTCCATCAGCACGGTAGGTGTAATTGTTCCGCGAACCCTGTGTCGGGCCAACCTCAACCATCCGGTTCACCGCATCCCAACCATAGGTCGTTGAAGCCGATCCCACGACCTTTGTTAATCGGTTGCCAACCATATCATGCGTATAACTCACCCCCGGACTCGCCGACATCCGGTTCAGATTGTCATAAGTCCAAGTCGCACTCAAATTTGAACCTGACCTTTATCCCAAACAACCGCAAAAATGCCCGAAATTCCCTCCCCTTTGCACAATTAAAATAAATCTGGTAAAGTAGTGACATCAGCCAAATGCTGAGGTGATGGAACTAATCCGCACCAAAGTGGGTTTAACTAAGTAAGAGCCGCCGAAAGGCAAATCCGAAAAACGACTTTTCTTACACCCCACAAACCCCAGGCGCCCTTCCCCAGGGCGCCTTTAATTTTTTTAATCCCAGGCAAAGTTAAGCTCAATTCTCATTTTCTGGTAGCTTTATTGACTATGCGTCAAATCAAATTTATTGCCCTACTCTTGATCTACGCACTCCCACTGTTTGCGACAGCACAAACAAGCGTTCCCGAAACTCTCGAAAATCCACGTGCCACCCTAACAACGTTTTTCAATGCGATGAACGAGTTTCCACCAGACGTCGATGAAGCTGCAAAAACACTCGATTTGTCCGACCTACCCGAGATTGTGAGAGATTCTCAATCGCCAAATCTGGCCATCCAATTATTCGGCATATTTAATCGAACAAAATTCATCGAACTACAAAAAGTCACCAATGATCCAAACTCCGGCGATGTCATTCTCGACTTGCGCAGCACAAAAAGCCCCGAGCTTGCCAACATCCTCCCAATTGTCATTCGCAAATCGGCTGACGGTGCCTGGCGATTCTCGCCCCAAACCGTGGCTCACATTCCACAAACATTTAATCTTGTCAAAAACCTTCCCGTCATACAAAATCTTAAAGATATCCAGCCTGCTCAATCCATTTACGTAAGTTGGGCGGAAAACAACTTAACGTTCCCATGGTTGGCCCCCGGATTTCTCGGCGTCGCACCTTGGAAGTGGGTTGGTCTTATAATCGCCGCAGTCGCAAGCTATCTCGCGGGCCTCTTTATTCGAGTTATTGTCAAACTCTTCATTCGATTAAAAGCCGGCAAGCTAGGAAGTGAACTCAGTAAAGCGACCCTCGACTCTGCGGGGCATGGATTTAGTCTCCTGACTGTCGGCACCGTCTTCACCGCATTCTCCCGCTCTTTTCAACTCGTTCCTGATGTAAAAGCCGGAACCCTCTTTATTTCTCTCATTTTTCAAACCATAGGCCTCGCTTGGCTCGCCATGGCAATCGTTGAATTCACCATCAACCGGCTCACTCCAAAAGTTGCCGACGCCGAGAGAGCTGAAAAGCTGTTTCTACCAATTCTTCGCAACTTTGGCCGAATCATCATCATAGGTTTGGCTCTCCTTTTCTTTCTCGAGCGAATTGGTTTTAACGTCACCGGACTGATCGCTGGACTTGGAATCGGAGGTATCGTCGTCGCTCTCGCCGCAAAGGATAGTGTCGAGAACATCTTTGGCTCTCTCACACTCATCTTCGAAATGCCGTTCCAAATCGGCGATTGGGTGAAGGCCGATGGCATCGAAGGAACTGTCGAAGAGATATCACTCCGGTCAACAACCTTGCGAACCGTAGAAGACTCCACGATCCTCGTCCCCAATAGCAAATTCATCTCCAACGCCGTCGAAAATATGGGGCGGCGGCGATACCGGCGCCTAAAAACGTTCCTCGGGATCACTTACGATGCAACCCCAGACCAAATCGAAACTTTTGTTAAATCCCTTCGGCAATATGTTCTCGAACATCCCAAAACCTGGGACGACAAAATTAACATTGCTTTCAACAACTACGGCCCATCCAGTCTCGATATCATCTTTATCGTCTTCATCGATGCCCCAACTTACTCAGAAGAGCTGCTCGTCCGTGAAGAACTCCTCCTCGGCGTCATGCGCATCGCCGATGAATGCAACATCCACTTCGCCTTCCCAACCCAACGAATGATCATCGAGCGTATGGATTCCGCTGCGGGAACTGAAATCACGGGCGAAGAAAAAATCGATAGTTAAACACCTCACCACACAATAGTAGCTACAGTCCGTCGACGCAAAAGCAAGTAATTCTCTTCGAAAACATCAGTTTGGCCCGACTTCAAATTAATTCGGGCCAAATCAATTTTAAGTTCTTACCTACCCTTCAAGAATCGCCTTCATTTTGTGGAGCACTTCCGACCAACTATGCTCAGACTGCTTCCGTTCGTTCTCGTTCCGATTCCCTTCCTGAGTCACAATAACTACAGTCTCCGGACCTTCCGCAAGATTAAAGAGCGCCGGCTCACTCAAGTCACGAAGCGTGAAACTCACCTTTCCGTATTTCTCTCGAAAATCCATCGTAAGCTCATATCCATCTTCATAGTCCGCAATCGTCGCACGATCCTCAAAGGCTGTTCCTTCATACACTCCGGAATAAACAACCTCACCACCTTTGCGCCAATCAGCTTTCAAATCAGCATTGTAAAAATACCGTTTCACAAGTTCCGGTCGAGTGATTCCATCCCATACCTTGTCTCGCGGAGCGTGAATTCTAATTTTGCATTCTGCTTGTAACTGCGTAGCCATATTAAATGCCTACGTGTAACTCCCGAACAAAGTCACGACCTACACCAAGACCATATGTCTGACGAAAAAACTCCATATTAAACATATATTGCGGAGTTCGAACTACTCAATACCCCGATCTACAAACCGGCCAAAGCCCGAATACCACCCAGCGCCAACCCAAAAAGCGTCAAAGCAATACAAGCCATCGCCAGCCTGCGCCGCCATTGAATATCGTCTTGCCAGACTGCATAACCCATCCACACCACAATCGCCAAACCTGGAAGTGCAATTGCTCCAATCGGTGCGCCCTCAAACGGAATCAAACCCATTCCCCATCCAAGAATTGCAAACAATCCAAGAACCGGTCCTAAATAAAAACGATAAAACAAAAACCGTTCATCGTCATCGTGATCATCGATTGAGATCAATCCCTGGCAATCACGCCGCATCTTAACGAGGAGTGGATGGAAAGTTTAGGTCACGGAAAACGATCAATCCCATGGCAATGATCAAAAGGATTCCGAAGATCAGTGATGATTGCCTTCGCCAAGGAAATTCTTCATCACGGAACATTTTCTGGCACAAAAAGACCAAAAATCCAAAAGGCACAAAGAGGTTATAAAAGTCACCTTTTACAGTGCGAACCACTCCGAATGCTATTCCGAAAAAGATAGATAGGCTGATAGCCATCGCCAAAATTTCAAACCAAAAACGCACCTTAAGTCTCTGGTCGTTCGCCTTTTCCCAGGCTGCACCGACCGTGGTGTCATGTTCATGATCCATTGGGTCCATTACGAATTCAAAAGGGCGTGAGTTGCGAAGCGGCCCTAACTCCGATGCCGAATCAGCTTCGTAATCTTGCTGACGATCCCAATTGCAATAAAAATCGGCGCAACCTTTTCAACCAGCGCAAATGCCGTATTCGCATGCTCGTCAACAACCTTTGCAATCCCTCTTGTCCGAATCCCCACTTCATCCGTAACATCTTTCACGTTCGTCGCGATCGCATCTGCCTTAATTGTCAGATCTGTAACCCGCTTGTTCAACCCGCTCAGCATTTTACGTAGATCAAGCAATATCCAAAACATTCCCACACTTACCACCGCAATCAAAGCCATCGCCACCGACCCCAAAACAAAAAAGATCGTCGACGACGTCACCCAACTTTCCGGCAGTTTATCCACAACCCTATTCTACATCTTTACTTCTCCAACGGCAGAAATTCCTTTGGGTCAACAATTTCGATATCAAGTGATGAACGCCATTGATCTCTCATAAAAGCAACATGAGACGCCCCAAGAATAACTAATACACGATCTTCGGGCTTCTTAGCGACCGACCGAATGTAGCTCATCATAATCAAATTTCGCCGGTACCACTCCGCTACAACCTCACTTCCCTTGGATTCTGTGCCAGCCGTAAAGTCAAGCAGGCGCAAGTAAAAAGCATTGGTTAAGTCTTCATATTCTCGACTATTGTAAAGACGCAATATTTCCCCAACCGTCCGTTCCTTCTGCGTTTTTTCTGTCGCCTGGCCAACTTCACCTGCCATTGACATAAGTGTCCCTATTTCAGCCTCAAGCCCATGTTGCTTTCCAAATGCAAACAGACCGTCAAAGTCCATATCCGATTTGTAATCAATCGCCTCCACAGAAGTTAAGTTCATTCGCTTAGCTAACTCAAATCCAATCTGGACACGCTCGTTTGCGGCCGGCTTTTCACTACCACTGAGATAGGACTGGTACCGAACACTCAGCTCATCCCGATCCAACTTCGGCCATTCTAACGCCACCACCGTCGGCTTAAACTGGGCAAGCGTCAATCTCACTTCCTCAATTTCTGACTGTCGCTTTGACGAAAGATGATCATCGAGTTCAGTCTTTACTAAATCCAGCCCCGGATTAGAAAAGTGATATGTTCCTAGAAGGAGCACTTTGGGTTTGTGTACCGGCGAAAATTTCTTGACAAAATTGGAAAAATCTTGACCCAAGACCATGGATGCAACGAGTGCTGTGAAGCTCATAAAACGTCAACTGTGTATCTTATATTAGGGTTGCAGCACATGCAGCTAATTCCTCACTACAGACAACATTTGCAAGATATGTTCAAAAAATTTCTAACACTTTCCCTACACAATCTCGCCTCGAAACACCCGCCTAACGCCCGCCTCCATCGAAACCGGAACCAAAAACTCGCCGTCCTCAGCCGCAATTTCCGCCCCATCTACGCGCAAAGTTCGCCCCCAAAGCCCTTTCACCCGAAGCAGAGACTCAACCTTCTTATCGGCAGGATTCTCCAGAGTCAGTTCAAACCATCTCAGCCGCGAATCAAGCCGCAACTCCCGCATCACGCCAAAGTCAGCATGAAACTCCGCCCCAATCTGCCGCAAGACAATGCTCCGCCCAACCCCATCCCAAGGCCGAACAATATGCACATCCTCATCCATCATGTGGTGGCACCCAAACGAGTACCCATCCTGAACCCGGTTCGGCAATACATAGCTCGCAGCACCCATCAAGTAATGCGCATAACCAAGGCCGCTTGCTCCCGTAAAGCTGTTGTAGCCCGCATGTTTACTGCTCAAATCCGGGCAATAACACATACTCGCCGCTCCATCACTTCGAATCAAAGCCCACGGCCCCAACATTCCGCCAAACGCCAAGCGTACATATGCATCGGGTAACGCCAAATAATCCCGATCCATTAACCCAAAAAAGATCAGTGAATTGGGAATTGTCGTATGACCTAAGCACAGTTCCCCCCGATCTAAAACTGCCTTGAGTGACGTCGATTCGCCCCAATCCCCATGACGTTTGTCCGACCCGTACCACCACCAACTCGGAGCCAATGACCGTGCCGCAAAAGCGCACCGCACTGTCCGTTCCAAGTGGTCATCATCATCTTGGAACCGCGCCGCCGCCGCAACTTCCTCAAATCCGCTCGTATCCATCACCGTTTCACCCGCAAACGGATACTTCATCTCGACGAGTTCCGCCGATTTGAATTCAATCCACTTCATCACCGTCTCGGCTTCATCGATCAAACCCGCCTCGTTCAGATCATCAACAAGGCTGTAAACCCGAGCAAATCCCAAAACCCCCACCGACCGCCCCTAGAGCCGCCACCCGTGCCGAAATAGTGCATCAACCGTCTGCGCCGCGAGTTTCAAATACTCTACCGGCGTCCGACTCACCTGACCGTAACTCCGCGCAATCTTGAACATCGCGTGATACAAATTCGCAACGCTCGGATAAGTCATCGGGCGACCAAAATAAGCTGGAATACCATCAACCAAAATACTTGCAACCGCCCCATTTCCAGGATTCTGAACCCGACTCAACAAGAACCGCTCAACGTAGTTATCAACGACAGTCACCTGATCCGCGACAGGATAAACCGCATTTTTCTCCGCCAAAAACAGCGCATCCCCAAGCGAACATTCAAGCCCACTCGGCTCAGCATAATCCGCTGCATCGGTTTGTTTCAGAGGTGGTTCCGCGACCGCCGCCATCTCCGCCGGAACAATCGCATGTTCCAAATCTCCCGCCGATGCATCCAAAACCTGATACTTTGAAACCCATTCTGCCCTCCGCTTAATCAACGTTTCTATCGGATCAATAAACATCAAATGCGCATGACACATCGTTCCCGCCGCATCCTGAAAGCTCACGATCATCGGACCAGCTTCTTTCGGCTTCACAAAGCAAAATCCACCGTTCTCATCAAGGTCAACTTCTGTCGTCGCCTCCCTGCTCACATAAAATTTCGTGACAGCAGTGCCCTGAACTTCAACTCCAATCCCCACATCCACGGGCGCAACCGCACTCGGTAAAAGCCGAATCGTAGGGCGATTACACATCGCCAACGTGTGATGAACTCCATCAAACTTATCACTCTCCGATGCCAAAAACCGCATCTGAACCGTACGTTTATCGCCTGGCTCCAAGATCAACGAAGTGTGCTCATTAAACCAACTCGGCCACTCTTCACGCTCAATCGTCGCCTTACTATAAACATAAACCACCGGAATCCCCTCCCATTGATGCGGCGTGTTTAAGCTCCCGCGAACATGGTTAAAGAACTCCCAACCGGTATCCGCACCCGGAAAAATAATCAGCCCTGGACTTTGAGCCGTCATCCGCTGACCAAACAACCAGCTCGCCCCGCCTCCGATAAATTTATGAATATAAACTCGGCTTTGCCAGAGCTTCGTTAACGCATCGTCATTCCACCCAAATCCATCCAAATAATTATTCAGCGCAATCGGAAAGCCCAATTCACCTACTTCAATCGTTCGACGACCTGTATTCTTGATTTCAACTTCCCAAACAACCTGCGGGATCACATCCGGATCCTCAAAATATTTCCCTGTTACTTCCAATCCGTCAATAAACGGAAACTCATATTCAAAGATGAGGGCTTGATCCGCCGTCAAATCAAGCTCATTGTATGAGAGCATTTTTGCTCCAGAATTCCGCGAACTCACCCAAGGATCTTCTGGATCACTCCTAACAGACAACAAAATTGTGCCCGGATAATAATCGTCCGCCCCCTCCTCCCCAAATTGGATCGGCGGCAAAATAAACTGGAAATCTTCCCCTTCCTCAGGCAAGGCCGGGTCAGTCGCCCACAACTGATGGATTCGACCGTCCGCCCCAAACTCCATCGTGATCAAACTCGCAGAAAGCTCTGGGCGCCCCAAATCAAAATCATCCATTTCGAATCGATCAGATTACCAGCCAGATTCATCTGAACCTCATTGGACTTTTCACATCTATAAAACAAAAGCGGCCCGACGATCCCGCCGGGCCACTCTTCACGATAAGCAAACTAACTTACTTGTCAACGCCGGCAATCGCCGCATCAAGTGCCTTCAAGCCAGCCTTGTCAGCCTTGAAGTTTACAAACTTCGCAGCGACCTTGCGATTCTTGTAAACAAAAATCGTGTTTTTCACATCATCTTTCAAGCTGTACTTGTAATCTGCAATCGCTTGGTCAGTCGAGCTAATATGAGCAATTCCAACTTTCGTATCGCCAAATTGCTTCGCAAATTCGGTGTCTTCAGCTACACATTTGTCGCAGAACGTGACGCGAATGGTGAACGCTTTGAACTCATGCTTACTATTTGCAACTTTGCCATCAAGGTACTTGACTACCGCTTCCAAATTCTCTTCAGAATCATGGTTGTGCCAGACCTGAACCATAGGACGGTTACCGTAAGTGCAAGGAGGACACCCATCAGTTCCTTTCAAAGGGCCTGCAACATGGGTCGGGTGGAATGCTGAAACCATTTCCCCAACATTCAATCCACTTTCCGGGGCCGAAGCCAAAGCCGGCAACGCAAGCGCCGCAATCGCAAATGTTCCAAAAATCGCTGTTTTCATAATCGTTCCCAGGTTCAAACGACTAGATTCGCTCAACCTTCACTTTATTCTAATGCTGATTCACATTCATTTGTTCCGAGAAACCTAAAATTTCTATCGCCGATCTATCAACCCCAACACATTTGCCACATCCGAAAGCAAATAAAAACTCCCCGTCACCACAACCACGTCCGAGTCCAACTCCGCTATTGCATCTTCAATTGATCCATACCACTGATCAAAGCCGCAAAGATCCGCGAGCTTCTCTGGATCCTCAGTTGCTTCCCAATTAATCGGAACACAACGCACATCTCCTCCCAATAGTTTCAACAAATCCCCACACGGCCGCGGATCATGCCGGTTCAGCATCCCAAACAGAATGTTCGGCTTAATCCTCGGATACCGACCTCGAAACGTTCGCACCATCTCCAGCATCGACTGCTCGTTATGCGCCCCATCAAATACCCAAGTCCGACCCGCTTTCCGAAACACTTCAAATCGACCCGGCAAATAAGCATTCTGGAGCCCATCGCGCATCGCCTCAATCTGACCGTCTCGATCCAGCTTGCCCTCTGTTGCTTCCAAAAAGCATTGCGCCGCAACCCCCGCATTGTGCACTTGGATCAAACCTGGCAACCGTTTTGGCTTCGGTAATCGATAATGTCCAGACTGGCAATCTAACTCAAACTCGCTTTCATTCGGATTCCCCGATAATTTCCAATCTTGCCCGTAAAACCTTGCCGAACCACCAACGAAGTCTGCGGTCTCCGCCATCACTTTCCGAGCCTCCAACGGCAAATCCCCTAAGATACAAAGTCGACCCGGCTTAATCACTCCAGCTTTTTCTAACGCAATTTCTTCAAGCGTCCCACCTAAAATTTCCATGTGATCATAACTAATCGAAACAACTGCCGATACAACTGGATCAATCACATTCGTACAATCAAGTAATCCCCCCAAACCGACTTCAACCACTCCAAAATCGACCCCTTGATCTTCCCAATACCAAAAAGCCATCGCCGTAAATACTTCGAAGACAGTACAAACCCCATAACCCTCAGTTTTCAAGAACTCCGTCGCACCACGAACGGCATTTGCTGCGCGCAAAAATTCACTCTCCGATACCGATTCGCCGTTTACCGCAACACGCTCGCAAACCGAATAAACATAGGGGCTCACACACGACCCAGTCGTAAACCCCGCCGACCGAAGCATCGCCTCGACCATCGTAACCGTACTCCCTTTCCCATTGGTGCCCGCGATATGAATGAACGGACGGTTCCCACCATTAGGAATACCAAGAACATCGACCAAACGGTGCATCCGGTCAAGTTTGCGCCGCCAAGCTGCCCCTCGAATTGAATATATCCACTCAAGGGCCTCGTTAAAGCTCTCCATCCTTGACCGATTCTGACATTTTCTTAATAGAGCCTCGGGGCTAGCTTCCGTCTCAAGGTCACTCCAGAAACCCTGTTCTTCAAAAGCGCATTTTTAAACCACTCCGTTTTGCATAAAGATACAACTGTTTTACGGCCCAATCCGCCACCTGCGTACCATATAAAAAGCAAATCAAGTCAATGTGCCAACAAATTTGGACCAAGTCAAAGCCAATTCACCTCCGCACGTCCCTCGTTACAAAGCGCACCCCTCGGGTAAATTCAAGCCGATAAACAACGCGGCCTCGTAGCTCAGTGGATAGAGCGCCTCCGTCCTAAGGAGGGCGTCGGGGGTTCGATTCCCTCCGGGGCCGCCACTGTTTTGAACCTTAATATCAAAAATTGCCATCAGCAACAGTTTCCTGCTATAGTCAGCGCTTGGTAGAGGACAAATCACCGACGAAGCGGTCGGCGGGGCACCTTAACCACTTCAAAGGTTCCTCATGCATCAAATACGCCTCTTCCTCTCTGTTCTCATTCTCATCCTGATGTTCGTGCCGGTTCACGCACAGAAGATTGATACAAAGGTTTACTACCGCCTGACCGTCAATTATTCGGAAGATGGTCCTGGAACTCTCTCAATATTCGAATTTCAAAAGGGCGACTACGCACCGAACGTAAAGAAGCTCTCTACTGATGTCAGTCAACTTTGGAGGTTCGTGGACGTGGGAAAAGGCTACTTCCGCCTGATCAACGCCTCGCAGCCCACAATGTCTCTTGCTCTTAACACTGACAAAACAAAGAAAGGAGATCTGGCACTTGCAAAGTCTAAGGAGGTCTTAGGCCAGCACTGGAAGCTTTCTCCCTTAAAGTTTGATTCCGAAAATGACGGCTTCCGTCTGTCCAATCGCTCGCAGGCGGGCACGTGTGTTGATGTCCTCCCGGGAGAACCCCCACAAATGGTACTAGGTAAGTTCGAAAGAAGCTCTAGTCAGCTTTGGATGCTTAAAAAGACTGACATTAAGATCGGCGAGGTTGACGATTTCGTTAAAGAGACAAACGAGCTAAGGAAAATTGATCCAAAATTTTATTACCGCCTGATAATCGAATCAGACTGGAGGCTTTCTCCCTTAAAGAGGAAACTGGCTCTCGACATTTACTCCTCTTCGAATCAGGGCGACTACGCACCGACCACTAAGGAACCCTCTACTGATACCAGTCAACTTTGGAGGTTCGTGGACGAGGGAGAAGGATTTTTCAGTCTGATTAACGCCTCACAGCCCGACATGTGTCTTGATGTCATCAATGACTCAAATGCCTATAGAGTCGTGCTAAACAAGACTGGTGGTGGCACCGGCCAGCTATGGAAGCTATCTCCCGATGGACTCGGCTTCATTCTGACCAATCATTGGCAGAAAGGAAATGCTCTTTGGGTTGACCTTGATTCCAATTCCGTGGATTTTGGTTCTCTGATGCTAAATAATGGCTCTGGAGTTGTTTGGATGCTTCAAAAGACTAAGACCAGAGTCGAGGGAAAAACTGAAGTCCCGGTCGGGGGGAAATTCGAGCTCACTAGCACGTCTTTCGTGAACGGTGCGGAAATCCCTTTCAAATTTACGGGCGAAGATGGTATCTCCCCGCCGCTGGCTTGGAAAGGCGCGCCCGCCGGAACCAAGTCGTTCATGATACTCTGCACAGATCCTGACGCACCCAGCCCCGCAAATCCAGATCCAAATCCTTTCGTTCACTGGTTCATGCTGAACATTCCGGCCGATACAAAGTATTTGTTGGCCGGGATACCTCGCCTACAACAAGTATCCACTCCCATCGGGGCTGTACAACTTATTAATGGCACAGGTGAAATAGGATATATCGGACCCATGCCTCCAGCGGGCAGCGGAAAGCATCGATACTTCTTCACCATTTTCGCAATGGATCGGGTACACGTCATCGACCCTAACCTGACCATAGAAGAATTTACAAAAATCTTGAACAGCAGCGTTCTGGCTAAAGCGGAACTGATGGGCACCTATGAGATCCGTGCATCATCATTTCAAGACAGTCGCCTGATGTTTAGTAGCAGTGAGCTACTCACAACGGATCTTAACATGGCACTTCGTACGGCTCAATGGAGCAACGTAAGCACCAAGACACTCGTTCAGCCTGAACGCATATAGTGATAGCGTCAGGTAAAAGAAGAACGGGTCGCCTTTAAGGCGGCCCGTTTTTATTCGTTTCCGAACGAATCGGGAATCCCCTCCGGGTCTGCCACTATTTTGAACCTTAATGTCAAAAAATGCTTTCAGCAACGGTTTCCTGTTATAATGAGCAGCGGGTTAGGGGGAATTGCACCATCGTAGATGACGGCATGGCACCTTAGCCAATTTAAGAATTCCTTATGAATCATATGCGCTTCTTCCTCTCGGTTCTCAGTCTTCTTCTTCTGTTCGTGCTTGCTCACGCACAGGCTACTCCTGCAGCGGCTATTGATACAAAGTTCTATTACCGTTTGCAAAGCGGCACGACCGACTCGGAGGATCATGGGTTTCTCACCGTACTTGAAGGATGGTCGAGGCCGGCGCTTGCGCAGAGGCTTGAGTCTCACGGTCAACTTTGGAAGTTTGTGGAGGAACCTGGCGGCGTTTACCGCCTGGCCAACGGCTTAGCAAGGGAGCATGACGGCGGAGTTATGGAACATGTTCTTGATTTCTATAAGGACAATAAATTGATGCTACGATTCTCTTCGGGGGCGTATTGGATGACCCAGACGTTTAAGGTAAAGCATTTTGGAGGTAACGTCATCGGCTTGACCGATAGAAACGATTATCTTTTTCTAGAAGCGACCGAAGACTTAGACGCCGACAAGAGGCTAGTCATGAAACCGGCTGCGGATGTCAGGGGCCAGATGTGGGTGCTTGAAAAGACTGATATCCCGACTGATGTCGCGGTCAAGGAAGAGTTCACGCTTACAAGCACGGCTTTCCAGAACGGAACAAGAATCCCCATCGAGCATACGGGCGTCGGCACTAACACTTCGCCCCCACTAGCTTGGAAAGGCGCGCCCGCTGGAACCAAGTCATTCATGATCATCTGCACCGATCCTGATGCACCCAGCCCCGCAAATCCAGATCCAAATCCTTTTGTTCACTGGATCATCTTGAACATTCCGGCGACAACAGCCAACTTGTTGGCCAGCATACCTCGCCTAGAACAAGTTTCCACTCCTTTGGGGGCTGTACAAGGCCCTAATGGCTTCGGTGAAATCGGATATTCCGGACCCATGCCTCCCGCAGGCAGCGGAAAGCATCGCTATGTATTCACCATTTTGGCAATGGATCGCGTACACGTCCTAGATCCTAATCTCAGCTCGGAAGAGTTTCTAAAAATCTTGGATAGCAGCGTTCTGGCTAAAGCCGAACTGATGGGTACCTACGAGATCCCTGCATTATCAATCCAAAACAGTAACCTGGTGCGGCATAAAGGTCTGGCCTTTGCCGGAGTGTCAAAACTCACGGCGAATAGTACGGTATCTGCTGCCTTAAACTCCTTGAATTTGGAGCTGATCGCTGGGCGCCGCACAACGCAGGACACGCAATTCTCTAGAGATAGAAGACTGGCAGAACGTTCTGGCCTCGGCAGCCCTCAATTCGGATCGGATTGCTATCTACACCGCTTGCTGAGAAGTAGGGAACTGTAAATCGCATACCATCTGCTCTGTCAGTAGCCTTCAATGCCGGCAGGAACATTGGTCCGTTCGGGGCCCGCCAAAAAGAATTGAGAGACCAGTTGGAGTGCTTAGAGAGACCTGGACACCGGGTCTCTCTAAAAGTCTCTCTTTGCCACTGGAGTTCGTGAAACTTCTGTAGACCCAAATCAATAGTTTATCAACCAGATTGTTTATAGTCTTTATGAGGGGTTCGATTCCCTACGGGGCCGCCAAAGCCAGGTGAGATAATAACCGCTTCCAATTCGCCCCCAAATCGTGTATTGAGTGCTTACGATAGGAATTCAAATCTAGTCCACTAAGAATATGGAATTCAGTTAGTGGGCTTCGTTACCAATTCAGACACGCAATTTAACAGACAATCCAATTGAAGAATGGCATCATGAATCCTTACTGGCACATTCTTGGTATAGAATCATAAGTAGGTGGCGAAAGCCGATACTGAAAGCACCATGAGCGAATTCAAAGTAAAACCATTAGGCAAAGCAATAATGCTAATCATTGCCCTCGGCCTTGGGTTTGGAGCATATAGGCTTGTAACCGGCGGCGGCTCCCTAGCAGGCGGACTAGGGAATCTCATTCCATCCGCACGAACGGCTGAGTCGACGGTCCCCGTCAAAGCCGATCTCCCAACAATAAATAATCAGCCTCCTCCAACGACGATTGCCAATCTTAATATGCCGTCATCAACGCCGGCAAATACAAATGGCAAAAGCATCCGCTTTATGCACTGGGCTTGGAACGCCCACCTTGGATTGTTCTTCGCGAATGGTGGAAAAACAACCACAAAGGGCTCCTTAATGGATGAGCGCGGAGTCAACGTAGAATTCACACGCCAAGACGACGTCAGTAAAATGCAAGAAGCCCTCGTTGATTTCGCGACCGAACTGAGCCGCGGCAATCCCCAACCCGAACGCGGAACCCACTTTGTCACCATCATGGGTGATGGCGGCGCCGCATTCCTCGCCGGACTCAACGAATCTCTCGGAAAACTAGGTCCCGAATACAAAGCCAAAATCGTCGGTGCCATCGGTTTCTCACGCGGTGAAGATAAATTCATGGGCCCCAAAGAGTGGGCCGCAAACCCCGCCGCAAGCAAGGGTGGAGTCGTCAGCGGATATTTGCGCGACGGAGACTGGAATATCGCCATGAAATGGCTTGGCGACAACGGTCTCAAAAACAATCCCGACGAAAAAACTTACGACCCCGACGCCCTGAACTGGGTGTCTTCAAATGACTATCTCGAAGCCGCACAACAATACATCACCGGCTACACCGAATCGCGACCCGTTGTTCGCAACGGAAAACGCACGGGCGAAACCAAGAAAATTAAAATCGATGGGGTCGTCACCTGGACTCCCGGCGACGTAAACATCGCCGACAAAAAAGGTGGTCTCATCTCAATCGTTTCAACCAAAGAGTACAACGCACAAATGCCGTGTGTTGTTATCGGTATCGACAAATGGATGAAGGAAAATAAAGATACTGTCGCCAACATGCTTGATGCCGCGCTCGTGGGTGGTGACGCAGTTCGATCAAGTTCCGGGGCCCTCCGACGAGCCGCCGAAATCGGTGCCGAAGCATTTGGTGAGCAAGATGCAAGTTACTGGGAACGGTACTTTAACGGAACAATAGAAAAAGACAAAACGGGAATGATGGTTGAATTAGGTGGCTCTTCGGTCAATAACATCGCCGATAATATGCTGCTTTTCGGGCTAGTTCCTGGTTCAGCAAACATCTTCGCCAGCGTATACAAAACGTTTGGCGATATCGTCAAGCAGCAGTACCCAACTCTGATGCCATCCTATCCGTCGGCTAACGAGATAACGGATATGCAGTACATCAAAGCCGTTGCCAGCAAACAAAACTTTACCGAAGCCTCCTTGAAAGGCACCGACTTGACTCCAACCACTTCGGCTCCTGCCCCAGACTCACAACAACGCCAAATCAGTTCAAGAGCTTGGAACATCCAATTTGAAACTGGAAAGGCAACCTTTAAACCAGGCGCGGTTGCAACCCTCGAAAAACTCGTTCAAGAACTTGCGATTTCAACAACGACATCAATCGAAATTAACGGACATACAGACAACGTAGGTAGCCCAGCCGCAAACATGGCCCTGTCCGAAGCTCGGGCGTTCGCCGTTAAGAAATGGTTAAACAAACGAGCAGGTCGACTCTTCCCCGAAGGTCGTATACAGGTCGTTGCCTCGGGATCAACAAAACCCATTAAGCCGAATACTTCCGAAGCAGGAAGAGCTGCAAACCGGAGAGTTGAAATCAAGGTGAAAGTCACAAAGTGACTCCAGAATCACCGGTAAAACGAGTGCCCAGTTTTGGAGAAAAGCTGGGTACCCTCACACAAGCCTTTTCTCCGAACAAAGTTGTCTCACGCGGAGCCCTCAACATCATCATTGGTGTCCAGATCGCGATATTTCTCGTAATCTGGATCAACTCGCCGTTTAAAGTTCTCCCCCGTCCCGGCGAAGTTTTGACCGCCCTGCGTGGACTTTGGCTCGAACAAGGCCTCGGTGTTGAACTAATTTCGAGTATCACGCTCAATGTAGAAGCGCTCATTATCTCCGCAACCATTTCGATCCTTCTTGCTTATCTCACCGTACTTCCCTTCTTCCGGCCTCTCGTCAACGCAATTGGCAAGGGCCGATTCCTCAGCATGGTCGGTTTTAGTCTCGTCTTCATGCTCACCCTCGGAGGAGGACACGTTCTCAAACTCTCTCTCCTCGTATTCGCCATGACAGTGTTCTTCGTCACATCTATGGCATCTGTTGTATCCGAAATCCCGAAATCCGAATTCGATTACGCCCGAACCCTTCGTATGAGTGAATGGCGCGTCGTCTGGGAAGTTGTCGTGCTTGGCACCATCGACAAAGCCTTCGAAGTCATGCGCCAAAACGCCGCTATCGGCTGGATGATGCTCACAATGGTCGAAGGTATCTACAGAGGTGAAGGCGGAATCGGCGTTCTCCTCCTCAACCAACAAAAATATTTCAAAATCAGCGAAGTCTTCGCAATTCAAATCCTCATACTTTTCGTCGGGTTATTCCAAGATATGATCATCGGAGCTGTTCGTCAACTTCTCTGCCCATACTCAGTCCTAACCTTGGAGCGCAAATAGATCATGAGCCGCACACCCATCGGTTATGACATTAAGGAATGCCTCCTAAAAGTCTCTGATATCCATCTCAGCTTTGGCCAAAACAATGTTCTCCGAGGAGTAGATTTTGAGGTTCGCAACATCGTCCGTCCCAACCTCAAACAAGGCCAAGTCGTTGGCCTGCTCGGCCCAAGCGGAATGGGCAAAACCCAACTCTTCCGCATCCTAGCTGGCTTGAACCAACCCGATCACGGAGAAATCCTTATCGGCGATCCCGGTCAACCCGTGAAAGCTGGAACGGTCGGTGTAGTCGCTCAAAACTACCCCCTCCTCGGACATCGCACAATCATTAACAATCTCGTTGTTGCCGGCAAACAAGCGGGCATGGATCAGGCGAAAGCAGTCGCAGAAGCAAACAATCTTCTTGAACAGTTTGGAATTGCCGCCAACGCCAAAAAGTACCCAACTCAACTCTCCGGTGGCCAACGCCAACGCGCTGCAATCGCCCAACAATTCATGTGCAGCAATCAACTCATGTTGATGGATGAACCATTCAGTGGTCTCGACCCAATTGCTCTCGATCGCATGTGCAAGTTCATTGAGGAAATCGCTTCAAATGATGATCTAAAAACTTTTGTGATCGTAACGCATGATATCGCCAGTGCGGTTGAAGTATGCGACACACTTCTTCTGCTTGGGCGAGACAAAGATGAAAAAGGAGACTTCATTCCTGGCGCACGAATCCAAAAAACAATGGATCTCATTTCAAGAGGGTTGGCATGGCATCAAGAGATTTCCCGAACCCCAGAATTTGCCGCAACCGTTAACGAAATCAAAGACCTCTTTAAAGACCTTTGAATTCAGCCATAATTGAACCCAGATGCACAGTTTGCCGTGAAATTTGATCCATCCCTACCCATATATAAGAGCCTAAAGTTTCGCATGAGCCAAGCTTTTAAAGAAAACGGCAATCTCCTCGGACTCGCCAGTGCTGTCGCATTATCCGCCGCAACCCTTAATCCGCTTCCTCTTATTATCGGTGCCGTAATGGAAGCCGTATATCTCATCTTTGTCCCCGATTCGCGCTGGTACACCGGCCGCCTCCAAGTCAAATTTGATGCCGAGGTCGCCGCTCGTAGAGAAGCCCTAAAAGAACAAGTCTATCCATTTGTCCGCTTGGAGATAAAGCAAGAATTTGCCCGACTCGAACAAGTGAGGGAGCAAATCAACGGGCAATCACGTTCTGAAGAACCGTGGTTCCGCGAAGCTCTCCGAAAACTCGACTTCCTCATGGAAAAGTATCTCCAATTCGCTCAAAAAGAAGCGCAATTTGGAAGCTACATCGCCAGCGTCTATGCTGAGGTTTATCAACAAACCCCCGCCCCACAGCGCCGCGGAATGGATCGACCTCCAACCCAAAGCAACGAACCACCAATCGCCGGGCGACAAATCAAAAACGACAACTTCCATCCTGTCAACGATATGTCGGAAGAATGGGTAACAAACGTTATCGATGCCATTTCCAAATTCTACGAAGAAGAGTTAAACGCTCTTAATGAATCTGTAAATAACGAAACTGTATTCGCCAATCGAACCCTCATGGAAAAGCGGCAGCAAATCATCACACGCCGGAAAGAGTTCATTTCCCGAGTCGCCCAGATTCTCACTAATCTTCGCCTCCAAATGCGACTAATGTCCGATACGTTCGGCCTTATCAACGACGAAATCCGCGCCCGCTCCCCAGAGCAAGTCCTTTCCGACATCGACGACGTCATGCTTCAAGCAACGTCCCTTACCGAAGCAATCGACGAAATCACACCCATGACCGAATTTGTTGGCAACTACTAAACCTGAACAAACATGAGCATCAAAAACATCCTTCGCAAAGCCGCCGAACTCGTAGTTGAAATGCCCGAACAACCGGTCGACTCAATGGCAAATGCATCTCTCAAGAGTGCTCCAATTGAGCATCAACCAGTTACAAAGTCTGTCGAACAAATTATCCGCGATACTCCCGGCCCGAACCTCGATGAAGTCAAAATTCCGGAAGATTCAGTGCCTGCTAACGCTATCGCCGTCGCCCCTGGCGGAAACGTAGAATTCCAATCCGTCTACGATAGAGCCGGACTCACACCCGCACCCTTCACCGCCGAGCAAGCGTTTGATGTCATCAATTCCCTCCCTGCCGAACTTCCAATCGAAGTTCGCCGCGCTACCGTCCAAGCAACCCTTTTAGCAATGGGAAAAGCAATGGGTGTCAATACAGAATCGGTCATCGCCGACGCCGGCCGCAAAGTCGCTGCCCTCGCCGCGTATGAAGATATCCTTACCCACCAAGCCGATCAATATGTCGGAGGGTTACAAGCCCAAATTGCCGAACTTCAAAAGCAAGTCGCCACCCACGAAGCAGAAATCCAAAAAACAAAAGATATGCTCGCAAATGCAATCTCACGTTGCGAAGCCGAATCCGACCGACTCGATGATGTCTTAGAGTTCTTCACTCTCGACCAGGGCTCATCGCGCAACGCGACTCCTCAATAGGAGAAATTAAACCCCCTGCTTCCGAATCCGGTTCACTTTTTTGGCTGGCGAAGGTTTATTGCTATCCGGATTTTTGTCTTTCTGAATCGGAATCTTTGACCCTTCAGTCTTCATCGCCTCAATTTCGGCGCGGATTTCTTTTCTTGATGGTCGTTTCATGTCATATAGGATACTGGATTCAGCCAAATTAATACCTCCGATTGATGACTCAAAGTCATTGCTCCCCTTCGATTTACCAGATTCAGTTCAATTCGCTTGAAGGTTTTCAAACTTCGCCAACAATTTTGACAAGGCTCTTCAATGGGATCAACTATCGGCATTTACAGATTTCATAGCTACATCCGCGACGCCTTGTCTCGCCGCGTAACGAATGCAACCGTTATCCTTGTGTCACTTTGTTTCCTCGACATGGCCCACACCCTTTTTGCCGTCCGGATGGGAATCGCCCGTGAAGCAAACCCGCTTATGGCTCCATTCATAGAGATGGGTGATGCCAGTTTTCTGCTCGTTAAGGGGGCTTCATTTGTTATCCCATTAACAGTCGTTGAACTTCTCCGCGCCAAAAAACCAAAGTTCACCCAAGCTGTCCTCAACCTCGGCGCCGTCGCCTATCCCACGGTCTATATCCTCGGATCCTTAGTCGTTCACAGATAATTGTGCGCTATATGATCAAGTGGGCAGCAAGCGATTTGAAGACACAAGTTTCATGACACTCGTCAAGGGAACTCGCATATTCAAGCAATACGATCGCCAAAATATTCAGTGAACTTCGCGGCCAATGCGCTTCAAAATAGCGAATTTGTTCATTACTCAGAAACACTTCAGCGAGATCGGCTCATAAAGATTTCGCTCCATCACCCGAATCTTCAATCAACGCATCTCGAATAATTGCCGGATATGCCGTTGCATAAAAATCCAAACTAAGATAAGTCTTGTCGACAAACTCACTCATTACTCCGGTTGGAATTGTGTACCAGTAAAGCGAGTTCATTAAATAGTCAAATTCGCCTGGTTAAGTCTGCTTAAGAACATCGCCGAGCAATAATTTAGGGGACGTTGGAATCAATGCGCTCAGCAGTATATGGCAATCAATCATAAACGATTTCTCCAGAGTCTAGATTTTTTTGCACGCTAAGCCTTTCAAGTCTTCCCAAGCTACTTAGCTCGCCATATCGAATTACACACTCAATTACACACTTTCCCAAATCCCAACAACAAAAAAACCGCCCCAAAGGACGGTTTTAGGTTCAAAATCGTGGTAGGCCGTACAGGGCTCGAACCTGTGACCCGCTGATTAAGAGTCAGCTGCTCTGCCAACTGAGCTAACGACCCACGTAGCTCAAAAACATACCACGAAAACGCCTCGGTCCCAAAAACCCCAACCATAATGACCACATGAACATCAGACCCGCAACCCCACAAGACCAATCCGCTATCCAAAAAATTGTCAGCACCGTCTATGCCGAATTCAACTTTGGATGGGATCCCGAAGGATACAACAAAGACCTCTCAGAAATCGAAACCCACTACAAAACCCCCAACAACTTCTGGGTCGCCGAAGAAAACAACCACATCCTTGGCTGCGTCGGCATCGAACTCTTCCCCACCCAACCCGGAAAACCCGGCGAACTCACAATCATCGATAGCCAACCCCGAATCGCCGCCGCCGATTGCGAACTCGTCCGCCTCTACCTCGCAAAAGAAGCCCGTGGCAAACAAGTCGGTTACCAACTCGCCCAAACCTGCATCGCCTACGCCCAATCCCAAAATTGCCAAAACATGGAAATCTGGTCCGACAAAGTCCTCCACAAAGCCCACCAACTCTACCAATCACTCGGTGCAAAAATCATCGGCGAAAGAATCTGCCCACCACCCGATGAAACTCCTGAATGGGGAATGATCCTCGAACTCAACAAGCTAAACTAACCCCATGGCCTGGGAAGAAACAATCAAACAACTCAAAACCGAAATGGAGGCAAAACACGCCGCCCGGGAAGAAGCCCTCAAAGCATCTCGCGCCCTCATCCAAACCTCCAGTAAATGCATCAAAAACATCCACCGGCATAATTTCTCCGAAGCCCAAACCCTCCTCGACCAAGCAAAAGTGCAAGCCACCGAAGCACGCAAGCAAGTCACCCAACATCCCGAAATTGAATATGCCGGCTACCTCCAAGATGCCGAAAAAGAGCTCGTCGAAGCCGCCGGATGCCTCGCCCTCGCCCAGGGCCAACCCATCCCCGCTTACCACGATCTCAATGTCAACGCAACCAGCTATCTCAACGGAATGGGCGAATGTGCGTCCGAAATGCGACGGTTCGTCCTCGACCAAATGCGATCCGGAAACCTCCCAGAAGCCGAACGACTCCTCCATAACATGGAAGAAATCTACGATGATCTCACCACTTTCGATTTCCCCGATGGACTCACCGGCGGACTCCGCCGAACATGCGATGCGCTCCGCGCCGTTATCGAACGAACCCGCTCAGACCTCACTCTCACAAAGATCCAGCAAGACCTCATCACAGAACTCAAAAACGCGAAAAAAGACTGATACTGTACAAAAAAGTATAGTTTCCTGGGTAATGTCAGTAATGCTATGAAGCAAGAACAGCATCCTGCGCCTTCAACGCAGTCCTGCCCATTCTCTGGTCACAACCCCAGTCTCTCCGCCCAAGAAAAAGCCGCCGCCGGATTCGTCGCGGTCAACTACATCGACTGCAAACCGCATTACAAGGAGCGGTTCGAATGCCTATTCTGCACCCGCGCCCACGCCATCGACCGGCTAGAAGGCTTCATCGGCATGCACGTCCTCAAATGCCACGAGGAAAACGCCCCCTATCTCGTTGTCAGCTATTGGAAAGATAAAGCAAGCTTCGATGCCTGGATCGGCTCACCTGAATTCCTTGAAGGCCACAAACGTGGATTCGAAGACCTCGCCGAAGCCAAGAAACGAGGAGAAGAACCACCTATGACCAGCGACTTCAGAACTTACTCAATTCTTACCAATTGATCTCGTTAATCGCCGTTCCATATCTGCATCAATGATCTGGAACGGCGATTTTTTCGTATTTTTTAATTTCCCGATGTGCTTCTTCCTGACATTTCAGACACAATAGGTGAGCCATGATGCTCTTGCCATTCATTCTTGCGACGAGTCAAAGCGAATTTGATGATGGACCAAATCCCTTGCTGATGCAACAACCAACGCTCAGCGCGAGCAAAATCGTTTTCCAATTTGCTGGCGACCTCTGGTCAGTCCCCAGAGAAGGCGGTGACGCGAGCCGACTCACAACCTACCCAGGCACAGAATCAGAACCGCGATTCTCTCCAGATGGCAAAACCATCGCCTTCACCGCCGCTTACGATGGCAACACCGATGTCTACACCGTAGATGCAAACGGCGGCGCACCAAAAAGAATCACTTATCATCCAAGTGCCGACCGAGTCCTCGGTTGGAGTCACGACGGAGCATCAATCCTTATGCTCTCAACCATGCTCTCCAACACCCAAGCCCCACGGATGTTCACCGTAAGCGCAAATGGTGGAGTTCCAAAGCCTCTTCCCTTCCCAATGGGAACCATGGCGTCAATGTCGCCCGATGGTAAACAACTCGCTTATGTTCCCGGATTCAAATGGCAAGAAGCATGGAAGCGCTATCGCGGCGGACAAGCTTATTCGATCTGGATCGGTAACCTCTCCGACTCCAAAGTCACCGAAATCCCCCGCAAAGACTGGAACGACGAACAACCCATGTGGGTCGAAAACAAAATCTACTATCTCTCCGACCCCAAAGGAAAAGTTGGACTCCAAAGTTATGATCTCAAAACCAAAAAAGTCACCGAGGAGGTTCCCGGCTACGGCTTTGACATCAAAAGCGCAAGTGCTGGTCCAGGTGCGATCGTCTATGCAAAGTTAGGATCAATTCATCTCTTTGATCTGACAACAAGGAAATCAACTCGAGTAAATGTCAATGTCCGCGGCGATTTCCAACAAACCCGCGTCGCATTCAAAAATGTTGCCCAAAACATCACATCGCTCAACATTTCACCCTCAGGTCAAAGAGTTCTCGTCGCCGCAAGAGGCTGGATTCTAACCGTTCCCGCTGCAAAAGGCGATGTGAGAGTTCTCAACGAACAACAAGGAGTGCATCGCCGCGATCCCGCCTGGTCACCCGATGGAAAGACCATCGCTTATCTCACCGACCAATCCAAAAAGCAACAGATCGCGTTGATGGATGTTGCTACAAATACTGAAAAGCTCATTGACTTAGGTGAATCCCCCGCCTATTACTATTCCCCAAATTGGTCCCCAGATTCAACAAAAATAACCTACTATGACAACCGCAATCGAATCTGGATGCTCGACGTCACGACCGGAAAGAACACAGAAATTGACCGCGGAACATACACCGATCCAAACGTCTCGTTCAACGCAAAATGGTCCCCCGACTCAAAGTGGCTGACCTGGGCGCGCGATCTCGATAGCCATATGCAAGCCGTGTTCGTTTACAACACAGAATCCGGAAAACGAACCCAAATTACGGACGGTCTTTCAAATGCAAAGAGTCCTATCTTTGACCGCGACGGCAAGCACATGTATTTCTTTGCCAGCACCAACACGGGCCCCGCCCTCAGTTGGCTCGATATCTCAAGCCTGACAAATCCAATCAAAACAAGCAGCATGTATTGCGTAGTCCTCCGGCAAGACCTTCCTCATCCACTCCAACCCGAAAGCGATGAGGATGGGCCAAAACCAGCGGCTCCTACCACGCCCCCTGCCGAAACACCAAAATTCACAATTGATCTCGACCAAATTGAACAGAGAATCATCACGTTGCCCATGCCCGAAAGCAATTACCTTGCTCTCGAAGCTGGACCAAGTGGAACGTTCTTTGCGTCAGTCGCTCCGCTTGCCGGCGGACCGCAAATCCTAAAATGGTCGATGACCTCAAGGTCGGCTTCCCCATTTGCCAACGGCTCCGGAATTTCAGTTTCAGCCGACGGAACAAAGGCGCTTCTTACGAGCGGCGGATACCAAATCGTCAGCACTATGGCTCCATCCGCCCCTCCTGGGCCAGGTCTGCCACTCACCAATCTTCGCGTGAAAATCGATCCAAAAATCGAATGGCGAAGCATGTTTGATGAAATCTGGCGGAACGAACCGATGCTCCTCTATGCCGAAAATCTTCACGGAATCAACGCCGAAGAAATGCACCGTAGGTACGAACCGTTCATCGAGAACATTGCCTCACGCAACGACCTCAATTACCTCTTCTTCGATATGATCAACGAAATCTCCGTAGGTCATAACTGGGCATCGGGCGGAGACACTCCCGGTACAACCGGAATCCCAGGCGGATTGCTAGGGGCTGACTACACGTTTGAAAACGGCAAGTACCGACTCGCCCGAATCTACGACGGTGAACGATGGAATCCGGGCCTTTACGCTCCCCTCGCTCAGCCGGGCCTCAACGTCAAAGTCGGTGAATACTTCATCGCCATCGACGGAAAGGAACTCGTTGATTCCAACGACATCTATCAATTGCTCGAAGCAAAATCAGGACGACAAGTCAAAGTCAAGATTGGACCAAATCCTGATGGAACAGGTTCACGCGAAATCACCGTCCTCCCCGTTGCCAGCGAAATCGCACTCCGCAATCGCGCATGGGCCGAAGATAACCGAAGATACGTCGCAAAAATGACAAACGGTCGCGCAGGTTATGTCCATGTCCCGGACACCGGCGGCGGCGGCTGGGAAAGCTTCATTCGTTACTACTACGCGCAGAACGACAAAGACGGAATGATCGTTGACGAGCGATTCAACAACGGTGGATTGATCACAGACTTCATGGTCTATGAAATGTCCAAGACCCTTGATGGAGCTTTCACTCCTCGCGATGGTAAGGATTGGCCGACTCCGGGCGCCGCGATCTACGGCCCCAAAGTTATGCTCGTCAACGAATTCGCAGGCTCCGGCGGAGACATGTTCCCTTGGCTGTTCAAACATAAAAAGATCGGACCGGTCATCGGCAAAAGAACATGGGGCGGGCTAGTTGCCTCCTTTGGATTCTCTACCGTCGATGGCGGCCGAATCAACTCCCCGAACTGCGCATTCTATAACCCAGCAAGCGACAAGTGGGAAGTCGAAGGCCACGGCGTAGACCCCGACCAAGTTGTCGAACTCGACCCATACCTCTGGCGACAAGGTAAAGATGCCCAACTCGAAGCCGGCATCGCCGAGATCAACAAACGCCTAGCTAACTACAAACGACCGGTACTCAAGCGCCCAACCAACCCCGACAAATCAAAAGTCGGCAGCGGCGGCTTCTAACCTAAACCCATCAGTGGAAACTGGTCTGGCTTCAGAAAGTATTCTCCGAAGCCAGACCAAACCAAAATCGTTCCGCAGAATTACTTTACTTTCCGCAACACGGTCACATGAGTGAACAAGTCCAATTCTAATCCTTCCATCCCGGATCCATTATCATAACCCAGTGCTAAAAACAAAGCCCGCGCTGCCGCATCATCCTTCACATCCCTCGCCAATATCTCAAACCCAGCAAGCTTGGTAATCCCCCAATCAAACGGATACTCCCCATCCGCCCAAGGCAAATAAGGCTTGTCTACGGGCGCTTGTGCCGGAGACAAGTTGTAAATCACAACCAATCCCCCCGGCTTCATCACTCCCGCTAACGACTTCAAAAACACCTGATCCGAAACCCCCAAATCAACAAGCTGGTTCGGATTAGCCTTCCGCTTAGGATGAATGTAACCCATCTTGAGGACATTCTTTGCCACAAACAAATCTATACCTCGCCCTACCGAATCGATCAACTTCCGATCCGCCGGCCATTGCCCCGTATGAATAGAAACCGAACCTGTCCCCATAGCACCCGTATCACCCGGCCACGAATACAGTTTTGAGAAAATCGGCAACACATCAATTCCATGAACCTGCGCCCCCGCATGAGCCATCATCTGCAACTGACCAATCATTCCATATCCAAAATCAACAACCTTCTTCCCCCGCCAATCAGTAAAACCAAACTTCGCCGCTTGCTCAAACGGCAACTCATAAATCGTCGGTGAACCATAGGCCGTATTAAAATAAAACGACTCATCATACTCATGTGCTTCATAGCCTTCGCGATTCGACTTTGAGAGCAACTGAAACTCTGCATCTGTAAATATCTTCTTGGTTTCGGGATTTTGCCAAAGAATTCGCCGCTCAATCGGCTTCAATTTTGTCGCTGAATCCAAAAAAGATTTGCTTAAATCCGACTTCACCAACCCACGTACAATCACGGCTTCTTGTTGCAACCGCTCCAGCCCCAACTTAGGAACGTCCTGACCCAATGCCAAACCAAACAGAGCCGAGATCACTCTTCTATCCCCGATAGCAAAAACTGCAAACACAAATCAAGCCGACCCGCCCAAGCGCGCTCATTGTGCCCCGCATTCAATTCCTCGTAAAACCGAAAATTCTTTCCAACTTCAAACCCTTTTCCAATCAGGGCATCACGCATCGCACGACCGGGAACCGTCATTTCCTTGCCCTCTTCCAATCCCATATCCATCCAAATCTTAACGTCTGGTTTTGTCTTCCAGTTACCGACCGCCTTGAGCGAACTCTGATCATCCCACCAAAAACTCGGCGACATCACGCCCAAAAGGCCAAACTCCTTGGGTCGAGTCGTCCCCAGATAAAACGTCACAATCCCCCCAAAACTCGACCCAACCATTCCCGTCTTTTTAGAATCCTTACTCACTGCATAGTGAGATGCAACAAATGGCTTCAATTCCTTGACCAAAAAATCACCATATTTATCCGCTTCCCCACCCATACTCTCATCCTTTCGGGTCATCTTTGTCGGCAAGTATTCATCCGCACGCTTCATCCCCGCATTATCAATCGCCACCAAAACCACCGGCGGAATCAAACCTGCCTCCACCATAGCCTGCGCCGTCTCGTCCGCCCGCCATTCCTGGTTCGGTATAAAACTCGTCATCCCATCAAAAACATTCTGCCCATCACAAAAATAGATCACCGGATAACCACCCGCTTTTTTCGCATCATATTTCTGCGGCAACCAAACCCGAATCGTGCGATTATTCCCCAAAATTTTGCTCTCAAACGCTTCATGAACCCGGATATCTCCCGTCAAACTCGATTTCCTAACTGGTTCCTGAACCAACCCCGAAGCCATCGCAAAAAACGCCGCAATCATAAAGCCATTCTACTGACCCTTAGCCCATTCCAGTGCCGCCAAATACACCTCTTTCTCACTCTTCCCAAAAACCTCCCTCAACGCCTCATCCTCTGCCGATTGACCAAGCAAACGCATTTTGATATCCAGCAAAACCGAGTTGTTCGCAAACCCCCGCGCCAAATCCCCCAGCGCCCGTTCGCCTTTGATCTCACTCAAATAACGACCAATCACTCCCGCCTGCTGATACGCCCACCAAACTGATTCCCGCACCTCTCCTCGGCGATCCCCCGAAAACGTATCACTTAACTCGCGCGGTGCCATCCAAATCGGTGCACCTTGGCGCAACTGGTTCAAATACCGCGCATCAAACTCATCTCCCATGCGCATCGCAATCGCCTCCTCCATCCAGCTTCCCATCTGCCCCTGCGCCAAATTTAAATTCACAACGTGCGCAAACTCATGCCGCAATGCCGACCGAAACTGCCGCTCATCACCCATCAATCCCAACGGCAAACACACCTTTTCATAAGGCTCCTTATCCACGCAAAACCCATGGCGATAAGGCGTCCACGGCGCATCACTTTCCGGAATCATGAGAGAAACCAATACTTTCTCCACCGGCTCATATCCCAATCGTTGACAAACCGCCGCAAACTCCTCACGAACCGCACTCTCAAAAAACTCCCACCCCTCAATCGGCATCCCTTTTGGCCCCTCAATCCGCAAAATATCCCCCAACTCTCGAATCTCTCCATATTCCCGAGCCCGGAACTCCGCCTCAACCATGCGATAAATCCGCGTTCCGAACGCCAAATCCCCCGCTCCCAAAGAAAGCGCAAACTGATAAGCCTCTGGCATCCTGTCCAAATAATATAGATCCATAACCGACTTCCAGGCCGCACTCGCCCCCGCCCCGCCATACCGCCCGGTCATCAAATCACTATTCACCGTCCCCAAATCCTTTGCATCCATCTCCCTATCCTACGCCCAGTTACACTACGAGCGTCCCAGAAACAAAACCCTCACAGGCAAACGCCGACTCTCTCCTTATATGATCACAACGATTATCCTCGCGGCAGCCCTCACACAACTCGCCCCCGCCGAAGTTGACTTACTCACTTACATGAGACAAGAAGAAAAGCTTGCTCTCGATGTTTATAACACCCTTGGCAAAGCGCACTTAATGCGCATCTTCCAGAACATCGCTAGGGCCGAAGCTGCCCACACCGAATCCGTCCGGCAACTCCTCATCGAGTTCAAACTCCCCGACCCAAACCGCGACTTAACCCCCGGCAAATTCAAGAATCAAGAACTCCAAAAACTTCACGATGACCTCGTCACAAAGGGCAAGAAATCCCTCAACGATGCCCTCAACGTCGGGGCCACAATCGAAGACAAAGACATTTTTGATATCAACAAATCGATGACCGAAACTAAGAACCAAAAAATCCTCACCGTACTCAATGAACTCAAACGCGGTTCAGAAAACCACATGAGGGCGTTCTATCGCCAGCTCAAAAACCGCAACATCACCTACCGCCCCCAGTTCATCAAGCAAGCCGAACTAGACAAAATTATCGGCTAACGCCAAAACCAAAAGAAGTCGATCACAGCCGAAAAAAACCACCACCAGGGAGTTTCGCCCAACTCCCTCTCCCACCAATACTCACGTTTCTTTCGTTTTCGCATATCACCAACCCGAACTGCACTCAGAAAAACATAAAAATCCCCACGACGCATCTCCAAACAAAACAGCCCAACTCCCACAACACTCTAAACCCTTCAAAACAAAGATACAAGCCGTCAAACCAATCCCATAATCGTCTGCCAAAATCACGCACTCTATCAAACCAAGTGCGATTTCGCCTCAGACCCATGGAATTACTACGCAACGCAAAACGCCCTGCAGGACCAACAGCCACGGCAATCTCATTCACAATAAATCCATCGACCAAAACCCATTCCCCAAACTCGAATCCCTCCGCGCCCGACCCAACCAACGCCCCATTATGCGCCAAAGTTGGCATAACCTCACCTTCTTCCACCGAGCTTTCGCCCCTGAACTCATCCAGCCCCTCCTCCCTCCGGGTCTCCAAGTTCAATCTTATCAAGGCAAAGCCTACATCGGATTCGTTCCTTTCTGGATGGAAAACGTCCGCCTCAACCACCTCCCGCCCCTCCCAAACCATCGCTACATCCCCGAAACAAATGTCCGCACCTACGTCACAACACCAGACGGAACCCCCGGCGTCTGGTTCTGCTCCCTCGACTGCACCGACCAAATTGCCATCACGACAGCGAGAAACCTCTTCGGGCTCAATTACTTAAAAGCGAGCCTAACAATCCAACTCCAAGCCGATAAAACCATCTACTCCGGTACCCGCGCAAGCAACTCGAACGCCGCCTACAAAGCAGAAGTCCACCACCCCGGCACCCCCGAACCCGCCAAACTCGGCTCGTTCGAATTCTGGCTCGCCGAACGCTACCTTCTCTTCTCAATGCTGCGCGGCAAACTCATAGTCGGCCAAGTCCACCACGCCCCCTACCAACTCATCAAACCCACCTTCGCCAGCTGCCACGAATCGATGATCACCTCAACCACCGGCCTCCCTCACTCAACCCACTGGGACAGCATCCTCTACTCCCCCGGTGTCAATGTCGAAGTCTTTCAACCAAAGTCAGTTCATTAGAATGATTGCGCATTGTTTCTTCAAATGATGGACTTCACAAGCAACAGAAAACCCAAACCCCACTCCCACCGTAATCTAAAATAACCGAAGTGGCGAAACTGAACGAAAACGAAATCCGGGAAATCCTCAAACGCGCCGAGCAAATCCACATCGGCGCAACCACAGAAGAGCAGTCAGACGAAAAAGCCCTCATTAAAGCCGCCGAAGAAGCCGGACTCCCCCGTGACGCCGTCGAACAGGCACTCCGCGAACGGCTCGAAGCCCAAGAACTTAAAGCCACCCCCGGCGACTTCATATTCGCCCCTTCAACCGACGGAAAACTCTACGTCGCCGAATTCCTCCATTCATCCGCCGGACAAACAACCGCCCGATTCCTCAATGGCAGTGAAGCTACTTTTCCCAGCGAACAGGCACAAGTCGCTCAATTTAATCCCGGTTGCAAGGTTCAAGCAAACTGGCCAAATTTTGGCTGGTGGACATGCACCGTCATCGCTTTCGATAAACCCAACAGACTGCTTCGCCTCTCCGACGGCTGGGGATCCGAAAAGTCATTCCCTCTCGCCGAAGTCCGCACAATCCCACCAAAAACACATTCCAATAGCCTCCAAACCCAACTCGTCAACCTCTGGGATCGTCACAAGGTTGCAATCATAGCGGTTGCCGGCGCTCTGTTCATGTTGATTCAGCTCATCCGCAGAGGTTAATCATTCGAACCATTGATGAATCCTTCTGTGCTTTTCAACTGTATTTCTATGCGTGGGTGAATTGAACGAAAACGACATCAAAGCAATACTTCAACGAGCTGGGCAAATCCACAATGAAACGAATTCCGACACTGAGTCGGAAACTGCCTCGCTTTTGACAGCCGCAGAAGAAGCTGGCCTCCCACGCGAAGCCGTCGAACTAGCACTCCAGGAAAGGCTAAGCTCTCAGCCAATATCCTATAACATCGGTGACCTAGTTTTCGCCCCCCGACCAGACGGAAAATTGTTCGTTGCAGAAGTCATTAGTGCAAACAACTCCGTTATCCAAGCCCGATTTCTAAACGGCGCCGACGTGACTCTCCCGAGAGAAAAAGTTGTCCAAGCGGATTTCCAAATTGGTGCAAAAGTGCAAGCATATTGGCCAGTCCATAATTGGCACATGAGCACGGTCTTAGGTGTTGACCACGAAGCAGGAACCGTGAAGCTATCAGACGGATGGGGTTTCACCAAATCATTCCCGCTATCAGAAATTCGACTCCCTAGCCAAAGATCGTTTTTCAAGTCGCTCGCAAAATTTTGGCAAAACAATTACACCTATTTCCTAGCCGGAATTGGGATAATAATAATCGCAATTCTTGTTTCAAGGTAAGTGATGGTATCGATGGAGCCTATAATCGTCGCAATTCGGTGGAGAAAATAAAGTGCCAGATGAATTTAACTATATCGATGCAACGACAGCGCAATTTTCCCACTTGAGAAGGGTCATAGTGAAAGAGACACGGCCAGGATTCATGACGGTTGAGGAAGACGATCAAAGGTTGTTTTACTTTCTTCATTGGCAGACAGGTGCAGAATTTAACGAGTCAGATTCAGTCCGTGTACACGGAATATCGTGGCCGCGATTTCCTCCATTTACAATAACATTCAGAGAGTTCAATATTCAACTTTCACTGAACTTCAACGAGCAAACCTCAACGTTCAATTATCGAGGTCAGTCATTTACTATCAAGTTACACGGTCACGGACATCAGCTATGCCGACCTGGCATTGCCAAACCTCTCGGCTATCTAGTCGAATCCTGGAAAGACACAGAAACGCGGGAGAAAATCATTTACACGATGTACGTAGATCCAGACGTAGACAATACTCTTTTGATGATTCTCTTACTGGCACCGTTTACAGATCAAAGTAGACATGCACTCGGTGCCGGGCCACCACTTTTCAAACCCGACCTTTGAACAATTCAATGCTCCCTTCCCAAATCCAAGCCTTCGCCAAAGCAAGCAACTTCACACCAACCGAAGAACTCCCGCCCGGATACTGCTCCCGAATCTTCACAAACGGCCCCCTCATCCTTAAATTCCCATTCCAAGGCGAAGAGCAAACATCCGGCGCATTCGCCGCCATCAAACTCCAATCCATAGGCGGCCCAAAAATCTATGCCCATCATGAACCAACTGGGTCTCTGATCATGGAGCGCATCCTCGGCAACCAAAACCTCAATACAAATTGTTACACGCTAAGCCCCCATTTCCCAAAAGAAAGCGACGGCACTCCATCCGACGAACCCCCGTTCATCGACCTCGCACTAAAATTGCGAACCCTCAACACTACTAACTGCCTGTCACTCGAATCCTACTATCAAAACCCTCCCGAAATCGCCCAAAAACTCCTCAAAACTCCCCACGAAAAAGTCTTCCTCCACGGTGATCTCCACCATGAAAACATCCTCTTCGACCCCAAGACCAATCTATATCGACCGATCGACCCCAAAGGTCTGGTCGGTGATCCCGCATTTGAATGTGTAGCATTCCTCCGCAATCCTATCAACACAATCCCCACTCATCCCGATTTGTACAACTTTACGAAAAACCGCATTAACCGACTTTCTACCGCTCTCAAACTTGACCCCTACCGCATCGCCGCATGGCTTTATATCGACCGGTTCTGCGATCTTCAAGAAGACCCCAAAAACGAACGCTGGCAAAACATTCAACCAGTTTTTGAACAAATTCTTGAACATTTCCAAGTCAACTAGGAACTTTAAAACTGAGACTATTGTTGTAGAAATGGTGTTGCGGCCCACAATACTTCAATCACTACTTCTAGTCACCACATTAACCATTGCTTTAGTGTCATGTTCCGCGCAAACACGAACCAAAGTCGATTTAAAACAGCCAATAATGCGACCAGACATTTCCAACTTCAAGTCTTGGAAAGAAGTCACTCTCACTCGCCCCTATATAGATGGAACATGGAAAATGATGTGCCTGCCCCCAAATCGGACAGCCACAATATCGAGTCATCCATCAAAAGAGTTAATGGATTTTAGGTCTGAGCTCGGAACTAAACAAATCGGAACGGAAGGATATGTTGCAATCTTTGTCAACAAAGTTGGTGAATCATGTTTCCTAGGCGAAAGAACTCCTCATTTTCCGGAAGGCACAATCATCGTCAAAGCAAGATTAGAAGATCCAGTTTTAGGCGAGGCAGTTTTTTTAAGCGTAATGTACAAACTCCCCGCCGGAACATCACCAGAAAGCGGCGACTGGCAATACCTCGTTTACGCCCCCGACGCAAAAATTGAACTCAAAAAACACAACCTCCCAAATTGCCAAAACTGCCACAACCAGTGGAAGTCCACCGACTATGTCAGCCGCGAATATCTCACAACTGAACAACAACTTAATCTCAGATAGCCGGACCTACTGTGAGATCATCACTCCACTCTAATCCGGAATACAACTCATTCAGCTCAACTCGCGAAAACGAAGGGTCATAACTTGCAATTACCCACCCATCCGTCACCATCGCTTCCAAACCTCGCAGTGAGGCCGACATAAATAAATTTTTTCTCCCTTCATCAACCTGCATAGTTTCTCGCATAGCTTCCAATTTCTCCAGAACTCCGCCAAGAGACTTTTCGACCCTCAAAATATTGATTAACGGCTGAATCACCCACCTCAGTGGCAGAATTCTTCCATCTCGAGAAAACCCCTCAATACGCTCCACACTACCAGCACCATAGAAAGCACGAGTAACAATATCAGCATCATCGATCTTTAATTCCAATCGGTTCTTACCAACCAAAACCGACTCAACTTCATAGTCGTTGAGAAAATTGGGCAAGCGCTTGAGTGCTTCAAGCGTGTATCCACCTGAACCAAAACTCAAATCTTCGTCGATAAAACCACCCTGTGCAATCCACTGCCAAGCTTTCGCCGGATCAAGATCAAGACCGGAATCCTTAGCGATCTGCGCAGTTAAATCCTGCAAATCTGTAAATTGACCGTTTGATGTGTACCAAAAATCGGCAAAGCGAATGTGATTCCTAATCCTGCGTTTCTGCCGAATATCATACTGTTCGCGCAGCCACTCCGCCGGGAGTCGCCCACGCCGCGCTTCCAAAATTGTGTTCGCTGCTTCTCTCGCACTAATATGAGTGATAGTCATGCCCGCAGCGAGAATCGGGTCTGCAAAACCTCCTGCTTCTCCAACCAACATCCAATTTTCACCCGCATGTCGATCTGCCATGAATGACCAATCTTTGGTCGTTTCAAACTTCTCCTCACTCACCGCATCTCTCATCAAATGCCTGATTCGATCATCTTCGCCAAGAGCTTTTCGATATAGTTCTTCAGGACGTGCGCCACTCTTCTTGTAATAGTCAGCCGGAACAATTAACCCTACACTTGTTCGAGTTGGCCCCAAGGGAATGAACCAAATCCATCCATACCCCAGCGACATAACTTGCACAAATGTCCCGCCTATACCGATTTCAGTCGCCCACTCCGCATTCTGCCAATAATCCCAAAATGCGACATTTTGCAGGCTTGTTGCGACATCAATGTTCACCCCCATCGCACGACGCAAAATCCCACTGTGACCGCTGGCATCGATGTAATGCTTTGCAACAACGACTCGTCCATCAGTCAGCTCAAGTCCCGTTACCCGGTCGCCGTCTCGATTGACCATTGCAACCCCGACCCCCTGAAAAACGTCGCATCCCAATTCCTCAGAATGCTTCAACAGAATTTCGTCGTAAATCGCCCGATCCACCTGAAAGGCAGTCTGCGTTCGCTGACCAACATATCGAGCTGGGCGAACTTCTTCAACGAATTGTTCTTTAGGAATGAACTGGAAGTCCCACAGTTCCTTACTCTTCCCCCAACGATAAGTAGCCCCCAATTTGATCGGAAAGTTTGCCGCTTCAATCTTCTCCCAAACCCCCATTTCCGCTAAAACGGCGCCAATTCCAGGGAGCTGGCTTTCACCCACATGATCCCGTGGAAAAACCTCACGCTCAAAGATTCCAACCCTCATTGTAGGATCGTATTTTCGCAATATCGAACCTACCGTCGAACCACCTGGACCGCCACCAATGATCGCGACATCAAATTCCATTGGCATAGTTTTACCCTTCAACAATGTCAAACCAGATTCACAAAATCCAGTGTAAGATCAAACAATCATGCTTGCCGCCCTTATCCCCCTAACAATCACCTACTCAATCCTCATCCAAGGCGGAACGATCATCGACGGCACCGGTGCACCCGAGTTCAAAGCCGACCTCCGCATCCAAGGCTCACGAATCATCGAAATCGCCCCCCACCTCATCCCCCTCAAAGACGAAAAAATCATCTCCGCCAAAAACTTCGTCGTCACCCCAGGATTCATCGACGCTCATTCCCATGCCGCCGGAGGAATCGATGACGACCCCCTCGCAGTTTCACAAATCACCCAGGGAATAACAACTGCTGTCTCCGGACAAGATGGCGGTTGGTCAGAACCAATTCACGAATTCTTTGCAGAAATAGAGGAATCCAAACCCGCAATCAATTTCGCCGCATTCACCGGGCATGGCGGAATCCGAGGACACATCCTCGGAGAAAATTACAAACGACTCGCCACTCAAGCAGAAATCCAAAAAATGACCGCACTTGTTGCCCAAGATATGAAGGATGGAGCCCTCGGTCTCAGCTCTGGCCTAGAATATGACCCCGGTTATTACAGCAACACCGAAGAGATTATCGCCTTCGCCAAAGCCACAAAGGCTAACAACGGGCTCTACATCTCCCATATGCGCGACGAAGCCGATAAAACCTTCGAAGCCATTCAAGAACTTCAAAAAATTGGAAAGGATGCCGGAATCCCGGCTCAGATATCCCACATAAAACTGGGTTCCGCCGCCGTCTGGGGACAAGCCACCAAAGCCGCTGCCTACACAAATCAACCGTCCATCACCGCCGACGTCTATCCCTACACCTACTGGCAATCCACAATCGCTGCCCTTAGCCCAAGCCGCGATTGGAACAATCGGAACATCTGGGTCAAAGCCCTCGCCGATGTCGGCGGCCCCGCCAATGTAAGGCTCACAAAATTCACGCCCGACCCAACATGGCAAGGCAAAACCCTCGATGTTCTCAGCAAAGAACTCAAAAAAGACCCCATCTCAATCATCCAAGAAATCCTCAAGCGGACAACTGATGGCGAAGGTTCACAATCCGTCGTCGTCACCGCAATGCAAGAAAGCGATCTTGAAACCTTCATCCGCGCTCCTCGAATCATGTTCTGCAGCGACGGCAGTATCGGCGGTTCACATCCTCGGGGTGCCGGAGCATTCCCTCGAATTCTCGGACGATATGTCCGTGAACGCAAAACAATCAATCTCGTCGAAGCTATTCGAAAAATGACTTCCCTCACCGCCCGCACATTCGGTCTCGTCGACCGGGGCGAACTCAAACCCAACACCATCGCCGATATCACTATTTTTGATCCCAAAACCATTCAAGATCACGCCACCCCGACCGACCCTCGTGCCCTTAGCACCGGCGTCAAAACCGTCATCGTTTCCGGCCAAATCACCTTATCCAACGGCAAACCCACCGGCGCACGCAACGGCAAAATCATTCGAAAAAACCAATGAAAACAATCCAACCTGATTCTCTACCCACCCCCGGCGGGCACTATTCCCCCGCCATCGTCCACAACGGAACTGTCTATGTCTCCGGACAGCTCCCCTTAACAGATGGCAAACCCAATTCCGATAACATCACCGATCAAACTAACCTGTGCCTTCAAAACTTAAAGACAATCCTCGAATCCGCCGGATCAGGTAAATCTCAAGTCCTCAAGCTCAACATATTTATCTCTAATATCGAACACTGGGGCGCCGTCAACGACTGTTGCCGAGCTTTCTTTGGCGATCACAAACCCGCCCGCGCGATCATCACCAGCGGCCCTCTCCACAACGGCTGCCTCATCGAAATCGACTGCATCGCCGCCCAACTCCCCTAACGACCTCGACGCTGCAACTCCTGACTCAGCTGCTCAATCGGCTCCCGCAAACCCTCTATCCCCCGCAAAGGCTTCAACGCCCAAATCAAACCCGAAACCAAAATCGAAGCCCCCACCGCAAAACTAAAACCCTGAATCAACCCATTACGAATATGAATCCTCCAATTCACCCCAAGCTTTAGTTGGCGCTCTAACAAATCATTATTTGCTCGCAAAGCCTCCGTCAACTGACGGCCTAATTCGCGATCCAAGATCGGCTCATGTTCCATAGCTCACCCTTTATAACGTAGCCCAGCATCAAACTGATGCAACGACCCGCCCCAATCCCAAATCCCAAATCATGCAAAGATCAATGAATCCAATGAACCAAGCAGGAATCCCCTGGCTCTGGCAATTCGCCAAACCCCACCGACCAAAAGTCATCCTTGCCACGATCTATGAAACCTTCGGCAAGGTCATGGATGTCGCGCCAGAAATCCTCATCGGCGTCGCCATCGATGTCATCGTCGAAGGCAAAGAATCCATGTTCGCCACCATGTTCGGCATCACCGACCGCTGGCAACAACTCCTCATCCTCGCCGCCATCAATGTTCTCGTCTGGATTCTCGAAAGCACCTTCGGCTACCTCTCCGCCATAACCTGGCGCAATCTCAGCCAGACCATCGAACACGAAATCCGAACAAAACTCTACACCCACGTCCAATCTCTCGAAGTCAGTTGGTTCGAAGACACGAGCAGTGGCGGACTCCTGAGCATCCTCAACGACGACGTCAATCAACTCGAAAGATTCCTCGATGGCGGCGCTTCCAACTTCATCCGCCTCTTCTGGAACATCATCCTCGTCGGAGCCGTATTCGCCGCATCATCCCTGCTCGTCACCGCCCTCGCTATGATCCCCATCCCCCTCATCGTTTGGGGCAGCGTCTTCTACCAAAAACGACTCAAACCCCGATACACCAAAGTCCGCGAAGCCGTCAGCGAACTCAGCAGCACCCTCACCACCAACATCGGCGGAATCACCACCATCAAAGCCTTCACCGCCGAACCGCGCGAAGCCGACCGACTCTCCAAAGTCAGCAACGATTACCGCGAGGCCAACCAAGACGCCATCAAATTCTCGGCTGCATTCGTGCCCCTTATCCGAATGGGCATCCTCACCGGATTCACCTGCACCCTCCTCGTCGGCGGCTGGCTCGCCCTCAACGGCACCCTCAGCGTCGGCGTCTATAGCGTCCTCGTTTTCATGACCCAACGCCTCCTCTGGCCCCTCACCGGTCTCGGCGAAACCCTCGACCAATTCCAACGATTCCTCGCCAGCACCCACCGCATCAACGACCTCCTGCAAACCAAACCCCAAATGGTCGAAGGGCAATCCACCCTCCCCACCGCCCCAAAAGGCGAAATCAAGCTCGAAAACGTCACCTTCGCTTACGTCGAAGGCACTCCCGTCCTCAACGACATCACCATGCACATCCCCACCGGTGAAACCCACGCCATCGTCGGCGCAACCGGCTCCGGAAAGTCCACCATCATCCGCCTCCTACTCCGCTTCCACGATCCCATCAGCGGCAAAGTCACCCTCGATGGTCAAGACCTGCAGAGCCTGAAATACTCCAGCCTGCGCGGCGCAATGGGATTCGTCAGCCAAGATGTTTTCCTGTTCCACGGCACCGTCCGCGAAAACATCGCTTACGGCAAACCCAATGCCACTCAAGAAGAAATCGAAGCTGCCGCCCAATCCGCCGAAGCCCACGATTTCATCCTCCAACTCCACAACGGCTACGACACCATCGTCGGCGAACGTGGTCAAAAGCTCTCCGGCGGTCAACGCCAGCGCATCTCCATCGCCCGCGCCATCCTCAAAGACCCTGTGATCTTGGTGCTCGATGAAGCCACCAGCGCGGTCGATAACGAAACCGAAGCCGCCATCCAACGCTCCCTCGCTGTCGTCACCAAAGGCCGCACCGCCGTCATGATCGCGCATCGGCTATCAACAATTCGTGATGCAGATAAAATCTGGGTTCTTGAAAATGGCCGTATCATCGAATCCGGCACCCACAGTGAACTCACGGGTTCAAACGGCCTCTACGCCGCCCTCTGGCGAGTCCAAACCGGCGGGGCCACCTAGTTAGTTCTTATCCACTTAAGCACATCATCTCGATCATGCAATTGCAATTTTCCGACATGCGCTGGTAAATTTGCAAAAGCTAAGGCATCCGCAGAATATCCAGATGAAGCCACAAATACCATTTTGTCTGCTTGCCATTGAGAATTTGCTCCAACTATCTCCCGTATTAAATTAACACTGACATTCCCTTGATAGTGTTTTACTTCAACAATCATCTTAAAGCTAAATTCCTGAAGACTCGTACAACACACTAGGTCAGTTCCCCCATCTCGTGTTCTTTGAGTTAAATCGACTGTAAAACCCTTTTCAAGCATAATCTCCGCAACAAGTTTTTCGAACTCTCTGTGAGAAATAGCATTCAGACTCATATCAACAGAGGCCATATCGGCCCTAATTTTCCTCAAAACACTCTCAACATTATTGTTGGCTATCATGTACCTAGATAATCTAAGCCCATAGTCCACAATATCTGGATATAGTTTACAAATTACTTTTGCAAGCGACTTATATTCGATTGATAGACGCAAAATATAGCTGCCAGTTGTACTGTAATATTCTTCAATATCGACTGCAACATTTCTTCGACCAGAGACAAATTCAACCCCTGACAAACCCATCATCATGTATCCGTAGACATGTAACTTGTGATATATAAACAAGACTTTGGCTAAAACATGAGGGATTAGTGACTCTTCAATAAATGTGCTAAAAAACATTTTTAAAAACGCCTCAATTTTATCTGCAGCTACAAAATTGGTGAGTTCCATAGTTGATATAGAGCTTATTATACGATCTATGGCCTCTAAGATATCTCCGTCATGTCGTTCAGAAAGCGGAACATACACTTCGCTCCTCGTATCGCAATAGGCATCAGTATGACCTGCCCCCTTAAAAACCTGGGCATATTCATTCCAGAATCCCTTTCTGTCAAATTCATTGCTTAGCTGACCATTTCGGATCAAGAAGTCCCTCAGAGCACTGTTTAAATATAGTGCAGATTCTATGTCTATTAAGTTAGTTCCAGGTGGAAACAACGCAGTACAATTTCTGCTTTCGATAATCACATCATGAATGAGTTCACTCTTATCTAGGTACATTCCGGTAATTTGGTCAACACATTCTATCTCGCTCCGACCTCAAAAATATCGCAAATTGCAGCAAAATTAATCGGAACAATCTCCCGGCAACTCCACAACCTGATCTCGCAACAGCTCCAAATCCAACAAATCCTTGGCCCGACCCGAAGCCTTCTTCGTCAACACATAATCCTCGAGCGAAAGCACCCGCACTTTTAAACCTGATAAATCCCCAACAACTGCACGGCCCAAAGCCACTCCACACTCGCACCCATTTAGAAACGTCAAAATGTCTACCCGTCTTGGCGGTATCCCAATCTGCAACAACCGCTTATCTTCCGTCAATTGCTGAATCGCCGATTCATCGAGCCCAACCCCGAACTCTTCCAAAGCCACTCGAATTCGCCCAGCATTTTCTGAACTCCGAGCCACCCAACAGTCAATATCCTCCGTGTAACGCGGCTGGGCATGGAACGCCAACGCATGCGAACCAACCACCAAGAACTCAACTTTGAGAGCAATCAATAACCCGATAACATCGCTCTATCTTCCCATTTAGTTCCCACCCCGAAATCGCGAACACCATCGCCATCCGCTCTTCCCCCGTCATCCGGCGCAACGCCTCCCGCGACGCCTCGTCCGCCGCTTCCACCGAATCAAACACCCGAACCGTCACATCCCGCCGATCCACAACCCCAATTTTACCCCGCCAAGTCCCCGATAACCACCTTCAAAAAGAACACCTATAACCAAAACATCCGTATACTAACCCCATGAAAAAGCAACTTTTCTCACTAGCCGCTCTCCTATCCGCCAGCTTCGCCACCGCCGCAGGGGGAATGGTTTTTACGGATCCGATCAATACAGTTCTGCCCGACCATCCTAGCCTGAGTGGAACTTACTGGGGATGGACATATCGAACTAATTTCCCAAGTGGTCCATATATTGTTGATGTTAACACTTCTTCGTCTGTAAAAAAGAGCTTAATCCTGAGTACGGGCAACACTCCATTCAATAACCCAGCTAGTCCAGGGGTAGCTGGCTACCAAGTCTATGCGCGTCGCGATCCTTCGATAGATTTCCGCCTTGGATCATCAGTTCGTGCACGTTTAGATTATGCCGCTGGACATAGTATTCTTGCAGAATCACCCGTTCCGGGTCAGATGATCGGCATCCAAGACAATCGAGGCTACTTTTTTGGAATTGGATTTGCGTGGAATTCAACAATCCAGCAAAGATATGTGAGGATCATAACAAATCCATTTACCGGGGCCGGTTCGCCATGGGTTGCCGTTCCAAAGACAAATGAATTTTTTAATGATCCTGGATTGCCTGCTGGCAACTTCTATGATGTTGAACTGGTGATCGCAGGTTCACGCGCATCAATTTTGGTTTCTGGTCGTGAAATGAAAAACACGGGCGGGTTTCCTCTCGTTGTAGATGCCGGTGCACCTCTCACAAGCCTCATATTCTCCGACTGGATCAATCACGGCGGAGTCGTCGTTGGTGACTATTCAACAACGAGCTCGGGATACATAGCCATCAACAGCTTATCTTACTATTAAGTTTTCTTTGGTTGCCCTTGAAAATTCCATGATGCCCGTTTTGACTACATAATCCGAGCGGGCACTGTACCCACGATACTAAATCCATCCTTCAGGCCAACTGATCGGATTCAGCTTGTTACATAAAATATGCCGCGCCGCCTCATCCGCCGCTTCCACCGAATCAAAAACCCGAACCGTCACATCCCGCCGATTCACAACCCAATTTTACCCCGCCAAGTCCCCGATAACCACCTTCAAAAAGAACACCAAAAGCCAAAACATCCGTATACTAACCCCATGAAAAAGCAACTCTTTTCACTTGCCGCAATCTTCGCCGCCAGCTTCGCCACTGCCGCCGGCGGAATGGTCTTCACAAACACGATCAATTCCGTGCTCCCCGACCATCCTAGCCTGAATGGAACCTATTGGGGATGGGAACTCAGAACCAACTTAACAAACGCTCAAATGCCACTACCATCAATCTCAACCCTAGATTTGCCGACCTCAAAATTGGCCTATTTGAACTTGGAAACTCATAATAGTAATGGTAACTGGAACAACCCCGCAAACGCAGGCACAGCTGGCTACCGTGTTTATTCCCGGCGTGATCCGTCCATCGACTTTCGCGTTGGATCATCAATTCGGGCAAAACTCGTTTTTTCTGCTGGGTGGCATATCATTTCAGATTCTCCCGTACCGGGAGCAATGATTGGGATTCAAGATATCAGAGGGTATTTCTTCGGTATCGGTTTTGCCCATAATTTAAGTGGTACGCAAAGGTATTTCCGAGTTATAACAAGCCCATTTTCCGGAGCAGGCACTGAGTGGATTCCAATCCCAAAGACCACGGAATACTTCCATGAGCCGTCTGGATATGGATCCTATTATGATATCGAACTCGTGATCGCAGGTTCTCGAGCCTCGGTGCTCATTGGAGGGCGGGAAATGAAAAATGAAGGCGGCACCTTGGTCAAAGTTGATGCTGGTGCCCCGCTGTCCAATCTGATTTTCACACAATGGATCAATCACGGTGGTGTGATCGTCGGCGACTATTCAACGACAAGCGCAGGTTCGCTCGGAATCGCAAGCCTCTCTTATTACTAAGCATTAGAACAACAAAATTTTTCAATAGAATGACGCCCACTTCTAACTTGATGTTGGAGTGGGCGATTTCCAATTGATCTGCTCATAAGCCTTTGCAAAGCAACTGTTAATTCCCAAGATTCTCTGTCCCGATTCAGTACGTCTTTCCGTATAATAGAACCATTAACATGATATCTGCCCTCGTCATGCTCACCGCCGGAATCGGACAATCGGGAGAAGTCATTAAAGCTGAAGATTTCTCCTTTCAATCCAAACCTGGTTATGCCGTCCAGGTCAAAAATAAGTCGGTCTTCCTGACCCAAAGCTCAGGCAAAAACACAATCCGAACAACGATCGAAAGTTGGGGCAAAAACGCAAACGGAAAAGAATTTCTCGGAAAACAATGGGATCGATTTGTGCGAGGATGGACCGTCACAAACCTCACACCAGACGTCGAAGTGAAAATCGGTGAATCAACAATCTGGCATCGCACCGCCAGCCTGTCGTTGAATTCGCAAACTGAATATAGCGGCGGACTCGTTTTATCCACCCCGGAAAACACCTATTGGGCAAATTTCACTTCAACATCGCTGGAGCTCCAAACCAAAGCGCTCACTGACACTCTTGATATGCTCCGGACAGTCAAAGGGCAATCCGGATCAGCTCCCGGCTCATTCCCTGGCACTACAACCACAACCGCCTCAAGCAATCCAACCACCCAGGCCAATTCATCTAATCCCAACTCTGCCGCCGGAACCGGAACCACTTCTAATCCAGCAATACCCTCCCAAACCAATACTACTAATCCTTCTCAATCAAATCCATCAACCGATAAATACATCCAACTCGATGATCAAGAACAAGCTCGTCACCTCCGCCTCGCCCAAATCGCTGAACAACTCTATCCCGATCAACCCGATCTCACCAAAGCTGCAATTGACATAACTCCTCAGGAATCTGAAAGGCTTATCCGAGAAGCTGCCGAGTTATGCGGATTCACCCTCAGAGATTCAACTGGCGCAATCGTGAAAGCACCGGCACCTGAGCAAAGCATCGGGCTCACATTAGAAATCAGCGACATTCCAACTTATGCTGTCTTACATTCACAAGCTGCAACCGTTGGATTCGTGGATTGGTCTAAAGGACTCGATTACTCCTGGCGAAACTTCGCTCCCAAGTTTTCCTCGCTCACCTACACAACGGAATTTTTCACGTCTGGACGACGTCACCCCAAAGCCGGCATGAGAGCCTTGCGTCAATTCATCTATCAACTAAGCGTGAACAACGGATGCGGCTCGTTGGAAGGGGCGAGTCAAGATGCCAAACTTGATTCCATTCAGCTCCTATTCCTCACTCGGCTTGTCACCGAAACCGTTCTGACGCCCGCTCGTAGCGAACTCGCAAAACGCAAACCGTTTGCAACCGCAGATCTTTTCGCTTCAGTTAATCCCCTGGCCCCCTTGCAATCCGCTATGTTCCCCAATGGTTGGACAGAAGATGCGGGCAACTACGCCATGGGTCAATGGATGAACCAGATCAGAGACATGATCATTGAAAGTCTTGCCCCAGAAAAAGCCGGGACAATCACCGAGAATATCGGCAAAGTAGGTGACGCCATGGGAGCAGTCGGATCAATTGTAAAATTCATCAGTACATATGCGTATCTCAAAGGTGAACTCACCATTCTCCCGCCCGGAAATCCCATGGAAAGATTGCTCGATGGTTCTGGCGGACAAGAACGGACGCTCAAAGCGAGATTCTATATTGACGGATCGGAAATCCAAAATTTCTTCAAAGATAATCGACTGATTCTGAACACTCTCACCGGTGGAACACTCGATTTTGATTCTCCCAAATCTCAACCACTCACAGGAATTCATAAATGGGAAATCCAACAGCCACGTGACAATACGGACAACCAAATCGTCTTTGTCAAACAAGGAACTGGTGACATAAGTAAGCTGAGAACCGATTCAGATGGCGTAACTAAATTGACATTAGTTGGTGCCAAGCGGCGCAAAGCTCTTGATAAGAAGTTAGTCATCCCCTACATGCGCAATCTCCAAGTCGAAGCGTGGCCTCAAGTTAAAGAAACAGAAATGGGGCAAGACATGGTTGATGCATTTACTACCGCAGCAGGAATTCGTGGACTGACGCCCTCTACCGTCGCCGCTGGAGGAGGAAAAGCCAATGCCCTGATTTCTGTTATGAATGCTGTTTTTGAAACCCTTTACCGGATGAACTGGAAAGGTGGTCGATACAACACTCTGAAAATCAAAGACTATATTGAAGCAAACGCGGTCGGTGAACTCAGAGCGCAATTTGATTATGAAACAGGCAGACAAGCATCAGATCTGCAAACAAGCCGATCTGGCAATGGCCAACTTGAATCAAATGGACTTTTAATGCAACTGATTGACAGCCGCGAAACTGGCGGTTATCCTCCTGGTTTCGATGCAGAAATGATGAAATCTCTACCAGCAGATATTCGACAGAAAGCCGAGGAAGAAATCGCTAAGTGGCGAAAAGAACAGGCAAAAAACAAAGATGGTGACCTCATTGCTATTTATTCTGGTGGCGGAACAATTGATGTCTCGATTGAACATAAAAACGATACCAATGGATCAACTGGAGATTGTGACCCTGCCTCAGTGAACAACTACTCGATAAATCAATCGAGAAAGTTAAAAGTACTGAAAGACCTGGGAGAAAACAGTCAGCAATTCATCTATCAAATATTTATAAACACCAAAACAAACGAAGCGAAAGTCAGTTTCGAATTCATGGGTGAGGCCACGCAGATAACGCAAGAAACAGGAAGACGCGGAACTCTGGTACCTAGTAAATCCACCGTGCCAATCCAGTTTTTGAGCGACATTGAAGTTGAGGGGGGCCACTCTCCAATACTCTGTAGCCTTTCGACCAAAAAAACAGACTATGGCACAACTATTTTTGAAGGAACCTCATACCGAAATCTTCTGTTTAACCGCGAGAAAATAGGAAAAATCGGACTCGTATGGAAACTAGAAGTGAAGGATCCGCCTAAGAAACCACCAGTAACGAAATTGCCCTAGAATCCCCAATTCCATGGCAAGCACATAAATTTCTTAAACAAAATTGCCCGCCTTGACATGCTTAGTCAAGGCGGGCAGTTACTAAAACAGTTAGTTCTTACTTTCTGGCCAACTCAGCGGATTTGTCCCGTTAAATATCTCCACCTGAGCCGAGCCATCTGCTGCCATCGTCCAAATATCATCATCCGAAATGTAAACAATCGTGTTATTGTCTCGGAAACTCGGCTGTCCTTCCACAGCTACTGTATTCGCTAACGGAGCATCACCAGTTCCACCAACTAAAACCGTTCGAATATCTGAACCCTGCTCATAGACAAATGAAGTTCCATCCGGCTTCCAACGCGCATTATTGCGATTAGTCCCTGCAGCTGTCACTGCAAACAAACCACTTCCATCCAAGTTCATTGTGTGAATCTGCGCCCAACCACTCGGAGCATAAACTACCCCGATTTTCGTTCCCGCATCATTTAAATCAATTGAAAAGATACCGCCACCAAAGTTGCCATTAAACAAATCGCCCGAAACCCCAGTTCCATCTGGGTTCATCGAACGAATTTTGTTCCCGGTCGTACTGATCGCAAAAACCTTCGAGCCATCCGAATTCCAGTCACCCGCTCGGTAGCCCGTAAGCGTAGTTAATCCCGTACCGTTCGTGTTGACGAGATAGAGCTGATTATTATTCACAAACAGCATTTGCGATTTATCTGGGCTAATGCGAACTTCACTCATCGAAGTTCCAGAACCAGCGGTGAAAGGATTCCCCGTCGGGAAGTCTTGCCGAATAATGTTCACCCCATTGTCAACGTAGTAGATGAAATCAGAGTTACCAACCCCGCCTCCACCACCACCGCAACCTAAAATGATTGCGCCCACAACAAATCCACCTGCCAACACAAAAGACTTTGCTTTCATACACCCATGATAGCGAAAAACCCCGCAATTATGACTAAATCATCCAAAAAAATTAACGCGGTGCCGTTGGTGTCAGCTTCGCATCTTTCAATTTGCCTTGCAAAGCCCCAACTTCATACTCCGACCCAAACAGAATTGCCAAATTTCCATGTTTGTCCAACACCCGCTTAGACCCCGTCGGCAAATAGATTCCGTCTAACTCCGAAGCATCCCCCTGATACCACCGAATAAACCGCTGATTCATCACCCCAAAGTCGGTCTTGACTCCATACTCCGTCGCCAACCGAAACTGCACTACCTCAAATTGCAACATTCCAACTGCTCCTAAAATGTATTGCTTCTGGTCAGATCGTGGGTCAGAAAACAATTCAATCAACCCTTCCGCTGCAAGTTGCATCACACCCTTATCATAATGCTTAAACCGCGATGCATCCATATTCGAAATCGTCGCAAACATCTCCGGCGTAAATGTCGGAACTTCGGAGTAAGTAATGGCTTTGCCTGATGTCAATGTATCACCTAAAAGAAGATATCCAGGGTTCGGAATCCCAATAATATCCCCCGGATAAGCCACCTCAATCGTCTCGCGCTCGTGCGCAAACACCCTTTGCGGCCGCGAAAGCCGCAAAGTCTTTCCCGACTGAACATGAATCACGTCCATATCCTTTTCAAACTTCCCGCTTACAATCCTAATAAAAACAATCCGATCGCGGTGCTCCGGGTTCATATTCGCCTGAATCTTAAAGATAAATGCCGAAAACTCGTCCGTTGTTTCCGTTCGCTCGCCGTCCAAAGTTGCCCGGCCGTGAGGAGCCGGAGCTATCGTCAGAAAAGAGTTCAAAAACGCCTCAACTCCAAAGTTCGTAAGGGCCGATCCAAAGTACATAGGCGATTGCTTGCCCTGACTAACCAAGTTCAAATCAATCGGATCATGCGCCACGTCAAGCAGTTCAATATCCTCAATCAATTTCTCGTAATGCGCCTTCCCTAAAATTTCCGGAGCTGAAGGATCTTCAATATGGAGAGAACTTGTTGCGGCTTTTTTAGCCCCCCGATCCCCTTTGATGAACAGTTCAACGGTCTTAGTCGCCCGATCATAAACCCCGCGGAAATCCATCCCTTCCCCTATTGGCCAGTTCATCGGCACACAAGTCATGCCGAGCGCTTCGTCAATGTTTTCCATCAATGCCAAAGGCCCAAGTCCATCATGGTCTAACTTATTAACAAATGTAAAAATTGGAATTCCCCTGTCACTACAAACCGCAAAGAGTTTACGGGTTTGCGCCTCAACTCCTTTGGCATAGTCTACAATCATCACCGCACTATCTGCCGCTGTTAAAGTTCGGTATGTGTCCGCACTAAAATCGTTATGACCCGGCGTGTCCAACAGGTTCAAAACATAGTCTTGATAAGGAAATTGCAGGACAGTTGAAGTAACCGAAATCCCCCGCTGCTTCTCAAGTTCCATCCAGTCCGATGTCGCCTTTTTCTGAGATGATTTCCCCTTCACCGAACCCGCACTCTGAATCGCGCCACTATAAAGCAAAAGCTTTTCCGTCAGCGTTGTTTTTCCCGCGTCTGGGTGCGAAATAATAGCAAAAGTTCGCCGTTGGTTAACTTCTTTCACGAAATTGGAATTAAGAGTCGCGTTCATCGAAACCACGTGCAAACAGAAGGCCGCACAAGCACCCATTATGACGCTGAAAACTCGGGATTACTGGGCAGGCGCATGCAGAGTATTCTGGAGCCATGCTAGAACTCCGTCCAAACTGCGAATCCTGCGATTGCGACCTACCCCCAGATTCATCCCAAGCGATGATCTGCACTTTTGAATGCACTTTTTGTAAGAACTGCGTAGAAACAAAACTCAATCACATCTGTCCAAACTGTGGCGGCAACTTTGTTCCTCGACCCATCCGTCCCCCATCAGAACTCCAAAAGCATCCAGCAACAAACGTCCGCACCTTTAAAGGCAACGTGCAAAATCGCATCTCCACGTCCATCGTTGGACTTGCCGAAGTCGTGCTCAACGTCAACGACATTGAAAAAATGAAGGCGTTCTACCAAGAAGTATTTGGGTTCAACCTCCTAAGTGAAGGCAACATGGAGAATCCACCAAACACCGAAGGCATTCCGACAATCGTTTTTCTCGAAGTCCATCCAATCAACACCGACCTTGGCCAAAACGGACACCCGATGATTCTCGCTCTCATCGACCCGCTACGTCACGGATTCACCGGCGGAAAGTTCGACTCTCCCCACTTCAAAGCCTCTACTCTCAACCACCTCGCGTTCGAAATCAGCCCCGATTCCTACGACGCCCATCTTTCCCGACTCAAAGAACTGAATCTTAGCCCAACGGAATCCGAGTTCCCCAACATGCAAGCCAAAGCGATCTTCTTCCGCGACCCCGAAAACAACACGCTCGAACTCATCTGCCATCACAAAACCTCACCTTAACAATCACCCCAGGTAAAACAACCCCCATGTTCCGACGCGACTTCCTCAAAGGCACCGCCGCCCTCCTCGGCACCCTCACCCTCGGCAAAACCACATATTCCCTCCCCTCTCTCCAAGCCTCCCAAACCGTCAAGGGCCGCGTCATCAACGCCAAAACCAAAACCGGAATCCCCAACGTCCTGGTCAGCAACGGACTTAACGTCACAAAAACCGACCAATCAGGCAACTACCAACTCCCGCTCGAAAACGACAGCACAATCTTCGTCGTCAAACCCCGCGGCTACCAAGTGCCCGTCGACAAAAACAACCTCCCCCAAAACCATTACCACTACGTCCCCAACGGCTCCCCTGCCACCGAACACGAAGGCATCAAACCCACTGGTACCCTTCCCAAATCCGTTGATTTCAACCTCAACCCCGTCCGCGAAGATGATAACTTCAGCATGATCCTCTTCGGCGATCCCCAACCCCGCAACCAGACTGAAATCGACTACATGTCCCACGACATCATCGAACAAATCGTCCGCGACGATGAAGCCATGAAAGCCTCCTTCGGACTCAGCCTCGGCGACATCATGTTCGATAATCTCGAATTCTACGATCCCCTCAACCAATCGATCGCAACGATCGGCAAGCCGTGGCAAAGCGTCGTCGGGAACCACGACCTCAACTTCGATTCCCCCGACAACGCCCTCAAAACCGAAACTTTCCGCCGTATCTATGGCCCTAACTACTACGCTTTTCAATATGGAGCGGTCAACTTCGTCGTCCTTGATAACGTCATGTACCACGGCAAAGATGTTGGCGGTTACCACGGCGAGATCACATACGAGCAACTCGCTTGGCTCAAAAATCTTCTCCGCTACATCCCAAAAGATCAACTCCTCGTCATCGCTATGCACATCCCCATCTGGGATACCGATAACCGCCAAGAACTGTATCGCCTCATCGAAGATCGCCCTCATACCCTTTCATTCTCTGCCCACACCCACTACCAGCGTCACGTTTTCCTGAGCAATGCCGAAGGCTGGCAAGGCACCAACCCTCACCACCACCTCAACCACGCAACCGTCTGCGGATGTTGGTGGGGCGGCGCACCAGACGAACGCGGAATCCCCCACGCCACCATGTCCGACGGAGGACCAAACGGTTACAGCATCGTCGAATTCAACAAAGCAAACTACAAAATCACCTTCCGCCCTGCCAGCCGACCTTTCCACGAACAAATGGCGATCTACCTCCCCGAAGAAACAAAATCCACCGAAACCTCAAACACCGAAGTCGTAATCAACGTCTTCGCCGGCTCCAGCAAATCCATCGTCGAAGCGCGAATCAATAACAGCACCTGGACCAAAGTCGCCAACGCTCCCGGCCCCGATCCCTACATCGTTCGATTAAAAACCCTCGAAGCCCAAGATCCAAAGCCGCCAGGACGCGCTATCGCCGGGCCAACTGCGACTCCCCATATTTGGAAAATGAACCTCCCCGCAAATCTCCCCCTCGGCACCCACCTCATCGATGTCCGCACTATCGATATGTTCGGCCAAACCTACACTGAACGCCGAACTTTCAGGGTCATCGCTTGAAAATCCTCGTCCATTTCCAAATCCCCGAAGACGGACGTGAACTCTTCAACGCCTTCGAAGATCACGTGCTGCCCCTCCTGACAAAACACGGGGGCCAATTCATAGATCAGTTCATCTCAAAAACGGGCGATGAGGAATTCCATATCATCGAATTCCCCAACCAGCAAAGTCTCGAAGCCTACCAATCTGATCCCGACCGCATCGCCGCCCTGCCGCTATGGGAGCAATCCGATGCGACTTCTAGAATCGTTCAGCTAGCCTGACTCTTTTGCGAACTCATCCCAAAGCGCGTCCGCCGACTTGCCTGTCAATTTCTCAAAAATCGGCATCGGGTCACGACCACTACGCATCTCCAAATCCAAACTCGGAACCAACCTCATATCGTATTTCTTAGAGATGAACGCCAGCCAGACTGCCGTTGTCCGATAAGAATCTGTGTATTTCGCATTCGAAAAATCCGGCTTCGTCCGCCCTCGCGTCGCATGAAGTTCCGGCTCATATTTCCACCACCGCGTATAGTCTGCAATCCCCTCCACAAGCCAGCCTGGTTTGCCCTTAAAATCTGGGTAAGCCTGAACCACATGCGTCAGCTCATGTATGATCATCCCCAAATCATCGGGGTGCTGAGTAATCCATTTACCGCTTACTGTAATCTCCCCACCTGCCGCCCAAGCCGGTGCAGAAATCTCCTTCTTAATCACCAGCCGAATTTTGTCATTTGATTTGTACGCTTTCCCTGTCAAACCATGTGTAACTGGATCGCGCCCATCCGTCGCAAGCAAAGCTGTAAGCGGTCCATACCAATTTTCAATCAGCCTTTTCGCTCGCATAGCCCAGGCTTCACTTTCTGGAAAGTCCGAAACATCAATTTCTACCGGCGGACAAGCCATCTCTGGAGTCCGTGGGTAAACATAGCGATCAAGGTCAGGCTTCTGCTGACTCAAAACAATTGAAGCGCAAAGCGATGCAATCAAACTCACATGCGCACTCTACCAAACTTCTTTGAGTCGATCTCATACAAACAAAAATTCGGAGAGCGAAAACGCTCTCCGAATCACAGCTTAACCCTGACCTGGTCGCGGTCGAGCCCTGTACTTATCATTCAACCGAGTTTGGCGATTCGTCAGCGGAACTTCCCGGCCCTGAATCCAGGCCCGCAAAACCTGCGACCGAGTCTCAATAATTTCACCGTCTGTCAAAATCACAGTGCCGTCTAGGCCAGGCTGGATTGCACCAACCCGATTATCAATGCCCAATATCTGCGCCGTCCAAAGTGTCATCGAACGCACTGCATCTTCTGCATTCATTCCGTAAGCCGCCGCCCAACCTGCTTGATCGCGCATCTGACGTGCATCATGGTCATCATTCAATGTAATCGCAAACTTCACGCCAGCTTTGGCAAGCAAACCTGGCATCGTGTAGTAATAATCCACCGGTTGATCTGCTCGTGGCATTCCGTAGATCGCACTCAAAATAACCGGCACTTTTTTCGCCGCCAACCAATCCGCGATCTCACCTGCCCCCGAGCATCCATAGAGCAAAATTTTGACTTTGTTTTCTTCTGCCCAAGCAACCGCCGACTTAATATCGTCTGCGGACGTCGCCGATATCATGATCGGCAATTTGCCATCTGCTACTAAAAGCATTGCTTCTAGTGATTGGTTTCTAGGCACAGGCTTTTCCGCCGTCGCTGCTGCTCGTTTCTCGGAGTATTCCTTCGCTTCTTTAAGCCGATTCGTCAACACATCCATGCCTGGTGCTGGGGTTTGCTGGCCCTGTCCACGTCCTTGACCAGCCCGAAGTTCTTCGTCAAGCAAGTCCAATATGTGATTGTGCTCGGCAATCCCGTCTTCGCAACGACAAAGGTTGGAGAGTTCTTCGTTTCCGTCGCCGAATCGTCCGCCACCGCGACCAACCGAATACATTAAAGCAACTCCGCCTTGAATCGTCATGTCTTCCCATGTGTATCCTTCAGTATTGATGAGAGCCGCTTGACCTGGAATACCTCCGCCGCTCGGCTTAACGATTGCCGTCAAGATTCCTTGTTGCCGGGCAACTCCTAACGTATCCCACTCTGGATTGATCGCCCGTTCGACCCGGTAATCCGCGTGGAAATCTCCGCGCTCGCTGGAGTCATCACTGGCCGGAACTTGACCAATTTCATTCAATCCTAAGCCCGTCGCTGGATCAATCAGCCCCGGGTAAACGTGTTTGCCCGATGCATCAACAACCTCAACTCCTTTTGGACTAAGGTTCTGACCAACGGCTTCAATCTTCCCATTCGCGCCAATCATCACGTCACCAACAAACGGTGCGCCCGTCATCGGGTGAACCGTTCCGCCCTGCAACAAAACCGCATGGCGTGGATACTTTGCCGTGCCCGGTTGACCCGTAATATCAGCAAGCCCAAATGCTGCTGTCGTTGGAGTCAACTCATCGGCCTTCGCGTCAGCCACTGGCCCCCCGCCCCCGGTTGTGAATGGACTCGCTGACCCACCTGCATCGAGCACAGCTTTAGCCGCCTTGATCTCAATCTCACGAGCCTTTCGCTGTTCTGCATCATTCGCGCGATCAAATCGTTTCACACCATCAACATAAGTTTCCAAGGCAATCGAATAGATGCTCATCGGCTCCGCCGTCCAAACCACCAAGTCCGCATCCTTACCGGCTTCTAAACTGCCCGTGAAACGATCAATTCCTAGTTGCTTCGTTGGACCTGTCGTCACAAAGCTGAGTGCCGTCTGAGCATCAACTCCACCGTAACGCATCGCTTTGGCTGCTTCCTGGTTCAATCGCCGAGCATGGTTGTTACTATCGCTATTGACGCTCGTCACAACCCCGCGATCCGACATCAAGGCCAAATTATAAGGAACCGCATCGTATGCCTCTAACTTGAATCCCCACCAGTCCGCAAAAGTCGATCCACCAACGCCAGCTTGAGCCATTTCATCAGCGATTTTGTATCCTTCCAAAACATGTTGGAGCGTCGCAAGCTTGGCGCCATACTGCTTCGCCACACGGATCAACATCAGAAGTTCATCAGCCCGATAACCGTGGCTATGAATCCATCGTTTGCCCGAAACAATTTCGCCAAGCGCCTCTAACTGCAAGTCTCGGCGCGGGGCAATTGTAGTCTTACCACTTCGAAAATCATCCCAAGATTTGTTATATTCAAGCCCAAGGTCAAAGGCCTTCCGAATCGCTTCCTCAACTCCCATTCTCGTCCGAGGTCGGAACGTAAGGAGGGTGCCACCAACCGCTGTCCCCCTAAACGAACCATCATCCTCGCTTATTGGATTCTGACCAAGAGCAAACTTGACGCCCTCAGGTGCGCCGACCACAGGATACTCATCCGGCCGCAAACCCCATCGCCATTTCACCGTATTCGACTGACCACCAATCGCATTGGCCGATCCATGAAGTTGATTAGCCCCAACCGTTCCACCCGAAAGTTGTTGATAAATCGAAGCATCCGTATGATCCATACAATCGCGTATGCGACACTCCGCCGTCACCATGTTTGTGAATTCGTTAACCGAACCGGTTATTGCTGTATGGCTGTGGCAATCCCATATTCCGGGAGAAATATGCTTGCCCGTGGCATCAATAACTTCCGCACCCGCCGGATTCGCGAGTTTCTGACCTACTGCAACAATTTTGCCATCCTTGATTACGACGTCACAGTTTTGAACGACCCCGCGAGGGCCTTCCGTCCAGACCGTCGCATTTTTATATATTCTAAAAGCCGCAACCATTTCCGCGGGAGCCGGAAACATTGCGTAATTCGGCGCAACAACCTTGATCGGTTCATCAGCCTTAAGTTCCGCCGTATCTTTGGCCTTTGGCATTTCAAAGGCAACTGCTTTGCCATCAATATATGTCGCCATCACTTGACTCGACTTATCAAAAATATCGCCCTGCACGACTACAATACTTGCTTTTTTTCCAGCCTCTAAGGTTCCGTAATCGCCTGAAACCCCCAAAATCTTAGCCGGTTCGGTCGTCATTGCCGCAAGTGCCGCGTTTCGACTCAATCCACCTTGCACGTATGTCCGAATCCCTTCCATAGGGGTAATCGTTGAACTCGGTGAATATGCAAAGTTAACTCCCGATTTCTCCAACTCTGCTCCGGCTTGGACTTCATTAAAATAATCACGAACGCTCTTCAAAGAAACCCGGCTAAAGTCATCCGTTAGCTTCGGAGCCGTCGGCACCCGCCCCTGCAAAATGACCTCAGCTCCCGAGCTTTTGAGCAGATCCTTAACGCGCCCGGCATCCGATCGAAAACCATATACGGGGCGCAAATTAAACTCCTTCACTATTCGCTGAGCCTGGAAGAAAGAAACCTCTGTCAAATCATCAAAAAACGCCCGGTCTAGCCCCGCCGTCGCCCGATTCAGTCGATTCAGCCCCGCATCTGCGCCCGAATAACCTTGAGCATCAACCAAAGCCTGTCGAATAACGTAGATTATCCCCATCGTCGAACTCGGATAGCTCCCACCACCTCGACCACCGACCGCGATATTGACCAAACTAGAATCAATAGGAGATTGTAATGATTTGCTGCCAGTCGCCGAAATCGCACTCCGCGCTTCAATCATTCCCCCATTGGCTTCAACATTGACTAATCCATAGCCAACTTTGGAAAGACTTTCTAAAGCTTCAACTTCCAACTTTTCAGCACCCGCAACCGATTTGCCCAACAAAAAATTGCCTTCTCGATTAAACGGGTCTTCATCGCGCTTCTTCTGCGCCGTCGCTTCTTCAGCCGCCGAAAGAGTTGTCTGGGGCCTTCCAAAACTGGCCCCTCCTCCCGACGAAGAAACACCTGTAACGGATGTACCGAATCCCGGGTGAATAAACGCCGCATAAACCGTCATGCCTTTTAAGTCAACTGGCTTCGCATTCCCCGATCGCGCCATCGGCCCTTCCCCAACTTTTGCGATCCGACCGTTCTCGATCAATAAGTACCCGTTACCAATCACCTTGCCCGGCGATACAACAATCCTGCAGTTGGTCAGAAGGGTCGAACCCGCTTGACTCGGAGAATCCATCAATCCAAGTCCTGTTGCGGCGGCAATGACTGCTATAAATGACATGAAAACAATCATACTTAACAAAGCCCACAATGTCGTCTCGTAAACGCGAAAAAAGTCAACCAAAACCAAAGCGGAAAGCGAGACCGATCCTCCTTGTCTTAACCATCACTTATGCATTCGTCGTGCTATTGGCACCCCATCTGCCGCCCGAACTCCTGATTCACGCCCTCCTCTGTTACGCCCCGCCACAGCTCCTCTGCATCCCGCTCGTTTGCGCTGGTGTCCCATCGCTTTATCTGCTAATCCGCAAAAGATTCCCCCGAATCCAACTCCTCACTCTCCTCATCATCACAGTCTCAATCCCCTTTATCTACTCTTACGAGCTCAACCTATTCAAACCACGAGCGGTTAAACCAAACCTCCGCGTTCTGACGTGCAACATTCTATTCACCACCCGTGAAGTCCCCGGGATGCTCGACTACATTAGAAAAGAGAGGGTCGATCTGATCTTCCTTCAAGAAAACGAAGGTGGCTCAGAAAGCCCATCAACTTATCTCTCAAGCCGGCTGCCCGACTACCATCTCTTCGCCGATGGTTCAACCGCTATCCTCTCCCGATGGCCACTCACAGAAACAAAATCAATCCAACAACACAGCCTCGAACAACGCCGAATCCTCACCGCAAAAGTCAACGCCCCAACCCCATTCCGTGCCGTCACAATGCATTGGTCCGTTCCCCAAATAAGCCGCAACCTCAAAAACTTCCAGCACAGCATCCCCATGCAAATCGAGGATTGCAACCAACTCCAACAAGTTATAGAAGATGAAAGACTCCCCCTCATCTTTGGAGGAGATTTTAACAACCCTCCTCGCCATGCCCTCACCCATCGACTCCGCCAACACTACTCAAACGCATTTTCTGAAGTCGGCTCCGGCCCCGGAATCACATTCGCAAGCAACTACCCCTTCGTCCGCATTGACCACCTATACACAAACTCAAAAATCCAGCCCATTTCGTGTGCTCCCGGCCCTAGCTTCGGCTCCGACCACCTCTCACTCCGAGGTGACTTTACTTTTACAACTTCCCTTAAGTAAATTCATGAAATGAAAGAAAATTTCTTTTCTACTTGTCGTGAAACCCCATCCGGTCCAAACTTTCATCTCGCACTTGAAACAACCCCCGACCCAAGTTTCCCAAATCTAATCTCTGTAAAAATCCCCTACTCAGGTTCACAAAATGGATTCCCCACTACGGGAGAAAGAAAAAAAATCGATCACATTGAAGACAGTCTCACTTCAATTATCGAATCTCCACAGACCCGATTTGTTGGCCGAATCCTCAAACCTAATCTCTCGATCATCTACTTCTACTCAAAATCATCAGGCCATCCCGAAGTTACAATCAAAACCGGACTTTTCAAAAAGGAGTCCTTTTCGCTTGAAACTCAACCCGATCCCGAGTGGCATTTCTACGCCGCAAATATCAAACCAACCCCGCTCGAACTCCACATGAATCGCAGCGCACAATTACACATCGTCCTTCTTGAAAACGGCGACGATCCATCTAAGCCAAGAGTCGTCGATATCGGATGCACATTTCCAACCCGAACCGCCCTCGAAAACTTCCTCGCGGCCGCAACAGCTGCCGGTTTCGGACACAGCGATCCAAAAGATTGGGGCAGCCCCGAAGATCCCGTTGACCCCGCCGAAGACTACTGGTGCGAACTCACAAAAACAACTTCAATCGAACCAGAAACTATCGCCCAAGTTTGCGTGGATGTCGAGGCGCTATGTGAAAGCCATGGCGGAGAATTCGATGGCTGGGCTTGTCCAGTTATGAAGTAGCCGACTCTTTCAACCGCCACCGCAGAACCAACACCGCCAAACTCACTCCGATACAGTCAATCAAAACATCTGTCGCCCGACCACCTCGGCCCGTCACAAAAGTCTGGTGCCACTCATCCGATATCGCATAAACCACCGCCGTCAAAGCTCCATAAAGCAGCCACCGTTTCACCCCAAAACGCCGTAGAGCAAACCCCGCAACTAAAGTCAATACAAAAAATTCGGTGACATGAAATCCCTTGACAAAAACCCACCACCACGTCTGCCACCACTCAAAAAAACCATCTTCCGTAACCCCTGGCATCACCGACGCCACAAACCGCGCCAACTGTCGCTGAGTAATCAAAGTCGTTGATGTCAAATAGATAACAACCGCGGCGCAACCTAGCCCAATCGCCCACCTCCATCGCGTTGACATTTCTTACAGCAACAGAGTAGTCCTTAAAATAGTTTCAAAATTTTCGCTCGATTTCTTGACAAACCGAAATCAATCATGTTATTATACCACTTAGTTAATTAACCAGTTGGCTAAATGCAAGACCATCTCTCATCCACGTTCTCCGCCCTCGCTGATCCCACCCGGCGGGCGATCCTCGCTCGACTCACAACCGGTGAATGCACAGTCAATGAACTCGCCGAGCCGTTCAACGTCACCCTCCCCGCAATCACCAAACACCTCAAAGTCCTCGAGAACGCTGGACTGATCGAACGCTCCCGCCAAGCCCAATACCGACCCTGCAAACTCAACCCCGAACCCCTGAAAGCCGCAAACTCCTACATCGAAACCTACCGCCAGTTTTGGGAAGAGTCGTTCGACCGACTCGATAGCTATCTCAAAGAATTACAACAACA
>JBJXDW010000067.1:0-5265 GCA_046154445.1 Fimbriimonadaceae bacterium | reverse complement strand
ACGTCCCATCTGGCGTATCGTAATCTATCCCAAAAACCGTAATCTCTGGCGCTTTCCCTGCTGCCGCAAGCAATATCCGCGGAATCAAATGCGTCTCCGGCCGATGATCTTCTCCTAATTCACCTTCCGGGTCACTCCCGCAAGCATTAAAGTAGCGCAAACACACACTTCGCAATCCATAAGCCCGATCATAACTCGCCAGCATCCGCTCCACCGTCAACTTGGTATCCCCATAAGGATTCGTCGGATTCTTCGGATGGTCCTCCGGTATCGGAACCTCAACCGGCTCCCCATAAACCGCCGCCGTTGAACTGAAAACAAACTGCTGTACCCCGTGTGTCCGGCAAACTTCTAACAGATTCGAAACCGCCGTCACGTTATTCTCCCAAAACTTTGCTGGTTCCTTAACGCTCTCGCCCACCTCAATGTAAGCCGCATAGTGCATCACTAAGTGGATGTCGTACTTTATAAATACCCGCTCAATATCCGCCGGATTCCGCAAATCACCCTGCTCAAAATTCGAATCCCCAACCGCCGGAGCATTCCCACGCTCCAAATTGTCAAAAATGACATGGTCAATCCCTTCTTTCCGCAATCGTTTCGCCATATGCGAACCGATATAGCCCGCACCACCGCATACCAAAATCATGACAACTCTATTTTAGGCAATAATCGCACCAATTAACTGACCAGTCCGGACATGTCCCAGCGTGCCAGTAGGGCGAACCCCGTCATCCTGGATTTGAACCAGTATCTTTTCAACCGAACAGGAGAAATAACCTTCTTCTTGGAGACTTGCTTCATCCTACACCCAACTATCGCATAAAGGTGATCACCTCAACTTTCAATCACAAAGCCCGAGTCCCAAGCCTCCGCAACCCCTCACTCCCCCCTGCCGTCTTCACAACTAATAAGGGATCGCAACCATGAAAGGCAACAACAATCTAGTCAAAATTATCGGCCTCATACTCCTCGGCGTCTTCGCTCTTTTCTTCGCCGTCCCCCTCATCACCAAACTCGCTTTCGGCCTCATTGGGCTTGTACTCAAACTCGCAATTCCCGCCCTCGTCATCGGCGGAATTCTCTACGCCATCTACCGCATCACCGGTGCCGACAAATCCCTCCCCGGCTCCCGAAAACGCCTTCCGTAGTGCGGTTCGATTTACGAGGGAGAATTACTGGTAAAACTGAATCCATGCTCGCATTGGTCGCCGCTGCCCTCCTCTCCCATCCCCAAGAGCCAACCATCACCCGCGACTCCTACGGAGTCCCTATGCTCCGCGCCGCAACAACCAACCAAGCATTCCGCCTCATGGGCCAAGCCGTCGCCGAAGACCGACTTTGGCAACTCGAAATGTCCCGCCGAACATCACTCGGGCAAATGGCTGAAGTCCTCGGTCCTGCCTACGTCGCCAGTGACCAAGCCACCCTCAGCAAACAATACACCCCCGACGAATATGCCGATATGCTCTCAGCTGTTCCCGATAACATCAGGCAAGCCTGGCAAGCCTATGTCGATGGCATCAACGACACCATCTACAAACGCACGGACTCCAAAACTCTGCCGGAAGGTTATGCCGCCAACAATTTCGAACCGCGCCCCTGGACAATGATGGACACCCAAGCCGTTATGGTCAACCTCACACGCCAATTCGGACAAGGCGGCGCTGGCGAACTACGTAACTTCGCCCTCGTCCAGTATCTTAAAACCCGACCAACAATTAAAGACCACGTCCTCGACGCCTTCGATGATCTCGCCTGGTCAAACGATCCGGCTTCAATCCCCACCGTAGCCAAACGAGACGACCCCACCCTTCGCATCCCAGAAATCTTCAACTTCACCCGCGCCGAATCCGAAGCCCACCTTGCTTCCCTCCCCAACACCAATCTTCTCGAACTCGCGGGCTCAATTCGCCTTGCATCAATGGAAGATCAAAAGCTCGTCGCCGAAGCAAATTCAGTCGCCTACAAAACCGGAAGCTACGCCGTCGTCGTCAGCCCCCGAAAATCCGCCACCGGAAACCCTCTTCTTCTTACCGCCCCTCAAATGGGCCACAGCATGCCAAGTATTGTTCACGAAGTCGCCATCGATACCCCAGATCTCAAAGTCGCGGGAATGGACGTCCCCGGAATCCCCGGCGTCATCATCGGCTACAACCCAAACGCCGCATGGGGATTCACCTCCGGCGTCGCTGATCTCGAAGACATCTTTGTCAGCCCCCTCAAAGAAGGCACCACCTACCTCCACCAAGGCACCGAATATCAACTAAAAGAAGTCAAATTCACTCTAAAAGTTAAAGGCCAACCCGACAAAGAAGTCATACAATACCGAACAATCCACGGCCCCGTACTTCTTAAATCCAACGGAAGTAAAGCCGTCTACAGCCTCCGCTCATCTTTCTGGAAACAAGAAGTCGCATCCACCGCCGCACTATTCGACCTCTATTCCGCCAAGTCCTATTCCGATTTCAGCCAATTCGCGGCAAAAGTTCCGGTGAGTTTCAATCTATTCTTCGCAACAAAAACCGGCGATATCGGGTTCCGGTACTGTGGCCTCGTCCCCCTTCGTGCTCGCGGCGTCGATCCCCGCCTTCCAACTCTCGATACCAAAGAAAACCAATGGCAGGGCTTCGTCAGTTTCGTCAATATGCCCCGCGCTGATAACCCATCCACCGGATTTCTTGCGAACTGGAATAACAAACCCACCGAGTGGTGGCCCAATGGTGACACTCCCGTTTGGGGTCGGGCTTTCCGAAACCAATCCCTCCTCGATTCACTCCCCGAAGGAAAATTTGCCCTCATTGATCTCGAAAAAGCTGCCTGGACAATTGCCCGCCGCGACACCGCTACCACCCCTCTCCTCCATCCTTATCTCGAAAAAGCAGTCGCAACTTTGCCAATCACCGACCAGCGCTCTCTCCCAATCAGCCAACTCAACGCCTACGATGGCTGGAATCTCGATGGCTCCATCGGAGCTGGTCTCGCCGCCGAAACCCTGAATCAAATACGTAAACTCATTTTCCTCGATGATTTTGGTAACTTCACATCCGACGCATTGTTCGTTCAAGTCCTGCAACCGCACGTGATCTTTAACGCCCTTGATGGAAAAACCAAGATCAACTATCTTGGTGATAAATCCGCCACGGCAATAGTTGCGGAGGCAATCGCAGCCGCTAAAGATTCATTGACGTCAGCTATCGGAACCGACCCCTCAAAGTGGGGATACACCTCGGGTTCAATCCGATTTAAAGGCCAGGATCCAGTTCCCTACATCAACCGTGGCACCTATATTCAAATTACTGAATTCAATCCCTTCTGGCCATACGCTCGATCTGTAGCCTCCCCTGGCGTCACCGAATCCGGCCCCAACGCAACCAGCCAAATCCCTCTCTCCCGCAATTGGCAATATAAAGTCATGTGGGGCTGGGAATAATCGCCAGCCGCCCCCAAGACCTACTTCTAAAAACCCGCCACAATAGAAACCAATGATCCACATCGTCGGCGGAGGAATGGCTGGTTCCGAATGCGCCCACATCTGCGCCACTAACGGACTCCAAGTCACCCTCTACGAAATGCGCGGGCCCCACACAACCCCCGCCCACAAAACAACCCATTTCGCCGAACTTGTCTGTAGCAACAGCTTCAAATCCCAAGACCCCACCACCCCATCCGGTCAGCTCAAAGCCGAAATGCGCGCCCTCGGCTCGCTCCTCATCCCCACCGCAGAAACCCACTCCGTCCCCGGAGGCTCCGCCCTCTGCGTGGACCGCGACCACTTCGCCGAAGCTATCACCCAAACTCTCGAACAAAACCCCAACATCACAATCAAACGTGAACTCTTCACTCCCGAAATGGCGGAAGAAATTCTCGCCAGTGGCGAACCCCTCGTCCTCGCCACCGGCCCTCTGACCAGCGAGGGCCTTGGCAAATGGCTCGCCGAACAAACCGGACAAGAACACCTCTATTTCTACGATGCCGTCTCCCCAACCGTCGATGCAAGCACTCTCGACCGCGACATCATTTTCGCCCAATCCCGTTACGATAAAGGCGAAGGCGACGACTACCTCAACTGCCCTTTCAACAAAGAAGAATACGAAGCATTCATCACCGCTCTCGTCGCCGCCGAACGCGTTCCCCTCAAAGACTTCGAAGACCCAAAGTACTTCGAAGGCTGCAAACCCATTGAAGAGATCGCCTCCAAGGGCCGCGAATCTCTGCGATACGGCAATTTCAAACCCGTCGGATTAGATGACCCGCGAACCGGACGCTGGCCCTACGCTGCTCTCCAGCTTCGACCCGAAAACCGCGAAAAAACCCTCTACTCCCTCGTCGCCTGCCAAAACCGACTCAAATGGGGCCCCCAACTCGAAGTCCTCCGTATGGTTCCCGGCCTCGCGAATGCCGAGTTTGTTCGCATGGGCGTTATCCATCGCAATACTTACATCGAATCCCCCAAGGCTCTCCATCCTTGGCTCGAATTTCGCACCAAACCCAACCTATTCATCGCGGGGCAACTGACCGGAGTCGAAGGTTATGTCGAGTCCGCCGCAATGGGCATCTACGTCGCCCACACCCTCATTCGCCGCGCCAAGGGCCTGGAACCCGTCGTTCCGCCCCGAGCTTGCGCCTACGGCAGTCTGATCTCCCACCTCAGCGACGCCGAAACCGAACGCGAATTCGCCCCCATGAACATCAACTGGGGACTCTTCCCCGATCCTGAACCGTTCATCAAGAACAAAGGCGACCGTAAACTCGCCAAAATCGCCGCCGCACAGGAAGTATTTTCTGAGTGGCAAAACAACCTCTAGACTCAGAAACATGGCTCTAGTCTTTCCCTCCCCGAGCCTGGGGAGGGATTAAGGGAGGGGTTGGCAATAATAAATACTTTAGTCGATTCAACGTCCGTAATCCACAATAGCATCGGTTTTACAAGTCTTACAAGTGACTCTTCCGCTGACCCCAAAACACTAACCCCGCCAAAACCGCCGAAGCCAAACTCCCCGCCATCACCCCTACCTTCGCCAGCTCCCCATGCACCCCGCTTCCAAACGCCAACCCCCCAATAAATAAACTCATCGTGAATCCAACTCCCGTCAAAACCGCCAATCCATAAAATTGACCCCAACTCACTCCGCCCGGCAACTCCGCCACCTTCGCCTTAATCGCAATCCAGCTGAACGACATTACCCCAACCTGTTTCCCCAAAAATAATCCCAAAAACGAACCCAAAGTCACCGGGTCACGCATCGCCCCCAATGTAAAACC
>JBJXDW010000066.1:0-52058 GCA_046154445.1 Fimbriimonadaceae bacterium | reverse complement strand
CGGATCAGCCGTGATCGCGAAGATCGCCGGAATCGAGTCCACCGCAAAAATAATGTCCGTAAACTCCACCATGATCAACGCCACAAAAAGCGGTGTCGCCCAAAGCCGTCCGTCAACCCGAGTAAAGAATTTTTGACCAACGTAATCATCCGTCACTGGCCAAATCTTCCGAACCAGTTTCACCGCCGGATTCTTATCAGGGTCAAGTTTCTTCTCCGAAGCAAACAGCATCTTCACTCCCGTGAAAATCAAAAATCCACCAAAAATAATCATTGTCCAGAACCAACGTTCCAAAATTGCCGACCCCGCCGCAATAAATATCCCACGAAAAACTAGTGCCCCAACAATTCCCCAAAATAGCACCCGATGCTGATACTTTGCCGGAACCTGAAAATAACTGAACACCATCAAAAATACAAAAATATTGTCAACACTTAATGCTTTCTCAACCAGATAACCAGCAAGAAATGCCTGACCAGCCTGCGTTGGTGAATAAGGACTACCCGGCTGAATCTTGTCCCAAAACAAAAACAGCCCGGCATTAAAGGCCAAAGCGACCAATATCCATATTGCACTCCAAGTCAAGGCTTCTTTGATTTTGACTTCGTGGGCATCCCGGTGAAACACCCCCAAATCGAGCGCAAGCAAAACGAATACGAAGCCCAAAAAGCTCCCCCAAATCCACAGCGGAATTCCAGCAATTTCCATTTTGTTGCTATCCTACGCAACTCAAACCCAGAAAAAATACAATCTGTATTTTTTTGTCAAGATTGAAGCATTTCAGGTTCAATTTTTGCGTAGGTCAAAGGTCGCGTGTTTTGAATGTCTACTATATCCCACTCGATCTTCTAGTCAAACAAATCAAAAATTGACCGGAGAGGAGACTCCTTCTTTCGCTCATAATCATGCCTTTTTCGACGATTTCGAGGATAGTCATCATCATCATCGTCATCATCATCATAATCTTTTCGATACCGTTTGGGCTCTTCCAACTTAGAGCCGCCTCTTGCTGATGGCAGCAAATCCTCCGGCATCGCTGGTGCGGCCGGACGAGCCCCACCAAATTCAGCCAATTCAATAAACCGTTCAAGTTCACCCTGATCAAGCCAGATCCCTCGGCATCGTGGGCAAAAGTCAATGACAATCCCGCTTCGCTCGGCAATCTGCAATTCAACTCCGCAATTTTTTGGACATGCACCCATTAAAGCAAGAAGACGACTCTCAATCCAAAGCCGTTGCATCACAATACTAAGGACTTACGACTTTTCTTTCGTTAGATCACCCAAAATTGAACCCAAATTCTCATATTTAAATTCAAAACCCTGAGACTGCGCCAAAGTCGGAATCGCCCGCTGACTCATCAAAATCAACGCACCCTCTTTACCCATCAATCCACTCCCTAGGTTCAAAGCAAACTTCGGAACCGGCGGCGAAAATGGCCGCCCATACGCCTCCCGTAATGCCCCCATAAATTCCGAATTTTGCACCGGCTCCGGACAGCACCCATTCAATACGCCTTCCTGAGCATGGTCTGCCGCCCAGACAAAAAGCCGCACCAAATCGTCAACATGAATCACTGGCAACCACTGTTTCCCGCTCCCCGCCGCACCGCCCAAGCCCAATTTCGCTAATTTCGACATCACCGGAAAAATCCCGCCCTCACGCCCTAAAACAATCCCAATCCGCACACAAACTTGCTTGACATCCGGAATCTCTGGCACCAAACAAGCCTGCTCCCATTCCGCACAAACATCGCTCAAAAATCCCGCCCCCTCCCGAGAACTCTCACTCAAAATTTCATCCTCCCGATCCCCATAAAAACCAACTGCACTCGCATTCACCCACGCCTTTGGCTTTGCACCCGCCGCCCGAATCGCTTCCCCAATCACCCGGCTCGATTCCACCCGAGAATCCAATACAACTTTCTGATACTCCGGTGTCCACTTTTTATCAATCGGTGCGCCACTCAGATTAAAAACAAGCTCTGCCCCATCAATTTCTTTCTCCCAATCCCCCAACGATTTTCCATCCCATTTGACTTCGCGGTATGTCGCTGAAGTATCAACCGATCGTGAGAGCAAAACCACCTCAAAGCCCTGCCCCACCAACTCCGCCGCTAAGTGCTTACCAACAAAACCACTTCCACCCGCAATCACTGCTCGTTTCATAATCAATCCTCAACCATCCACTGCGGAGCCAATTTCTGATCAACCCCCAACTGCTGCAAAATCCTCGCAACCACCGTATCCGCCAAATCTTCCAATGACTTCGGATTTTGATACCAAGCCGGACTCGCGGGCAAAACCACCGCTCCCGCCTCCGCCAGAGTCGTCATGTTCCGCAAATGAATCACATTCCACGGCATCTCACGTGGCACCAAAATCAGCGGTCGCCGCTCCTTCAAACAAACGTCCGCACTCCGCGTCACCAAATCGTTACTAATCCCATTCGCGATCCGCCCCGCCGTCCCCATCGAGCACGGACAAATCACCATCCCATCATGACGAAAACTCCCGCTCGCCGGCGGTGTATAAAAATTCTTCTCATCCAACAATTGAATATTGTCGTACTGCTTCCCCAACCAGCTCGTAGTATCAAATTCCTTTCGGTTCAGCGTACAACCCAGCTCCGTCATCGCCACATCGACCGCCTGAGTGCTGAGCATCAAATAGACGTCCTGAAATCCCTCTGCCAAGTGCCGAGCCAAACGCTGAGCATAAATCGCCCCGCTCGCTCCCGTCACCGCCAAAACCACTCGCCCCGTACTCATCTTCAATCCATTCTACGTTAACACATTGTGATATGCGTTTCCCTCCCCAAAACTGGGGAGGGTGGCCCCGGCAAACGGGCTTGGGTAGGGTTGACGCAAAAACAAAGCACCTCAGCTATCCGAGTATCCTAAACCCATGCACCGAATCTGGATGGTCGACCTCGCCCGAGAACAAGCCCCCACCCTCGACCACCTCTACCAATACGCCGCCACCGCTCAAAACGCCGGATACACCGGCCTCGGACTCTATCTCGAACACCGATTCGCCACTAAATCAACCCCCTGGAGCCACGGCAAGGGCGCCATCACCCCCGACCAAATCCAATCCCTTCAAAGCGAATTCCCCTCCCTCCAAATTATCCCGTTCATCAACCTCCTCGGACACTTTGAAGGCTTCTTCAATTGCGAAGAAGGCAGCCACTTCCGCGAAGAACCCTACTCCGGTCTCCAAGCCTGCCCCTCCTGCCCCGAATTCGTCACCCTCTGCCAAAACCTTATCGACGAAACCATCGAAGTCTTTAATTCCGAAATCATCCACATCGGCGGCGACGAAACCGCCCAACTCGGAAAATGCGCCAAATGCGCCGCCCGCATGGCAAACCAAGCCGAAGATGAAAAAGCGTGGCTCTACAACGACCACTTCGCCCCCCTCATCGACCAAGTCATTAAAGCCGGAAGAAGACCCGCCATGTGGGGCGATATGTTCCTACAGCACCCCGCCGCTCTCGAGAACCTCCCTAAACAAACCCTGATCTTTGATTGGCACTACGTCAACGGAGTCAAAGAAACCGCTGTCAAATTCCCCGGCCACGACGTCATCGCCTGCCCCACCACCGCGGTTTACAACGCCGCCTGGATGCACATCGAGCGAACCGAACACAACGTCCGCCAATGCGCCCTCGATGCCAAAGAGCTTGACCTCGCCGGATTCTGCCTCACCACCTGGGAGCAAGTCCTCCTTAATCCCTTCGACAGCATCTTCCCCGCCGTCGAATGGGCCGCCCGAATCAGCATCAATCCCACGAGCACCGAAACCCTTCCCAAAGCATTCGGCGAAGCGGAAGAATGGGCCAAAACCCTGGGTGTCGAACTCGAACAGATGGGCGGAGTCTGGGCCGCATCCGGCCACCGACACAAGCTCAAATGCCGACTCCTCCTCGCCGGAAACCCCTTCCTCGCCTGGCTCCACCACCGCGATGAAATCCTCAACGGGCGCGACCAAGAACTCCTTCTCATCATTGAAAAATCAATCCACTTCGCGCCCGAAGAGCAATACAAAAACGTATCCTTCGGTCTCCGCGCTATGGTCGAAGCCCTCACAATGATGGAAGCCGCCCACACCCACTACGCCGCTCGCGAACCCGACGCCGCCATCTCAAAACTTGCCCCCATGCGATTCCTCTTCGACACTCTCGCCAAACTCGCCAAAGAAAACCACGAACGCATTGGCGGTTCTCTCGCGGACATCGAACGATGCCACATCGCCAAACACCACATCGAAGTCGTCATCAACCGCATCCGAAAATATGGCAACGGCGAACTCGGCTACCTCCCCGCATTCGAAATCATTACCAACCACCGTTTCACCCCCCACGACCAAGCCTGCTGGTGGCTCGTCAACAAATGGGCCAATGAGTAACTTTTAATCTTGGCTTGACACAGAACTCCTTTCTGATGTAGAGTTAAGTTATGAGAGCTTCTCTTCTCTTCTCTTCTCTTCTCTTCAGCGATAAGTGAAGCACAGCAGACGTCACTGACAATTCAGCCCGGAATTAATTCCGAAACAGTGTCACCGACAGTAGTAATTAGTTTGCCAGTTCCTGACTACGCGAAGCTGTCATCGGCCTCTTACGCATCCTCCAATTCGAACATCAGTATTTCAATTTCTACGAATGGGTCATTAAGTATAGGCAATAATCAACTGCTAATGTACTCGTTTCTCTCAAATGGCAACGTTATTATTTCTTGCTTAGGAAACGTCAGCCTGCCGGGCCTGTGCGAATCAGGTGGATCAGTCCTGGTCAGTAATACAATGCAAATACTTGCAACTGGAAGCGTAACCGCCTCAGGTAGCACCGCACTGATTTCAATATCTGGTAATTTCAATGGCATAAATTGCGAAATGGTTGCAACTAGTTTTGCAAACGAGCAAAATCCATGGCCATCCGTGAATGATGATAGCAATCCCAACTCCTTCGACTTGCCTCGAGGAACACTTATTTCTGCATTGGCAGACGCCAAAATACTTAGCCAAAATACTGCCCGAATATCATACATTCGTCCGGACATTGGAAGGGTGATAGCGGAGGCACTTGGTCAAGGAGGATATCTTGGTCCAAAGCCAATTCCACACACGAGTATTGGCACTCCTAGAGTTCACCGTGATGGTACCCACAGGTCATTTCCTAGAACTGATGATATCAACGGAGATGGAGTTGCAGATTTTGACCCCGCTGGAGGGCCATTCCAAATACCTGGGACACCCTTTCTTGTCGATGGAAGAGTTATTGATAGTCAAAATCAAGACCCTGCTCTGGATTACTTGGTCTATATTTACGGAATTGATACAAACGGTGACGGTCAGTTGCATGGCGCAGAGATTCTAGGTATCTTCGGAAAGTGTATGTTTATCCCAGGAATCAATACTACTCGTTACGAAGTCGTTGACGGCGTTCTATACATCATTCATGAGAATTGGAACCCGAATACTGGCGAGACGCTGTTCTATATCTTGAACACACAGACAGGTATGCTGACGGTAAAAAATCAGAATGGTCAGATTGTTTGGGGCCCTGGCCCAGTTAGCCAATTTGGGAGAGCTCAAGGTGAATTAATGCAAAATACTCATTCGATGAAGGTAACCAAGTGATTAGCACCGCTACCATTGCAACTCTATACCTGGTACAGCAAATCGTGACAGAGCCAATTGTTACATATAGTCGCAAAGAAGATCGATCAACAGGATTATATTCAGCTAAATTCGTCACTTCACACAATTACTCTACGATAACCATATCGCTGAATCCCCGATTAGACTCCAAATTACCTACTCTGTTGGAAGTTTGGTTCTCAAATTCTAATAACGAAGAGGTTTGCTACTTTGCTTCGATTGGAAAGCAAGTTTTCATTCCAGGAGCAATTAACGACCGAGTTGTCTACGAAACTGCGCGCTCAGTCAAAGATCGCAGAGTTGCTGGACAGTTGAGTAGAAGCAAGGATACTCTGACTTTCAAACTGAACAAACTTGATGGATATACTCCAATTGCAGTGTATCTTCGACAAGATTCCTTACTGGAGGGGATAAACTTGGAGAAGCGTCTTCAAATTCGCACGGATTTGCTCATGTTTGAACCAGTTACGATGATTTCCGAATCGTTCTTAGTCCCTTAGGTTTCATCTATATCGCTAGCACGATTAGAGTAGCGAGTGGTATCAAATCAATGGCAATGAGAAAATCTGGACAGGTTTTGATTTGAGGTCGCTAGTCGACACGGTTGCAAAAAAATAATGCCATTACTTAAACTGATAAACTAACGGAACTAGCAACTGCGTAATAATTGTCACCAAAGGCGTATCAGCGACATTGCCAGTAGATACATCGAAACATTATCAACCGCATCCGCAAATATGGAAACGGCGAACTCGGCTACCTCCCTGCTTTCGAAATCATCACTAACCGCCGATTCACCCCCCACGACCAAGCATGCTGGTGGCTCGTCAACCAATGGGCCAATGAGTAACTTCCAAATCCCCACCCTACGGAACCAATTTCGCGCCAAAATCATTAACAACTGCTGATGCTCGCCATCATCCCGACCATCAGCCACACCGCACACTCAAAAATCGGCATGGGCTTATTCGCACGCAAAAATCCCCGGGACTTCGAAAGAGAAGTCTCCGGCGAACTCGCAGTCCTCTTCCGTGTCGCCCGACGCCTCGGTTGCGGACAAGAAGAAGCCGAAGACCTCGTGCAAACCTGCCTCATCAAAGCCTTCAAAGCGTGGGATCGATTCGACGGCACGCACCTCCGATCCTGGCTCATTAAAATCCTCCGCAACGAACGGCTCATGGTCATTCGCTCCCAAAAAGAGACCATCTCCCTTGATGAACACGAAGAAATCGAAATCATTCAAGAAGGATTCTGGAGCGAACTCGACGGCAAACTCGAAGCCGAGCGCATCATGAAAGCCCTCGAACAACTTTCACCCCCTTACCGAATGGCCATCCACCTCTGCGATGTCGAAGAACTCACATACGAAGAAGCCGCAGAAATTATGGATGTCCCCATCGGAACCGTGCGATCACGACTTTCACGCGCCCGACAAATCCTTCGCGAGCACCTCCTCACTGAATCAAAAACAGAGGCAAAACAATGAACAATAAAATCATTCAAAACTATCTTGATAACCAGCTCTCTCTTTCCGAGAAGGAACAGTTTGAATCTGAGATCGCCTCAAACCCTAAGCTTGCGCAAGAAGTCGAATCACTCAAAACTTTCAAGTGCGCAATTCAAAAGGCGTGTCTTACCGAATCAATTCCTAACCTACATCCTGCACTTGCCAACATTACAAGACCCATTTCCACCAATTGGTTTACCAAGGCAGCACCCTATGCAATTGCATGTTTCTCCATATTCGCAATCGGCTTGGCCGCCAATCGAGTCATTTCAGACCGAACCAATCCAACGATCGCTATCGCAAAAACTCTGCCGCCCGAAGCAAGACTCCAAACCAAATCTCCGCTCGTCATGCATTGGGATGGGAGCGACCCAATTGAAGGCGCCGCCCACATCCGCAAAACCTTCTACCGCACTTTTCCAACCATCGCTCTCAATGACCTTAAAGGAGCGAATTTTAAAGCCGCCGAATGCGGCAGCTGCTGGATCAATTTCCAATACGAATTCCAAGGCAGCCTCTACAACATCTACGGTCGTTGTGAAAAGGGCAACCTCAATTCTGGACAGCCAATGGCATTCGGAAAACAAACATTCTACACATTTAGCGATGCCGTTGGTTGGTACGATCAAGACATGACATACGTGTGCACAGGCGGAACACCAAATGGTCGAATGATGGTCAGTCAGTCGGCTATCAAACGCACAAGCAACCTCCGCTAACCCCGTATCATCCGCACCGATTCCAAATACTCCGCATGACTCCAAGTCAGCGGACAAACGCTCAGCGGTTCTCTGGTATCTGGATGATACTGCTCACTCAACATCCCACTCTTGCTCGCCAAATCTTCGCACCAAACCAGCAAATCATCGGCCTCGTCAATCCTGCCTTGTAAGAAATAAGCCCGCGCTAACCACATGGTACAAATTACCCAAGGATTTCCCGGATACCCTTCACGTACCCTGCAATAGTAATCACCCTCATATCGCGCCACCCCGCGGCAATTCGTCGTCATTAACAGATGCTCCTCAACCATCTCCACTGCCTGGTTCATGAACTTCGGTCTCACCGCATCACACCACAAACATCCAGCCAGCACGCTCGCATCCGCAATATGATCATTTACGCGTCGAGGAATCCGACCTTCCACCAAATGGAAGTGTTCCCCCATCGCCTGAACTAACTCACCACCCCGCGCAACGTCTCCCGCATCAAAAAACGCCTGAGCAACTGTTGCACATGTCCAAAAATGAACACCAAACCGCTCTTCCCACAAATCCCAACTCGGCCGTGGCAACCCATCCACTCCAATCGAACCCACTAATAAATTAAGCCACTCTTGAACCCGGTCGTCAGCCATACCATTGCGAAATCCGTAAGAGACCAAAAGTGCCGTTTCATCCATTTGGTATGGAAAAGCACGGTCTCCCGCCCAAGGATGCCATGTGCTCCCCCGATGACCCAAAGGATGATACTTTTGCCACAAAAACTTCCCAGAGTCACACTCCGGAACAAATCCCACCAAGTCCACATTCTCTCCCATCGCAGTTGCCGTCAAGACAGCGTCCCGCATCCACACATATGCATAGTTCGACCGATTATTCTCCATAATGTCGCTGTCAACCGCCGCAACAACCCGCCCCCCCGCACCGGAGTTTGACCGTACCACTTGTTCACTTCGCGTCGCCAAATTCTCACTCGCACTTTCACGCCTAACATTGAGAGCAATGTAACCGGGTATGCCCAGAAGAATCTTAGAAACCTCCTCAATTGTCTCGCCGACTGCGAAAGTTGCGGACCAGTTCTCCTTGACTCTTATGCCAAATACCGAATCAACACTTCCCTGCTCAATCGGCTTTCCACTCAACTCCCCGTCCTCAGCGTCCCGCCAACTCCCCTCAAGTCCCATCACTCCCGACAATCCACAAGAAACCTGGTCCAACCGTTCGGTCAAACCACGGCCCGCAAACCCAACTGTAAAATTATTCTTAAAATGCACTATCAATTCGGAAACCGAATGATAAAAGCAAGTGTCTCCGATATCTGTCTCCCCAATCCTCAAGTCATGACCTTGATAGAACGTCATTTCTTCTTTTGAATCACAATCAAACAACTGGTGAAAAACATCTCCATCCATCCATGCCCGACGCACAATACAAACATCAAAACCCCGCCACTCCGTCATACCCACCTCCTCCTCATACCACTGAATCACCTCCCAGCCCTCATCCCCCAACCAACTAAACCACCCGTTATCCCGCCGAATCCCAAGCCGAATCTTTCTCCCCGCCAAATGGTTAGGAGCCCCAACAACCGGCCAGCAAAGCTCACGAATCAAGCCCCGTCGATCCATCGCCACATAAAACCGACCATTCCCATAAACCAGATCGCGAGGCATTACTTCAACTCAAAGTGGTCGCCCTGCGCCGGAATCACTAAATTCTTCCAGCCCAATTCCGTCTCAATATGTCCTTTCATCGCAAGCGACGCCTCTGGCTCCCCATGTACAATGAAGGTCTGTTTAGGCTGCTCCTTAAAATTACGCAACCACTGAATCATTTCTTCATAATCCGCATGCGCGCTCAAGGTCTCCAGTCGTTCCACCCTTGCCCGCACATCCAACTCTTGCCCAAAAATCTTCACTGTCTCCGCACCATCAACAATCAACCGACCCAGAGTCCCTTCAGCCTGATATCCCGTAAACAAAACCGTCACATTAGAGTCATCAATATGCGCCTTTAGGTGGTGCAGAACGCGTCCACCTGTACACATCCCACTCCCCGCAATCACCATCCAAGGCCCCGGAGAAGTGTTCAACTGCTTCGAAAACTGAGAGTCTCGAACCATGCGAACCATATCCGGCCGGAGCGGCGATTTACCCTCGCTCATATCCACCTTCATCTCCTTATCGTGATCTTCAGTTGTCTCAAAATAAAGCAACGTCGTCTTGTTCGCCATCGGCGAATCAACATAAATCGGCAGACCCGGCCAACGTCCCTCTTTCTCAAGCTCATTGCAATACCAAAGTAACTCCTGAGTTCGCCCAATCGCAAAACTTGGCACTATCACAATCCCCCGTTCCCGCATTGCCCGCTCCGCAACCTCAAGAATCCGCTCCTTCGCCTCACCCTTTCCCTTAGGGTGCAATCGATTCCCATAAGTGCTCTCAATCACCAAATACTCGGCAAAATCCATCGGTGTCGGATCCTTTATTATTGGCGTGTCATACCGACCCAAATCACCACCCATTAAGATTCGCTCACCGTTCGGAAAATAAAATTCAACAAACGCCGATCCCAAAATATGACCAGCCGGTGTATATCGGAACTGTGCCCCTCCCGGCAACTCCTGCCACTGATGATAATAGAGCGGCTCCATCAATTTCAGTGCTTCATATGCATCCCCTTCGGTGTAAAGCGGCAACGCCGGACTATGCCGCGTCGCACCATGTCTGTTTCGGTACCGCGCTTCTTCTTCCTGTAACCGTCCACCATCAGGCAAACTCACCTTGCACAAACCCACCGTACCAAAAGTTGCAAAAATTTTCTTTCGGAAACCTAACTTAACCAGCACGGGCAACATCCCAATATGATCCGTATGGGCGTGCGTTAAAACCACAGCATCTAAATCATCAGGGTCAACCGGAAATGGCTCCCAATTCTTTTCACGTATCGCACGCGGCCCCTGAAACAAACCGCAATCAATCAAAACCCTGTGTCCGTCGTACTCCAATAAGTGCTTTGAACCCGTAACCGTCCCCGCAGCGCCAAGAAAAGTGATTGAAGGCATCATCTAACAGTATGCCCCAATCAATCCCAAAGCGGTATTCTCTCCGCAGTGATAAAAGTTGATCTCGCCCTAATCGGCGGAACCGGAATCGGAACGCGACTCGCAACCCTCGGCGGTCGAGCAATCGCTCATCCGACCCCATTCGGCATGCTCCGAGGCAAAATCACCGAACACAATGACGCACAAATCCTCCTTGTCCAGCGTCACGCCGCCGGGCACAAAACACCTCCTCACCACGTCAACTACCGCGCCATCGCTTGGGGAGTCAAATCCCTCGGCGCAAAACTCTGCATCGCCTCTGCCGCCGTAGGGTGTCTCCGCGCCGAGTGGCCCGTCGGATCCCTCGCTCTTTGCACCGACTTTCTCGACCTCAGCGCCAGGAACGTAACACTGTTCGACCAAAAGGTTGAGCATACCGATATGACCCACCCATTCCCCGCCTACCCACAAATTCAAAGCATTGCCGACCAAATTAAAATTCCACTCTACAGCCCCGCGATTTATGTCACTAATCCTGGCCCCCGATACGAATCACCTGCCGAAATCGAACAAGTCCGCCGCCTCGGCGGAGACCTCGTCGGAATGACCGCCTCCACCGAAGCAATCGCCATGCGAGAAGCAGGAGTTCCCTACTCCTGCATCGCACTCGTCACCAATCACGCCGCCGGAATGGGCGACGAAAAACTTGACCACGAAGATGTTGTCCGCGTCATGAACGAATCCGGCCAACTTATCGTCGATCTCATGCTCGCCGCCACTCAACTCGTGAAATAATCTCGTGCCAATTACCCGCCGCATCCTCACCCTCGCCCTCGCCATCACCCCGGGAATTGGCGCAAAAACCATCACCCGAATCCTCACAAAAAACGACCTCTATGGCCGCTCTCCCGATGAATTTCTCCAACTCGGCCCCGAATCTCTCAAAGAAGAATACAAAATCAACCAAACGGTTTCCGAACGTTTTTATTCAAGCCGACAAACCTATCTCGACCAAGCCAAAGACCTCAACCAAACCCTCTCCGCCCTTGGCGTCACTGCCATCACCGCCGCCGACGCTCACTACCCCCGCCAACTTGAGCTCTTCGACCCTAAGCCTCCCGAACTCCTCTATTTCTACGGAAACACAAAACTTCTCACCGCCAACACGTTTTGCGTCCTCAGTTCGCGTCACACCTCCGAAGGCGGACTTATCGAAATCGAAAAAGCCACAGAACACCACGTCCTTCGCTCCCGAACCCTCATCACCGGCCACGACACAATCGAATACCAACGCTCCGCCGTCACCGCCCTCCGCTGGGGCAGCCCCCGCATCCTCGTCCTCGATACCGGTCTGTTCAATGCTCTCGGCGATGATCTGCGCGAAGAACCATTCCCCGCCGCCCGACTTTGGCGCTATAAATTCGACCCTCGCACAGACCTCGCCATCAGCGCCGTCAACCCCTACCGCCCCTACCATCCCACCGCCAACAAAATCCGTGACCGAATCATCGGTGGCCTCTCTATGCACCTTGATGGCATCGAAATCAAACCCGGTGGCAATATGGAAAAACTCCTCAAACTCGGCCTCCGCTCCGGTCGCCAAGTGCAAATTTCCGAGCTAACGCCCCACCATCAAACCCACCTCGATTCCGGCGCCCAACTCCTCCCCATCCTCAACCGTTAATTTTCCTTAATATTTGAGCAAGGTGTTGACAATCATACAATTCTTTGATATTATTATTATTACTATTATGCTTTTGCCCGCAATTGCCTTTTCAAACCTAGAGTCACAGTGGTTCAGATTGAGCCGGGATATCAAAACTACTCAGAACATTCAAACACTCGGCCCAGTTCAGGTCTGTGGAGATACAGAACTGATACCATCACACACGGAACATTGGATTTATACCAAGTACTGTACTCAAGATGGAACGTCCGGATCTGGTTCCCCTACATGGACGACTCCAGTTGCCAATACATTTGCGTCTCAACAAATTGATCTGCCGGTAACCTGGGGTGGGGTAAATGGCCAACTTAACAAAGTTTACACTCTTGAAGCAAGGTTCGATGAGTTTGCCCAATACGACGTCGTTGTTTTTAACGGTGTCCCTTATGTTTCGAAATATACGTGCCCGGCAGTAGAGAATTGGATATATGCTCAAGATCCAATGGGTGGACAAAATGGAGCGCGAAGTCGAACGGTAAAGAATTTCCAAAGTTGTGAAGTTATGAACATGTTTCGAGACCAAGTAACAGGTTCAGGAAGTTGATCTGTTCACTTGCTTGTGCATTGGCGGTATTTAGCTACAATCAAGTCAGCACATATACTTTCTTCGTCGCTGAAAACACTAAGTTGAAACAACTCCCTCGAAAACTAGGCGAGAAAATTCAATTGGTCTCGACTCAGAATTGGATTTCCGTAAATGGAATCAAAGAATTTGCTTTGTTCATTGACCCAGACTCATTGGGCCTAATAGAATCGCAGACCCTTACTGCGTTCGCAAAATGGAACAGCGAGCCCAAGAAGGATCCAGCTGTCGGAAAGCAACTTGCTGCAAGACTGCTTTACTCATACTTTAAAGATCAATTTGACCAGCAGGCAAAAATATCTCCTGACTTTCAAGTTAAAATTGACTATTCAGTGAATATGCGGCTTTCTAAAGGCAATTCATCGATATCGTCTGCCGCTTATACATACTCATCCATGTCAAGAGGCAATAGTGGTGCCCCAGATTTCTTGATAAGTCGCGACGAAGTGTTATCAAGTCAGCCATTTAAGCCGAGCACTTGGGACACAACGAACTACAGCATCATTGGATATGGAGGAGGTAAGCCTGATCGAGATAATCTGTTGCCACATGTGTTCTCTGAGATCGCAAAGATCATTGCCGAGGAAGATTCACGTAGACATGAAATATTTGATAAGTTCCGGCCGGAGGATCAAAAAGGTCTTCTTAAACAAATTGAAGGTTTTCGCAACGCAGGCTTAACACTCATGGAATTGCAATCAAAATTACCTGGAATTCAACGTCCAAATGGAGAAGTTGACGATTACATTATTTCAGGCTACATTCCACTAACTGAATTCTCAGTCAAAATTGGGAATCAATGGTTTGGTATCGGCTTAAATACAGAAGGTGGAAGGTAACTCTGAGTTGCAACTCTGCTCTCATCTAGCATTTCTAGCTTTTTCTAAAGATATCGATTATTTCATCGAGATGCCAGCTCATTACAGCCAGTTCGTCCACATCCAACCCTTTCTCTACAGATTGCGGAGGGTGGTCTCAAAATGATCGAGAAGGGTTGACGAAAAACAAAACTCCTTTGGAGTCCATGTTACAAAAAGCCATAGTCAAAGCTAGATGTCCAGCCTATTCGGTCAAATCTTCCGCATCAGCATATTCAGCAGATCTCGGAACAGTATTTCACTTTCAAAAATCAAGTGAATTATTAAAAGCTGTAAATAATGGTGATTCTGCATATTAAAATGCATAAGAACTTGGAGCTGATGAAATCCAGTAATTTGTCGTCAGAGGAATTTTTATAGATTCTCAATGGTTGTTGAGAAGAAACCAAGCCATGGCTTGAACTAGTCATCCCTATCTTCGCCGGATTTGCGGCTGACGATGCGGATGGGGGTGCCAGGCAGGGGGAATGCTTTTCTGAGTTGGTTTTCGATATAACGTTGATAGCTGAAGTGAAACAAGTCGGGGTTGTTGCAAAACAGCACGAATGTAGGCGGCATAGATTGCGGCTGAGTAGCGAACTTGATCTTGAACGGTTGGCCCTTTCGGGTAAGGGGCTTTTCGAATTGGGCGTCTTGGATGAGGCGGTTGAGCGGTCCAGTGGGGGTGCGGAACTTCCAGTTTTCGACCGCAGTAAAGACAGCTTTCATAACGCCATCCATTCCGGTTGATTCTTTAGCGGAAGTAAAGCGGATGATGGCGTAGCTCATTTCGGGGATTTCCTTGCGGATATTGGCCATGAACTCGCGTTTGAGATCGGTGGTTTTTCCGAGGTCGCCGGTGGGCGGTTCCATTTGATCCCATTTATTCACGGCGATGACCAAAGGCTTACCCATTTCTAATGACATTTTGGCGACACGCTTATCGCCATCGGTTAAGCCTTCATCGCCATCGATAACAACGAGAGCACACTCGGCTCGTTCGAGTGCACGTTTAGCACGGATGACCATATAGAATTCGATGCTGCCATCGACTTTTCCACGGCGGCGGATACCCGCTGTGTCGATGAGGCGGAGGTTTCGGCCCTTGAATTGCACGAGGGAGTCGATAGCGTCTCGGGTTGTGCCGGGGATATCGCTGACGATGGCTCTTTGTTCGCCAGTGAATGCGTTAAGCATTGAAGATTTGCCAACATTGGGGCGACCGACGATGGCAAGGCGGAGTTCTTCTTGTGGTTCTTCGTTGGGGTCGATATATTTGGCGAGGCCATCGAAGACGTGGGCAAGGAGTTTGTCGAAGCCTTTATCTTGGAGGGCAGAAACGGGGAAAATGTCTTCGCCGATCCCCAGGCTATAGAATTCCGGGCTGGCATCGACCCGTTCTTGGTTATCGGCTTTATTGACAACGACATAAACGGGTCGGTTGAATCCGCGGAGGTAGTTGGCGAGATCCCAGTCGGCAGTATGAACACCGTCGATGGAGTCGGTAACAAAGAGGACGACGTCGGCTTCGGCCATCGCAACTTCGGCTTGCGTGCGGATTTGGTCAACGAGGGGATCTTCGTCGCCGAAGAGAATTCCTCCGGTATCGACAATGCGGTATTTCCACTCTTTCCATTGGGATTCGGCGTAGAGCCGGTCGCGAGTAACTCCGGGGGTATCTTCGACAACGGCGAGGCGGTACCCGATAAGCCGGTTGAACATCGTGCTCTTTCCGACGTTGGGTCGGCCGACGATGACGAGAGTGGGTAAGCGCAGTGACATTTTTAACCTGTGGAAAAGTGGGGGAAGTGGGGAGATTGTGGCAGATAGGTCGGGGTTGGCCTCGGGAACCTAACGGTAAGATTGAGGCTTAAGGTTAATCAGGATGAGGAACTTGGCAGGGATTGCGTTGTTGTTGGTCGGTTCGATCGCGTTTGGGGACGACGATTTACAAAGTTTGAAAGTCAAAGAAACCTATTGGAGTTTTGAAGCGGGCTTTGTTGAGGGGAAGCCTTGGGTTGGAAGCGAAGATGCACGAATTGGTTCAATGTGGCAAGTGAGCTACGTTAAACCGATGGCTCGTTTTCGGTTTAAGAGCAATCCAGCTGAGGGTGTTTTTTCGGCCTATTATATGCCTTCGCGGACTTCGGCTTTTGATGGTCATCCGGCGAATACGCTCTATACGTACGGAATAAAGGTTGGGGCGCGGTATTGGAACGAATGGATTCCAGGGGTGAACACTTTTTTTGATTTGGGGTGGGGCTTGGCTTATGCAGAGCGCACGACTCAGGATCTTTCAAATCAAGTGAATTCAACGCCTTATTTTGGAATTGGCGTTATGACAAAGTTTCTGGATCAAGAGTATATTTTCTCGATTCGGTGGCATCACATGTCGAATGCCGGTACGGGCGGAGACAATCAAGGCTTCAATGGGATTGTTTATTCGATTGGGGTGAAGTTTTGAAGTTAGTCGATGCAGCGGTATTGCAAGAAGCGATAAGTTTTTGTGCTGAATGTGAGTTTTTGGGGCCGACGGTTGCAGTCCATGAGCAGCCTAAGTTTGAATTGGTGGAGAATCCGTTTCGAGCTTTGACGAGGATAATTACGTTTCAGCAGTTGAGCGGTAAGGCAGCGGAGACTATTTTCGGTAGGTTTGCGGCCCTGGTGGGGGTTGATGAGGCCATGCAACCAGCGGATGTCTTGAAGTTTGATGTTGAAGCACTTAGGGGAGTTGGTTTGAGTTATCAGAAGGCAGGTTACATTTTGAATATTGCTTCTCGGTTTGATGAAATGGGGTTAGATTCAGAGCGGGTTCACCAAATGGATTTTGAGGAAGTTCGGGAGGTGTTATTACCAATTAAAGGGGTGGGAGAGTGGACAGTAGAGATGTTTTCAATGTTTTATTTATGCCACCCAGACGTCTTTTCAACCGGAGATTTGGGGTTGCAGAAGGCGATACAGCCGATGATGGGGGTTGAAAAAGTTCGGGCGAAAGAGATGATGGAGTTTGGGGAACGGTGGCGCCCTTGGCGTACGGTCGCTTGTTATTATTTGTGGCGGTCGCTTGAGGACCCGACTGTGAATCGTGGGCCGCGGAGTTCCGATCAGAAGAAAGATATCATCTAGTAACTTTTTCTAGCGCGGGTTGTCTGTTAGAGCGGTATTCCGTTATAGTGTATTTGTTTTGAACACACTTCTAATTGCTATGACAGCGATGGCCATGGGATCTCCTAAGTTGGCTAACGACAAACTTCCTGATGTCAGTTTGCTTGCTTATGAGCTTGCAAGTGCTTTTGTTTCGACGAATAACTCCGAGTTGCCAGCGGGTACTCGAGGACTGCGATTTAACACCGCTTCTGTGAATTGGGGGATTGGTCGTCTTGAAATTCGAGGGGGGACGATCAATGGAAACACGCAGCTCGTAAATCAGCGCGTTTTTCGAACAGATGGAACATTCTGGGATCGACCGGCGGGGTCATTCACCTATCACCCGCAACACGGGCACATTCACTTTGATGATTGGACCGTGTTTCGATTGAAGGAAGTAACGCCAGGTAACGGGGTTGGTGCGACAGTTGCACAAGGCGCAAAGACATCATTCTGCATTTTAGAGCTGAGAGTTACCGACGCTAATGCACCAGGTCACAATGAGTCACCGAGTTACACATCGTGTGGTCAGATTCAAGGTCTGCGGCCGGGTTGGGCAGATATCTATGGTTCATCTTTGTTTGGCCAAGTGATTAATTTGACGGGCGTTCCGGATGGAATTTATTGGCTTGAAGGGGATATCGATCCAAATAACTTAATTTTGGAATCAGATGAAACAAACAATAAGGTGCGCGTGCAAGTGGCGATTGGACCGGTTCCGCCGGCAGCGCCCGATGTTTTTGAAGAAAATGATTCGATTGCTCAGGTAAATGCACGCCCAGTTGGTGGGGTGAATTCTCCCAACATGGGACTGATTTTGAACGAAACCCAAATTGGCAATCTTTCAATGGAGGACACAGATGATTGGTACAAAGTAAAACTTCATGCCAGCGGAACGGGGACATTTGTTCAAATGGAGTCGCCTTATTTGCAACAAAGTGATTTGGATTTGCAAATTTGTAGTTCGACAGGTGCAGTTTTGCGGTCCTCTACTGGCAACTACAGTTGGGAAAATGTATCTCTTGATGGGCTCCCGGCAGGTGACTATTTTATCCGAGTGTTCAAGACGGGCAGTGGAAACAATCCGTATTACCGGTTGACCATTTCACCAACCCCAAATAATCCGCCAACTTTGAACTTGAACGCGCCTGAAGCTGGATTAAAGTACGTTGAACGCTCGTTGGAAACTTTTCCGATAATCTGGAACGGTGGGGATCCCGATTTGGATCCAAAGTACGTTTCTATTTTGAGATCACGTCAACAAGGAGTGAGTAGCGTTGCTGAACCCATTTCCGGGTATCAGAATATGCCGAACGCATCTGGGATGGTCAATATGAATACCGCCGATTTTGGTCTCGGTACTTGGTACATCTTAGGCATCGGTACTGATGGCGGTGCGCAGACTCATTCTTGGGCACCTGGTGCTGTCTTCCTTTACGTGAAAGGCGACTTGGATCAGGATGGACATTGCCATCCTAATGACTTTGAATACGCCCGGAAGATTTATTTGCGATTTCCGCAATTGTTAACTTCTGGCTTTTTCTACAACGTCATGGACATGGATAGGAACGGAGTCGTCAACGCAATTGATATGGAATTGCTAAAACGTGCGGCTTATGAAGATGATCACGGTGATTAACCAGTGGTAGTTGAAGGAGTTAGAGCATCGGTCAATCGATCGATGCTCTTTTTTTGTCTTTGGCTATTCAAAAGAGAGTAAAACTGCTGAGTGGCAACAGCTTACAAGCGGACGTTTGGATTCAATGCGGGGATGTCGGCATACTGGTTTGCGACGAGCTACAAGTGGTTTATTCTGCTGTTTATTTTGATACCAGAGAAGGTGAAAGACATTGTTCCGGGCGGGGATAAGAGTGCGGCTTGGGGAATGATCTTGGGGACAGGGGCGCTTTGGGCGTTGGTTGGTCCGGCGATATTTGGTCGACTATTTGAGAACTCCAGTGGATGGATGCGGAAACGTGGGTCGTGGATTGCAATTGGTTCAGGATTGACGGCGATTTCTGTCTTCGTTCTCTATGGATCGCATTCGCTCGTCGCAATTGCAGCCGCCTATTTTATGTTACAAGTGAGCGATGATTTGGGGACAGGGCCGTATGCAGGGATGGTTGCGGATACGGTTCCACTGGAGAATCGAGGTTATGCCAGCTCGGTAATGGGCGGCTTCAAATTGTTTGGTCAGATAGCGAGTGCCTTAATTGCTCTCATTTTGAAGCAGGTTGATTTGATCTTTATTGGAATTGCGTTGGTCAATGTTATCGGTGCGCTTTGGACTGCGTGGACGATTCGGAATTTGCCGGATCCTGTTCGGGCAATCCGTGAAAAGACAACGTTCTTTCAAGACTATTTAGAGCCGTTTAAGAGCTTTGATTTCAGGGCAGTTTGGTTTAATCGGTTCATTGTGTTTTTTGCAAATGGATGTGTGACCGGTTATGCCCTTTACTTTTTGGGAGATATGCTGACAAGTTACCGACTCTTTGGATCGGATCTGAAAACACCTTCTGGTGCGGCTAACGTTTTGGCATTGACGATCAGTTTTACGGGCATTTTAGGTTCGATTCTTGCGGCTCGCTATGCGGATCGGGTTGGAAGAAAACCACTCTTGATTTGGTCTATTGTTGCTTTGGCAGCAACGCTTTTTCCGGTCGCACTTTTACGTGATTACACGGCAATTTGGATTACAGTATCGCTTTACGGGTTTGGGAATGGGATTTTTCAGAGCGTGGACTGGGCGATTGCGAGCGATGTTTTGCCGAATCCGGAGAGGGCGGCTACAGAGATGGGGGCATGGCAGAGTTCGGAGACTTCGACTCAGGTGTTAGTCGGTTTGATCATGGGGCCGGTGATTGCGAGCCTGAATAAAGTTCAGTTTGGGCTCGGATATCAGGCGATGGTTGTCATTGCTTGCACACTTTTTGTGATTTCGATCTTTTCGGTTCGGGCGATAAAGGGGGCGCGGTAGTACCCGACTGGAACAGGTTTCAAAATTTGGATCAAAACAATAGTCGATTGAGAATGCGATTGCATCCCCATTCTGTCTTCAGTTGCCTCTGCAATAACGTGGTCACCTAGCGATCTCCCAATTGCACCAACCAAAAACGCCATAATCTATCCCAGATGTCCAGTCAATACGGCCACCTCTTCCGAATCAGCACTTTCGGCGAATCCCATGGCCCCGCCGTCGGCGTCACCATCGATGGCTGCCCCCCAAAATTAGAAATCACCCGCGAAGAAATCCAAGCCGACCTCGACCGCCGCCGACCCGGACAATCCAAAATCACCACCCAGCGCAAAGAGGCTGACCAAGTCGAAATCCTCTCCGGAATTGAAAACAACCTGACCACCGGCACTCCCATTGCCCTCATCGTCCGCAACCAAGACCAGCGCTCCCGCGACTACGACGAACTCCGCGACAAATACCGCCCCTCCCACGCCGATTTCACCTACGACGCCAAATACGGCCTCCGATCCGTTTCAGGGGGCGGAAGGGCATCCGCCCGAGAAACAATTGGCCGGGTTGCCGCCGGAGCCATCGCAAAGAAACTCCTCAAAGTTAATTTCAACACCGAAGTCCTCGCCTGGGTCGACCAAGTCCAGCACATCAAAGCCACTATCAACCAAGACACCGTTACCCTTGAGCAAGTCGAAACAAACATCGTCCGCTGCCCCGATCAAGACGCCGCTGAAAAAATGATCGCCCTTATCGAAGAAATCCGCAAACAAGGCGATACCGTCGGCGGGATCGTCCGGGCAATCGTTCGAAGCGTCCCCACCGGATGGGGCGAACCCGTTTTCGATAAACTCGAAGCCGATCTCGCCAAAGCCGTAATGTCCCTCCCCGCATCAAAAGGCTTCGAAATCGGCTCTGGCTACGCTGGAACTCTGCTCAAAGGTTCCGAACACAACGACCCCTTCCGGTGTGACGACGGACAATCTGTTTACACAACAACCAACCACAGCGGCGGAATTCAAGGCGGAATCTCAAACGGAATGCCAATCACCCTCAGTGTTGCCTTCAAACCCGTTGCCACAATCGTCCCCGAGCAGGATACTGTCACCGCAGAATTCGAGAACACTACCCTCACCGGCAAAGGCCGCCACGACCCATGCGTCCTCCCCCGCGCCGTTCCCATGGTCGAAGCCATGATCGCCCTCACCCTCGCCGACCACGCCCTCCGCCATCGTTCTCTAAAATCATAGATCGGGAATCCATCTCCGTCCGCCACAAACCATGCCCCAGATTCGCTCTACGTGGTGATCCAAATCGTTTCCCCGAAGATCGGGGAGGGTTTGGGAGGGGTTGATCCTTTAAGAAACACTTCGTAAGAATCTCGCCTCAAAACCCATCCAAATCCATAAAAAATTCTCTCTGAACCCTGCCCACCTCATCAAACGCCACCCCTTCGTCTTCAAGCATTGCCCGTTGAGTTATCGCAAGCCCTGCATCCCGCCGAGCCACCAATAAATCACCTTTCGCCCCAACCACCCGCCACCAACAGCACCGATCACCCCAATTGTCCAGCCACTTCCCCGCCACCAAACCACTTACCCCCATCTGCCGTCCAACCGAACCATAGCTCGCAACAAACCCCTCCGGAATCCGCGCGCACACCAGAGCCAATTCCTTCGCCCGATCAGACACAAAACCCTCGCTCACCGACAGGGAGGGAGTGTGAGAGAGGATTTTCGCTATCTGCAAACCCTACACCCACTCAACCACCCCCGCACTCCCTCGCTCAATCAGCTCCTCCGCCGAATAAACATTATCAACCCCAATCTTAATCAGCGGAACCCGAGAACCAACTTCCATTTCCCATCCCGGAACACGCAAACTTCTGGCCCCTCCCCCCGTCGCCATCCATAGAACCTCCTCGCCCTCCAGCCCCTCGCCCCGTCGCCGAGAAACTTCAAGCGCGCACCGCATCTCATCAAACATATCTATCGGCCCACTGCTCGCCGCGCTGTCCATCCCCAAACCAACCGGCACACCTGAGTCCAACATCCGCCGAACCGGCGCAACCGGGCAACTCAAAGCCAAATTCGACCGCGGACAATGCGCCACACTCGCCCCCGTTCGTGCAATCCGAGCAATATCACTCTCGTCAACATCACAGCAATGGACTAACTGCGTTCCAGGGCGCAAATAGCCATAACTATTCAACAAAGCCACAGGCGACATTCCCTCCGGTTTAACATCCCATCCATGACTAAGCTGAAATTCTGCAAATGGCCCCTCACCATGAACCGTCAACATCCGCTCAAACCGGCTCTCCGCACAATGCACACTCAACGGCCCCGCTCTGTGCACTAACTTTTTCAGAGTTGCCGCATCAACTGTATAGATCGCATGAGGATTTACATAACTCGGAATCCCGCTCGCCCGGTACTGCTCCGCCGCTCGCTCATAAACCAGCGCCATCTTATCCCCAGCCGATGCACGCTCATTAAATGTAATCAACTCCTGAAACAAAACCCCCTGCAAACCCGCATTCTTCATCGCCATCGCTGACCCCGGTCGATCAGAATGTTCCCAAACCAATCCCACTCCTGTTAATCGATTCTCATCCGCCGCCGTTTGACAATCCGCCGCAACTTGCGCCAACTCTTGCTCATTCTTCGCCGCAGTGATTTCTCGAATCCATGCAAAAAAGTCATCGCCTCCGACCCGACCCATCAGCCCCCGATATTCAAAGTGCGAATGAGCATTCACAAACGCCGGGCATAGTACGTAATCGTCCGGAACCCCCGCCGCAACCCCGACCCGTGTCACTACCCCGTCAACAACTTCAACCTCAACCCCCCAACGGACTTCGCCTCCAATCACGCAAGCATAAGGTCGCAACAACATTCTAATTCAAATCCCTCAAGCAAGCAGCAAACACCGCAAGCATAATTCCAGACGCAACAAGCTAAGAATTCGGTCCGCAAAAACTCACAACTGCGTGGCCCATGCAGCCTGCAATTGGTCGTTATGCAAACTCTTCACATGCATATCGCCAAACAAGCAGTTATAGCGATACTTCGGCAACTTCTCCGACAATTGCGGATCGTTCGGTTGCATCATCCCTGCCGAGCCATGCCAATGCCCCGCCGCATCAAATAAAAAGTTCGTCTCGCTCAAACGCTCCAAACTCGTCTGACTCATCTGCTTAAAGGCAATCTCTGTCCGGAAAAAGTAACTCGTCTTCCAAACCTTGTGCATCGTCGGCGTACTCTCAAAATCGATAAACGGACGATCATCCAAGACCCTTGTCCCCGAATCGGATGGACAATGAAACAGCTCTACACTCTTGATATAAGGCTGAACTGCTTCATGCAAAAAAGGCATCGTCGGAATCAACGCCTGAAATTCCGGAAACCCATTCCAAATCTGGGGTTGAGCCGCATCAATCGGATCAACAGCAAATGGAAACTCATCATCGTAGTCCGCCATATAGAGTAACGTCCCCTTCCCAATTTGACTCAAGTTACTAATACAAGCGGTTTTCTTCGCCGCCGACTTAGCTTGGGCAAACACCGGGAACAAAATTGCCGCCAAAATCGCAATCACTGCAATCACAACCAAAAGCTCAATCAACGTAAAGCCATTCCGGTGTTTCATATCGTCCATCTTAACAGACTCATACGTCCCAATGGTATTGCGAGTGCCCACAATTCGGAACCACGCGGACGACCTGGACGTTATAATCCATGTTGTCGAGACCAATATTCGTTATGGCTGAACCCAGAAAAACTTCCAAAGGAACAAAAACCACATCGAAAAAGGCGTTTTTCGGAGGTCTCTTCTATACATTCTTCCTTGGCTTTTGCCTCGTCATAGGGGCATTCGCTGGTTGGCTCGGTCAAAGTAAGTTCATTTCCAGTGGAGGTCTTGGAAATCCCTTAATGCCACCACCTCCCCCTACAAAGGTTTTTGGAGAAGACAACCTCACCGTCCTCATCCTCGGATGCGATAAGGAACTGTATTACAAAGGCGCCCAAGTACTAAAACAATACGCGCGTAGCGACATGATGATGGTCGTGCGATTCGATTTCGACCGCAAAATGGTCGGAGCAGTTTCAATCCCCCGAGATACTCTGTGTTCACTTCCTGGCTACAGAACCGAAAAAATAAACGCCTTCCACAAAATTGGCGGCCCCGACCTCGCTAAAGCCGCCGTCGAAGAAATCCTCCCCCAAGTCCATATCGACCGCGTGATGGTTCTCAACTTCGATGCCTTCATGGAAATCATCGATATGGTTGGTGGAGTCGATGTCTATGTCCCCCGTGACATGAAGTACGATGATGATGCCGCAAAGCTCCACATCGATCTTAAAAAAGGCAAACAGCATCTTGATGGCTACGAAGCTATGGGATTTGTAAGATGGCGAAAAAACAACAATGGCCGCGGTGGAGATAGCGACTTTGAACGCCAAAAAAGACAGAAGGACTTGATGCTCTCCCTCAAGCAACGACTGTTTGCAAATTGGACAAAGGCACCCGCCATCCTAGATAAATCGATTGAGATAAGCGGAAAGACATTTTCAAATCAAGAAATACTCACCCTCGCTCTCTTCATGAAAAACCTTGGCGCCGACGAAAAAATCCGCATGGGACAAATCCCCGTCAACGATATCGAAGGCACCTACGATCTTAGCGTCGACCGCAGCAAACTCATGGACGTCCTACAGCAATATCAAATCGTCCCCACCGAAACCCTCGCAAAGAAAGATAGCCAATGAGCCAACAGTACGACGCCGATGCGCCAGAAGGCTCTAACGAGCTAGGGAGTCAATATGTCTCCAAAAAAGACTGGATTTGGATTCTCGCTGCAATCATTGTTCTCGCAATCGTTATTGCCATTGTCAGCCCCAGCATGAAAAAGCGCGCTGATGAATCGAACTGCAAATCCTACATGCACGCCATAGCCAGCTCGATCAGCCAATACGCAGTCATGAACGACGGATTCCCTCCGCTCTACGCTGTGGGCGAAAACGGCACACCCGCTCTCCTAGACGGCAAACCCATCGTATGGGCAAGCGTCATCCCACCGCTCCCCAGAGGATCAAAATTCACCTGCCCCGCAACAAAACCTGGAGAAGCTGTCCGCGTTAACGGCAAATCGATCGAAACATCAATGTTCCAGAAAGACGAGAAGACCCTCAACTATATCGACCTCAGTTACGGCATGTTCTCAGCCCTGAGCGCCCGTAAAGTGAGTGATGTTGCCAACGACGACCAAACCATCCTCCTCGCCGAAACCGCCAACCACGGCGCCCATAGCACCTATAACCCTCTCCCATTCACCCTGAAGAGCGGCACAGAAGTACCGTTTGATGGGTTCGCGGTTGGCTTCAACGACTCAAACGGCCTCCCCACCGCCGAATCAAAATTTGTCACCCGGCTCGCTTTCCCCAATACCAAAGACGGCATATTCAATGACGCCGACGAACACGCGAGGCACGGCAAAAACGTCTTTGCAATCTTTGTCGACGGCCACCTCGGTCGCCTTGTCCCCACCGACATGAAGCTCAAAACGAACAGCTATATGTGGATGGTTCGGTAGCCAGCGCAATTGGCATTGCCTGTTAGCAAACCAAGTTAGAAAATAAAAGTGCCTCCTGTTTCAACAGGAGGCACTTCACGTTAGATGTCTCCCAAACTAACTTGTGAATTTCGTGTAATTGGCATCGAACATCGCCTTCAGCTCACCCGCTTTCGTATCGTAAGCAGCTTTGTCTTCCCATGTCTCTCTCGGATTCAAGACCGCACTAGGAACATCGGGGCAACTTGTTGGAATGCTTAACCCGAAAACTGGATCAAGTTCATACTCGACCTCATCCAACTCACCACCTAGAGCGGCTGAAAGCATAGCCCTGGTCAACTTGAGTTTCATCCGACTCCCAATACCGTAGGGACCGCCTGTCCAACCCGTGTTCACGAGCCAAACGCGCACTTCGTGAAGCTCAATCTTCTTCTTCAGTTGCTCCGCATATACCTTCGGAGGAAGCGGCAAAAAGGGAGCACCAAAACACGAACTAAATGTTGCGACTGGTTCCGTCACACCCGCTTCAGTTCCGGCAACTTTTGCGGTATAGCCATTCAGGAAGTAAAACATGGTCTGCTCCGGCGTCAACCGGCTAATCGGAGGCAAAACCCCAAATGCATCCGCCGTCAAAAACACAACGTTCTTAGGATGATCACCAACACTCGGAAAAACCGCGCCCTCAACGTTCTGCAACGGATAAGCGCATCGCGTGTTTTCCGTGTAAGTCGTGTCGTTAAAGTCCGGCACCCGACGATCCCCCAAAACAACGTTCTCCAAAACGCCTTGGAACTTGATTGCATTCCATATTTGCGGCTCGCCTTCCTGGCTCAAGTTGATGCACTTTGCATAACATCCGCCCTCAAAATTAAACACACCCGTGTCACTCCAGCCGTGCTCATCGTCCCCAATCAAAGCGCGTTCAGGATCAGCCGAAAGCGTAGTCTTACCGGTGCCGCTCAAACCAAAGAACAGCGCTGAATCGCCATCCTTGCCAATATTTGCCGAACAATGCATACTCAAAACGCCCTTCAATGGCAAAATGTAATTCAAAATCGTAAAGACCGACTTCTTCATTTCACCCGCATATTGCGTCCCCATAATGATCACCTTTTGATCACTAAAACTCAAAGCGATAACCGCATCACCGTTCGTGCCGTCTTTTTCCGGATCGCAAATCTCGGTGCACATATCAACAACCGTCCAATCCGGTTGATATGAATCAAACTCTTCAATTGATGGTCGAATCAAAAGCGTGCGGATAAACAACGCATGCCAAGCCTTTTCAACAATAAACCGTGCCTTAATCCGGTTCGCCGGGTCAGCCCCACCATAAGTATCAACTACATAAAGCGTCTTGCCCGCCATCGATGCCTGGGCTTTATCATGTAACTTAACGAACTGCTCAGGCGAGCACTCCGCATTGTTTTCCCACCAAACCTTGTCGGCGGTTTCTGAATCCTTAACGACGCACTTATCCTTAGGCGTCCGACCTGTATACTTCCCTGTCCGAGCAACCAGCGCTCCACTCGCCGCTAACTCCCCCTCTCCATTCTTAATCGCCAGTTCTACTAACTCAGCGGGCGATAAATTCCAATAAACGCGACCAGCGGTGCTCAGATCAAATTCTTTTTGCGGCATTGTCAAAATCTCTCGGCAATTCACCATTGAATTACCTTCTGTTGATGCCTACCAGTCTAACCAAAACGAGCATCCCCCCATTAGGACACTCCATAATCCGTCCTATGCTCCTTGAAGTTAGTTGTGGTTCTGTCGATCAAGCGCTCCTCGCAGCCGAGTACGGTGCCGACCGTGTCGAACTCTGCGCCGCTCTCTCAACTGGCGGCGTCACGCCATCACTCGGGGCGTTCAAGTATCTCAAATCACAAATTAACATCCCCATCTTCATCATGATCGCTCAGCCCGAAGCTAATTTCAGTCCACCCGAACCTGATTTCCAAGCCATGCTTCATGACGTCTCAATCTTTTCAAACGCCGGAGCTGATGGTTTCGTTTTTGGTTGTATCACGGCAGCTAACACCCTCGACATCCCCCGTAACCAAGCTCTCGTCGCCGCGTCCCAGGGTCTCCCCTGCACCTTCCACCGTGCATTTGATTCAATCCACAATCCCCACAAAACAGCTCAACAACTAACCGACCTTGGCTTCGCCCGCATCCTCACCTCCGGACATGCGTCGTCCGCCGATAAAGGTATTCAGTTAATAAGAGAACTTATACAAAACCACCCAGTCCAAATACTCCCGGGCGGCGGCGTTCGCCCAGAAAATGCCCTCTCCCTCAAAAACGCTGGCGCAACCGAACTCCACTTCAGCATAACAAAATCTGGCACAAAAATGGGATACCTTGATTATCCGCTCCCCGACCACTGCCCCGAACGAATCACCCAAACCCGAATTGCACTGTCTACTTAGCTTCGTTATCACTGCGAATACAGGGATCTTCTTTCGCACAGAATAGCCCTACTCAACGAAACGCCGCAACGCCATCGCCAACTGATCCAACACTGCCCGAACCCCATACTGCTCACCCTCAAGCGCCACCAAAGCCTGTACTGACCCATCAATTATCAACGGAATCAAACTCCCTTCGTCAAAACAGCAAATCCCTTCTTCACCCGCCCAAACCTCTCGACCAGCCCGAAACGCTTTTGCCTCCATCCCCCGAAAACGTATGGGCAATACCGACCCTAATCCACTCGGCCAGGTGCACCAAACATGCATCCAATCCCCATCTCGAAGAGCAATAACCCCGCGAGCAGAATCATCCAAACTCCCAGCCCAAAATCCAAACCATTCCATCAATTCTTCAAGAGTTTCAAACTCAAAAAGCTCCTCCAGAACGCCATAAAAATGAGGCTCAGCCTCCGGAATAGTGTAAACCTGCTCTTGATTCAAAAAGAGTCCCGCAACTTCGCCATCCTCATCGCGCATCCAAGAAAGAACAAACTCCGACGGAGATTCCGCTAAAAACTCCCGCGCTTCAATTCCCAATACTCGCCGAGGATCAACATCTAAAACCTCACAAGAGCCAGTATCCAGCCCGACAATACAACCATCCCCATCCACCAGGATTACTCCATCCGGATTTCGACCAAAGCTCCGTGCAAAAAATGAACGTGCCTCGTCTACGCGATCTTGAATACCCAATGATTCCAGCCTTGACACTAAACCCAGAAACAAGTTTGAATCCATCAACTCAGCGAATCTCCAATTCCGGCAAAAGCTCTAGGATAAACCAGCATTACTAACAGGTTCAGAAACCTAACCAAATCGTCCCGAAATATAATCCTCGGTCTGCTTGTTCTTAGGACGCAAGAATATATCACGCGTTGGAGCAACCTCAATAATCTCACCCTTATAAAAGAACGCCGTTACATCACTCGCGCGCTGAGCTTGCTGCATATTGTGCGTCACAATCACAATCGTGAACTGCTGCTTCAGTTCCAACATCAAATCTTCAATTTTCGCCGTTGCAACCGGGTCAAGCGCCGAACAAGGCTCATCCATCAAAATAATTTCCGGATTCACCGCAATCGTGCGTGCAATGCAAAGCCGTTGTTGCTGACCACCCGATAAACCCATTGCACTCTGATTCAATTTATCCTTAACTTCATCCCACAAAAAACTGCGTGTCAGGCTTTTCTCAACCAAATCTTGAAGTTCGCCCTTCTTTTTAACTCCATGAATTCGCGGGCCATAGGCAATATTGTCAAAAATCGTCATCGGGAACGGATTCGGCTTCTGAAATACCATGCCAACCGTCTTGCGCAATTCGACAACATCAACCGATGGGGAATAGATATCATGACCATCAACCGTCACCGATCCTTCAATACGAGTCCCATCAATCAACTCGTTCATCCGATTCAAACACCTTAAAAAAGTTGATTTTCCACACCCAGATGGTCCAATCAAAGCAGTGATTCTGCGAGGCAACATCTCCAAACTAACTTTCTTCAAAGCCTGAAAATCACCGTAGAAAAAATCTACGTCCTTGGCAACCATCAATCCTGTGCCACTAATTACATCTTCTGGCTGCTCTACCATCACATTGACTGCGTCCTCGACGACAGCGTCCATAAGGTTCCAAGAATATCACAACTGAATTAAGAACCTAGCCCAGATTCTTAACAAATTAAAACAGCGTCGATCCCCCAACCCGCTCCATCAGCTCCGGACCTTCATTCCTCGGATTCCCAACCGCCTTACCAACCGGATACATCGCAAGAGTCCCATCCCGCGCCGGCTGCATCAGCCCCCAAAGCCGCTCTGCATCAGTCAAGCCCGTGTCGAGCCACATCCCATAATCCTTCGCCTCCAAAACCACCGGCATCCGAGAATGAATATCGCTCATCTCCCGATTCGCATCCGTCGTCACGATAGTAAACGTCTCCAGCGTCCCCGCCGGGCTCTCCCATTCCTCAAAGAGCCCCGCCATCGCCAGCATGCCCCCATCCGCACGATGAATAAAGTAAGGCTGCTTAAACCCCTTCTCTCCTTGCCATTCATAAAATCCGTTCGCCGGAACAATACACCGCCGATACTTCACTGCCCCCCGAAAACTAGGCTTTTCCGTAATCGTTTCACTCCGCGCATTGATGCACTTCACCCCAATCCCTTCATCCTTCGCCCAACTCGGAATCAATCCCCACCGCATTGGCCAAAAGTGTCGTTTCCCGTCTACCATCCTTATTACCAATGAGTAATCAGTCGGCGCAACATTGTAACTCGCCTCAAACTCCGGCAACAAAGCCGCTCCAAACCCGGTCAGCATTGCCTGAACATTCAAAAAAGCAAATCGAGCGCACATCAAACAAAATTAAACCCTTAACTCAAAAAAAAATGAGGCATCGCCATAAGCAATGCCTCTTGTGCCTTCAAATTCAAATCAGGGTTTAATTACCCCGCCGCCGCCCATGCCACCCATACCGCCCATCGCTTCAAAGAACTTGCCCATGGGCGACTTTGAAAGCGCTTCGCTATCGGCATCCATCTGCTGACGCACCGCCGGAGGCAAGTTTGAAATGCTGTAGGATGTCGACATATCAGGATCATGGGGATCACTCAGAATCGACTTCGCACCCTGACCAGGTGCAATAAGAACAACCATGTGGAGTTGATCGCGCACCCCCGTCCGCAGATTCTGAAGCATTTGATTGACCTCCTGCATTTGATTCATCACATCCGGGCTCTTCATCATTAAAGCCAAGAATGAAAGTTCGATTCGACCAAAGGGAGGCACACTCGGCAACATACTGCCATCTTTAGAAAGCGCGATCATGTAATTCTCACGATTGACCCGCATCGAAACCATTCCGTTACCGGGTAAGCCAACTGGCATAAGTTCCGTCGGCTCAGTCTGCCCCGCACCGCCTCCTCCCAACATCATCCCCATCCCCATCATTCCCGACATCATGTCAACGGGACTTTGAGGATTCAAATCCTTTTCAATGTCAACCGGCGAAATCGTAGGCCTATATCCAAAGAATTTCTCTTGCAACACACTTCGGGGTCCCGCCGAAAGCCCAGCGATCGGAATAGATCCACCGTTCCGCATCACCTGGCGTTCTTGTTGAGTCATCCCTCCAAAAACCCGCATCATCTGCGAGTCATCGCCAACCCCGCCCATAATATTTTGCATTTGAGGCGCAAAAATACGAAGCCGCTGAGAAACCATAGGGTTAGACTCCGCATCGGGGAACCGGAACATAAATGTCGAAAGAACATCAAGCGGAACAAATAGTTTGTTCTGGGCCGCAATTAATGTCCCCGCTAAAACCCGGCGATCCATCCGCTTTGCCCAAACTGCCGCCGGCTCTTTAGGCAAAATCGACCACCATCCATCGGCTTCGGTTTCGTTTAAATCGAAGCCAGGAAAACTTTCGCGAACGTCGATGAGCTTCTTCGGAAGCTCTTCGCTGTATTGATTGACAAAATCAGGCAGGAGCGCAACAAGATTCATGTTGCGCTTCTCCGCGGCTTCGTACAGAAATTCACCAAGCTCAAATTGCATCGGCTCATAGAGATCCGTGCGCATCATCAATTCGCGTGCCCGAGCCGACATTTTCGTTGCCGTCAAGTCCTTAAAATTTATGTGAGATGCGTCAAAAATCGTTTTAACATCCGCCGAAGGAGTCAATAGAATATCGTCACCCGGCATCGGTTTTCGAGGCGGTTCTTGAACTTCCTGACCAGCAGGCATCGGAATTCCACGGGCTTCAGCCGCCGAGCGGACTTCTTGAGTTGCGACCGCCGTCATTCCATCATAATATTCATCCCCTTCACTACTGAGCGCCATCTGGTTCTCAAGCAAAACATTGCCTTTCGCTCCCATCACCCGCAACGAAATCGTTATTGCAATTGGGTCAAAATCAGTTCTGCCCGAGCGTTCTGCAACCAACAAAACCTTTTGCGGAGCCTCAGTAATCGGTTTGGGCATCATCTGCTCCATCTGATTTCCAAACATCTCAATGTATTGTTGATATTCAGGATCGTTCGCCATCTGCTGGCGATCCTCTTCGCTCACTTTCCGAGACTCATTCTCTCGAGCAATCCAATCAGTAATCGCCTGAACATCAATCCGTCCCAAAGCCCTTTGCATCGATGTCGGATTCGTACTCAAAACAACCCGTTGACCTGGCGCCAAACTTGTCAAAAACTGGTCGGAAAGCCCTCGTACCATTGAGCCGAGCAACAACGATTCTTTATCTGGATCATATGTAAATTCTTCTTCGCCATCCTTATATTTCTGAGGCTTCAACGATTCGTAGTACTTTGTTCTTGCTTCAATAATTTGTTTTGCATTCTCCGCTTTCACTTTTGCCAATGCTGCATTCCGAACCGTAAAGTCCGGCTGAATCAACATCTGATCACCGTTCTGGAGCCATTTCGTCCCCGTAACCTCCGAAATCTTAGCAATCAAGACCGGCACCGTCATCCCCTTCGTCCGCAAAACCAAAACCTCATTCTCAACGCTTGGATCAAGCGTCGGTTTCCACCCTGCCTCTTTTCCAAGCTCGTCTGCGATAACGCGCAATGTCGAGCCTTTAACCGAAAGGTCAACTACCTTATCTTGGACTGGCGTATGCAAAACGCCCATCATTGCCAATGCTAAAACTGAATTCGTCATCAATAGAATCCTCATTCCTTACAACGGATTAAAGACCATAGAGGTTCTCAGAAAAACAAAATCTCCCAAAATAGCACTATCAAAGTTAAAATCGAACCTACCGCCTTTCTGCCAATTGAGTCAAAATCCATGCACTAATGGTCGTTCTCATCGCCCACGTCAGCATCAAGTCAGATTGCGTCAGTCAATTCCTCAGTCATGCCAATGCAATGCTAGCTCCATCGCGGGCTGAAGAAGCTTGTATCTCATATGACTTCTACACTAAACCCGAAGACCCAACCCAACTCGTTTTCGTTGAAGAATGGAAGACCCGAGAAGGACTTGAACAGCACTTCAATTTTCCGTACTTCATTCAATTCCAAACGAATATCGCCGAGCTTGTTAACTCAGTTGAAATCAACATCTATAACGGCGCAACCAAAGAACAATAAAAACCCCAAGGATATTTACGAGAAAACCGCCGCACATCTACCGGGATTCGCAAAAAACCCTAGGTTTGGCACCCCTAACTAGTGTAAAGTTCTAATCAACCAGAAAGCCGGATCGCAGAGCACCAAAATCCAAAGAGTCATTGCAATTTAGGAGAGGATCAAACTGCTCAGTGTCCGGCAAAACTGTTTATGGCCTATCGCAAAAAACGTCCCAACAAATAAATCTAAGCCGACTGTAGACGTGAAACCACGACAAAGAGACCCTCGCCAAGAACCTTACTGCGCCGAATAAAGAATCCCGCGATCTCAGGATTCGTCACCGCATAATGTGCATCAGCATCATCAAAAATAAGCACACCCAAGCCTGGCAACTTCACTTTTGTTGAAACCGTCGGCTTCCCCAACTCACTCCAAGTGAAGTAATATTTGTCGCCCACAATCGGTTCGTTTGCCATATTCAAAAATATACCGGATGGCCCCAATCAAGTTGGGGCCACTAAGCTCAAATTACTTACGATCAAGCGCGATGACAATCGGTGAAACATAAAGGAAGCATGGAATCAAACAAAGCCATCCCCATATCGATTTGTCCCTTGTCTCGCCAACTTTAGCCCAAAGATAAGCGTACATGATCAAATTGACGCACGGTAAAAAAAACAACAAGAGCAAGAGTGGATTGACTTTGCCAATTTTGCACATCAAAAAGAGATTCAAAAAGGGCACAAAAGCAAACCATCCAAAAACTTCCTTGTCCTGACTAGCAATCATGAACAGACTGACAGAAATAATCAAATAGGCGACAAACCCTCCTGCCAACCCGGGCCCGGTCGAAAGAATGTCAATGTAACGGCTCAAATTGTCCATAACATCAGTTACGAACTGTATACAAAAAGGGATTCAACTTTCTATTTTCGAGACCTAGCCAACGTATCAGCTTTCTTTGTCGCCGGAACCTCACCCGTCCCAAAATCAACCTCAAAGACAGATCCCTCGCCCAACTTGCTGCGAATCGAAAGTTTCGCCCCATGAGCCGACGCAAGTTCTGTGATCACCTTCGTACCAAGCCCACTCCCTGTACTCTGCTCCCAATTCGACTTCGCGCTTCCGCCCAAAATCTGCCGAATCGTCCCCGGCGACATCCCCGGCCCATCATCACTAACAAGCAAAACATGATTCTCACCCGCATGCCGATATTGAATCCGCACCGATCCGAATGTCGCATCTTCGTCACTGCCATTTTCAGTAAGCCATTCATCCGGAATCGTCTCGTTGACCGCCTTAATCGCATTACCAACCAAATTCTCAACAATCCGAATCACATACAAATCATCAAATGCAAAATCGGGCGCATCAAGTTGCAAGTCATAAACCAATTTCACATGCGAACGACGAGCCGAGCTTTCCATATATTGGGCCGCCTCTCGAACCACCGCCGCAAAACTCCAAACTTTCCGCTGTGGAACCAACGGCTTTCCAGCGGCAAGGTCATTAATCAACTTCGCATAACGATAAACCCGTTGACTGTAAGGAGCAAAAACATCTTCATAAGTTCCCTGCAACATCTCCATATAAAACTGGGCATCAACATTCTGCTCACCTTGAGAAAGTGCCGCTCTCAATCCATTCAAATTGCGTTCGAAATCTGGCAAAAATGTCACCAGCACCCCTGCCTTATTCGCCAAGTCATGTGCCGCCCGCCCCATCCCCTCAAGGGCCGCAACCTTTGTGCTGCGACTAAGCATCCGCGAATTCATAATCGCAAGCGTTGCAACGTCACTAATCGTATCCAAAACCGCTTCGTCAGTTTCATCAAACGTGCCAAGCCGTTTGTTAACCAGCTGAACAATCCCAATCGGCTTCAAACCTGTAATCTGCAACGGAATCGTGATCATGTTCCGAACTGTCAAACCCGTCCGACGCACAATCGCCTTCCGATGCGGATCGCCCTCGGTGCCGTAAGTATTGACCTGCGTTTTCCCGCTCTGGAATACATCCCCTGCCACACCATAGTCATCCGGCAAGTCCAAACGCTCGAGCTTTCGTTCCACCTCATCGGGCAAAACGTGAAGGAATCGCAATGTTTTCGTGCTCGGGTCATGAATGTATATCGATCCGCCTGCCGCCTCCGTCGCTTCAACACAAATACTTAGCACCTCGCGCAACACAACTTTTGTGTCTGCGGTCGAGGCGAGTTTTTCGGCTGCCATGTGGACAGCATCAAGGAGTCGAGCGAGTTCAGCCATGCGCGAGTACAACGACTTTTATTGCCAAAAGGACTTTAGTCCCTTATTCTAACGTATAGGAAGGCAAATCAGTTTCCTTCACACTCACTTTTTTCGTCAATTTCTGACTTTTTCGCAATATTTACATCTTTTTTTGATAAGAGTCGCCACAAAACGACTCCGCCCGCCCCCGCAATCACCAAACTCGCCACCTGACCATTGGTCAGCGGCCCAACATAAGTTTCCGCCTCGCGAAAGTGCTCGGTCACCACGCGAAGAAGCCCATAACCCACTACAAATAAAGCTCCCAAAATCCCCGGTCGCCGGGTTGACCAGTCCCGCTTCCCCGCCCAAATCAAAACCGCCGCCAACAAAAAGTGAGTCGCCATCTCATAAAGCACACTCGGATGCCGCGGCACCCCATCCGTGCCCGGAAAAATCACACCCCATTTTCCATCCGTCTTTACCCCCGGCAATTCACCATTGATAAAGTTCGCAATCCGGCCAATCCCAAGCCCCAATGCTGCTGGCACCGTACAAACATCCCCCAAAACTGCAAATTTCAAACCCTTTCGACCACTATAGAAAATCAATACCAAAACAACCCCCGCAAGCCCCCCGAAAAACGCCATGCCACCTTGGCTAAACCGGAAAAAGTAAAGCGGATCTTTCGCCCAAGTCCCTAAATTCTGCAGACAATAGCCCAGACGTCCACCAAGAATGACGCCTCCTACCAACCACAGCATCAAATTCTCAACATCAGATTCCTTCAGCGTCGGAAATTTCCCCGCCACATAGGCTGCCCGCAACGCCCGATAACCCAAAATAAAACCAATTATATAGGCAAGCCCATACCAGCGAGGCCCTAAATCCATCCCAAACAAATGCACCTTAAAAATGTAAGGCGAAAGATTGTGAGTCCAAATCATCGAACTTCCAGTTTAGCTATTCCCGCAAAGCCCCCACCGCGACCACAACCCCATGTAAACTAAATTTATGCCCAGGAGAGATATCGAAGAGTGGATTCTCGAAATCGATCCCTCGTACACGAGCCGAGAAATCGGCACTCCAAAATTCGCCCGCCAACGCGGTTGGATGCCCAAACTTGACGTCCTTGAAGCAGATTCTCACCTGCTCATCCGCGCCGAACTGGCCGGGGTTCCCAATAACCAAGTAAATATTTCCCTGAACCGCGAACGACATTCAATAACACTGAAAGGCCATCGCCCCGACGACCTCGCCCTTCGAAACGAGCCCTACCAAGCTCACCTTCTCGAAATCGAAGAAGGCCAATTTTTCCGTGAAATTCTGCTCCCAAAGGGAGACTTCGACTTCAAAAACATGTCCGCACAACTAAAAAATGGCATTCTCGCCATCATCATCCCCAAAACCGGACAATCGGATGCCATTCTCATCGTAGAAAAAATCACGATCAAACGCCTCTAATGAATAATAAAGAAATCAAGCTCGAGCCGACTCTCGAAGAGCAAATGTTGGACGCCGTAATCGAAAACGTCGCAATCGACGCGTCTATGGGCGAAGACAATGAAAAACTCCCCGAAATCCCATCAGAGCTCAACATTCTTCCTCTCAGAGATAGCGTCATCTTCCCGATGCTCATTGCCCCGCTAAGCGTCGGTCGCTCCTCCGGTATCAAGTTAATCGACGACAGCGTCGTTTCTTCCGCCCGCATGATCGGCACCATCGCCCAAAAAGAAGCCGACACCGACGATCCCAGCTTCGAACAAATCCACCAAATCGGATGCGTCGTCATTATCCGCACCCTCATGAAAGGCACCGAAGCCGTGCGCATGATTGTCCAAGGAACTGCTCGTTTCAAAGTCGTTGAGCAGATTCAATCATCGCCCTACCTCCGGGCCAAAATCGAAGTCCTCGAAGACGAACCAATCGCCGACGAAAAAGTTGAAGAAACCGAAGCTCTCCGACGATCCGTCGCCGCCCTCTTCGAACAAGCTGTCCATCTCTCCCCAAATCTCCCCCAAGACCTTGCTTCACTCACCCAATCCGTCACCGAGCCAAACACAATGGCGGATCTTATCGCCGCACATACACCGTTCTCTGTACAAGATAAACAATCAATCTTGGAAGAACCAAATGTCACCAATCGGCTCCGAAATCTCCTCGCTATCCTCGGTCGCGAAGTCCGAGTCCTCGAACTCACTTCAAAAGTCCACGGCGAAGTCACCCAAGAACTTTCCCGTAATCAGCGCGAATACTATCTCCGCGAACAACTCAAAGCCATCCAGCGAGAACTCGGCGAAGGCGATGATTACAGCGAAGACCTTGAAGAACTTCGTCAAGCAATCGATGATGCAAAGATGCCCGAAGATGCCCAAAAAGCTTCCTATCGCGAACTCGAGCGGCTTCAGCGAATCAACCCTGCTTCTCCCGAATATTCTGTCGCTCGAACTTATGTTGAAACAATGGCCGCCCTCCCTTGGAGTGTCTCGACCGACGACCATCTTGACCTCGACGAAGCCCGCGCCACTCTTGACCGAGAACATGCCGGTCTCGACAAAATTAAGGACAGAATTATAGAATTTTTAGCCGTGAGACTTGTAAAAACCGATTCCCCACCCCGACAACCGATCCTCTGTTTCTACGGCCCTCCCGGCGTCGGTAAAACATCTCTCGGTCAATCCATAGCTACCGCAATGGGACGAAAATTCGTCCGACTCTCCCTAGGCGGCGTCCGTGATGAAGCCGAAATCCGAGGTCACCGCCGCACCTACATCGGCTCTCTCCCCGGCCAAATCATTCAAAGCCTCCGACGCGCTGAATCCAACAATCCGGTTTTCATTCTCGACGAAATCGATAAACTCGGCAACGACTTTCGCGGTGACCCGGCCTCTGCAATGCTCGAAGTTCTCGATCCCCAACAAAACAACGCATTCCGCGATCACTATCTCGATGTCCCGTTCGATCTCAGCCACGTCTTCTTTATCACCACGGCAAATCGACTCGACACAATCCCCCCCGCCCTCCGCGACCGGATGGAAATCATCGAACTCGGCGGATACACCGAAGACGAAAAATTCGAAATCGCAAAAGCCCACCTCGTTCCCCGCCAACTCGACGAGCATGGCCTCAAACCTGCAAAACTCGAATTCAAACCGGACGCTCTCCGCTATCTCATTCGCCACTACACCCGCGAAGCCGGTGTCCGTAACCTCGAACGAGAAATCGGCTCCGTCATCCGTAAGTCCACGGTCGAATTCGCTAAGGGCCGAAAAGCCAAAGTAACCGTCACCAAGCAATGGGTGCAAAAAGCCCTCGGTGCGCCCAGATACACCACCGATATTGTCGCCGAACGCAAACTCGTTCCCGGTGTCGCGATCGGCCTCGCATGGACTCCAGTCGGAGGAGAAATCCTGTTCATTGAATCCAGCATCTACCCCGGCAAGGGTTTAACCGTGACCGGCCAACTCGGTGACGTTATGAAAGAATCCGTCACCGCCGCTCTCAGCTACATCAGAGCTCACGCCAAATATCTCAAAATTGATCCCAAGGATTTTGAAAATAACCAAATCCATGTCCACGTCCCCGCCGGCGCCGTCCCCAAAGATGGCCCCTCTGCTGGGATAACAATGCTCACCGCCCTCGTCAGCCTCCTAACGAATCGACCCTGCATCGAACGTCTGGCCATGACCGGCGAAATCACACTCACCGGGCAAGTCCTCCCAATCGGTGGTGTCAAAGAAAAAGTACTCGCCGCATTCCGCAGTGGAGTCAACACTCTCATCCTTCCCGCTGAAAACAAAAAAGACTATCTCGAAGAAGTCCCCGAGGACATCCGGTCACAACTCACCGCCCACTTCGTCAGCGACGCCAAACAAGTACTCAAACTTGCCATAACTCCAGACACAGAAAAGCCCAAGGTCAAATAACCTTGGGCTTTAGTCTCAAATCTTAAGCAACGCCTTTCGCCAACCGAGCAAAGCTATCCTTATCAACCGAGCGAACCATACATTCGTCATAAGAAACCATGCCCGACTTAAAGTGATCAGCCAAGCTTCTATCCATTGTCACCATACCGTTCACTGAGTTAGTTTCAATAACTGAGTACATCTGGTGAGTCTTCCCTTCACGAATCAAGTTCCGAATCGCAGGAATCCCCAACATAATCTCAAGTGAAGCCACCCGGCCGCCACCTAGTTTAGGCAACAACTGCTGAGAAATAACCGCTTCAAGCGTATTCCCAAGCAGAACCCGAATCTGATCCTGAGCATCGCTCGGAAAGACATCAATGATCCGGTCAATCGTACTCGGAGCGTTTCGAGTGTGCAACGTTCCAAAAACCAAGTGACCCGTTTCCGCAAGCGTCAAAGCCGCCTCAATCGTTTCCAAGTCCCGAAGCTCACCAACCAGAATAATATCCGGATCTTCCCGCAAAACCGCACGCAATGAGTTGTGGAAACTGTATGTATCCTCGTGCATTTCCCGTTGGTTCACCATACACTTCTTATGCTTGTGCAAGTATTCAATCGGGTCTTCAATCGTCAAAATGTGCCCCGACCGAGTCTCATTAATATCGTCGATCATCGACGCAATCGTCGTCGATTTTCCCGAACCTGTTGGACCAGTAACCAAAACCAAACCGCTATGCCGCTTCGCAACTTCACGAACAATTTGTGGCAATCGCAACTCTTCAAAAGTAGGAATTCGGTTCGCAATGACCCGCATTGCCGCCGCCGTCGCCTGCCGTTGCTGATAAACGTTGACCCGGAATCGACTCAATCCCTTAACCGTATAACCAAAGTCAAGCTCCTTCGTCGATTCAAACTTTGTCACCTGGTCGTCAGTCAGAATTTCATACATTAACCGCTGAGTCTCTTCTGGCTTCAAAGTCGTAAATGGCAACGCACATACCTCACCGTCAAGCCGCATCATCGGTGGCAAACCAGCAGTAATGTGAATATCGCTCGCCTTCCGCTCATGCGCCATTCGCAAAATCTCATCGAGGTGAATACCCGCCGTCGGCGTGACCTGCTCATCATCGTGAAAAGACGGTTCTTGGAGCTCTTCGTCAACAAAAAACTTACCTACAAACTTGTCCGGTGTTCTGGCTTCAAGAGGCACGTGAGCTGGAATATTGAGATCAGGAGTGCCTGCCCCTAAACCAGCAGGTTTGAATTCAATTGGCGCAACGTCAGCCCCACCGTATCCTTCCACTTCTTGTAAGGAAGGCATTGATATTGGTGGAGGAGGGGTGGCACCAATCGGTTGTACCGGTGGCCGTGAACCGTCATCAGACTGATCATTATTCTCTTTTGATAGGTGTTTTTCCCAGCTAAATTCCTCTGACATATTGCTCGTTTTCTCCTGCCTAGAAGTGAAGATGAGATCCTGCGGTTATTGCCGCAAGTCCGCGTTCAATAATATTCTCGGCAATCTCATCCGGAATCCCTAGTGCCGTACTCGCCCACATCCCCCAAGGCTTCGCACTATTCCCACTTCGGCCATTAAGGGCAACATGCGCAAGCCCTGCCGAAACCGCAATAACCGCCGCCAATTTGCTAGCCGGAGCCGGTTCACCTGGTCTAACGTAATATTGAAGACCCTCTGTCAACTCGTCACTAAATCCCCATGCTTGTGCACTCGATATCGCGATATCACGGTGGTCACATCCGAATACCGCCGATTCCGCTTGCCAAACCGTTGCCCCTCGGTCGACAACCATCAGAACTTTCTCATAATTACCCGGATTTGCTTTGTCCAAAACCGTCTTACCGCACCAATGCAACAAGCCGGCCGTATAGGCAATGTTAGGATCAAACCAACCAAACTCCTCAGACAAGGCTTTGGCTGCCATGGCGGTATCAACCGAATGGCGCCACCAAACTCGCCTTCGTTTACTTTCCGTGTCGTTCTTTCCAATAAACATATCAAAAACCCCAACCGCCATCGCGGTCTGCCGCACCTGACGGACGCCAATGTACATCACAGCTTCACGGATAGAGCTCACCTGACGGGGCAAAGCAAACTGTGCGGAATTTGCAATTGAAAGTAACTTCACAGAAAATCCGGGGTCAACAACAATGATTTTTTCGAGCTCGGCCGCACTTGCCGTATCACTACCTGTCACTTCCATCACCTTAAAAACAACTTGAGGAAGGGCCGCAAGATCCTTCCCATTTTTCATTATTTCTGCTACCGCCGTAGCCCTGTCCATCTGTTGTTGTGCTGCCATTCTGGTATGTCTGCTCTCACTATTTTCTCAACAAATTAGAAATTCATTGATCGAAGTTTTTCACGCCACTAGAGAACGTAAGTTCGCTAGCTTTTCCTCATCTTTAAGCCCGAAATGAGGCGCTTCATTGCGTTCATTCCTATCCCCAACTTAGTTTTCGGTCAAAGTTTTTTGTATCTGTATAGGACAATTACGAGTAAATTACGCGGATAATTTCTTCGACGTCGGTAACGCCATTCAGAATCTTCGCAACCGCATCTTCCTGCAGAGTTTTCATGCCGTTCTCAATCGCCATATGCCGAACTTCATGCGACGCTGCGCCCTTCAAAATCGCATCCCGCATCTTATCGCTCATCGATAAAAGTTCGTGAACCCCTGATCGACCCTTATAACCAGTCCCCTTACATTTATCGCAACCTTTAGCCTTAAACAGCGTGATCTCCCCATGGGTGTCCGCCCCGATTTCTTCCGGCAAAGGCAATCCGTATCGCAACAAACTCTCGCGATTCGCCGTGTACTGCTCTTTACAATTAGGGCATAACACGCGAATCAACCGCTGAGCCAAAATCCCAATAATTGATGAACTGATCAAAAATGGTTCAACCCCCATATCAACCAAACGACCAGGGGCCGAAGCAGCATCGTTCGTGTGCAAAGTGCTAAATACCAAGTGGCCGGTCATCGCTGCCTCCATCGCAATCGTTGCCGTCTCTTCGTCCCGCATTTCCCCGACCATAATCACATCAGGGTCTTGCCGCAGCATGGAACGAAGTCCCGCCGCAAACGTCATCCCCGCTCTGTTATTCACCGAACATTGGTTTACAGTATCTAATTCATACTCAACCGGATCTTCAATAGTTATAATATTTTTCTTGCCATCATTACTCGCATTCAAAAGTGAATAAAGCGTTGTTGATTTCCCTGACCCCGTCGGACCAGTCACCAAAACAATCCCATAACTCCGCGTCGCCATGTCCTCGAGCTGCTTCAAATTCTGAGGCATAAACCCGAGCTTCGCCAGACCAACATTAATCCCGCCTTTATCCAAAACCCGCATAACGATTTTTTCGCCATTAACAACCGGTAACGTCGAAACCCGAAAATCATAGGGTTTGCCATTGATCACCGCACTGATCCGGTTATCCTGCGGAGCACGTTTTTCCGCAATATCCATATTTGCAATAATTTTAAATCGACTCGTCAATGCGTTGCTCACTTTTTTCGGCAATCGCATCATCTCAATCATAATCCCATCCACCCGGAAACGAACCCAGACTTCTTCCTTCCGTGGCTCAATGTGGATATCACTTGCTTTATCCGCAACCGCCTGATTAACAATCAAATTTGCTAGTCGAATAATGGGCGCATCATCCGGCTCATCCGTCGCTTCGTCCTCGTCCGGAATGCTTGCAAATGCATCTCCAGTATCAGTATCAAAATCCTTCATCACCCCATCAAGTTGATGGGAAACTGTATGGTCAGATGTGTAGTATTCGGCAAACGCCGCATTTATTTCTTCTTCAAGTGCAATGTAAGGCTGGATATCCAACCTCGTATTCATCGAAAGCTCATCAATAACAAAAACATCAAGAGGATTCGACATCGCAACGTGAAGTACGTTGTCTTCTTTCTTGATCGGTAAAACCTTAAAACGCTTAGCAAACTGTCCCGTCAGGAGTTCCAATGCCTCCTGAGTCGGCTGCATCTCCGTCAAGTCGGCAAACGGAATGTCCCATGCACGCCCCGTGCAACGGATTTTGTCTTTCTCAGTGATGAGGCCAAGGTCAACCATGACCTTAGCAATAGGATCGTTGCCCCCCATCTCGACCTGCTTATTCACCGCAAGTTGAAGCTGATAGGGGGTAATCAAACCTTCATCGACAAAGACATCACCCGTAAGCATCCCTAATGTTTCCTTCCACAATCTTCGGTACTACTCACCTTAATCATTACTGAGACAGTCGCAATACTAAAAATCGAAGGAGATTCAAATGGAGTCCAAAAAGTATGACCACACTACAAATCGCAGAAGCTCATATCACCAACATCGGCAAGCCTATCGAAAAACAGTCGACCGAAATTTATTCCTGCAACGTCGTCACACATTTTCCGTTCGCACCAACGGGACACACCTCAGAGCTCATCGGCGCCCAAAAACTAACCAAATTTCTTGCCGCAATCGGTGAATTTACAATTGGTCACAAAATTAAGGATAAGCAAGTCTCATTAACCGAAAGCGGATTCCTCATCCAATACACCGAAACATCCGTGTTTAAGTCAACTGGAAACAACTACGAGTCACAAATTCTTTGGATTGCCACAATCCAAGATCAAAACATTCAAACGCTTGCCGAGTACTACAATCCAATAAACGTGCTGCAAGCACTAGGCGACTTTCCCGAATAATTATCTACGGCAAGCCCCCGTTAAATCAAGCAAAAGGACTCATCCATGCAATCCGTCATACTGAAAAAATGCTCACGGCCCTGCTCGCCACCTCGCTCCTCAACCAAACCCAGCCCCTTCCAATGTCCAAGTGGCCAAAAAGCAAAGCCTGGGCTAGCGAACCCGGCGAACTCCATATCTCTAACATAAAACAACTCACTTTCTCGGGACAAAACGCCGAAGCCTATTTTAATCTTAAAGGCGACAAGCTCACCTACCAAACTCGCCAACCAAATTTTCCCGATGAACAAATTTTCACGATGGGTATCGACGGTTCAAACCGCAAACTCATAAGTACCGGCAAGGGCAGATGCACCTGCTCCTACTTCACTCCCGACGGAAAGTACATCTATTTCAGTAGCACCCATATCAAGCAACCTGGTGCCCAACCCGCAGTCGATATGTCCAAAGGTTATGTATGGATGGTCAACCCCAACATGGGCATTTACCGCACCGACCTCAACGGAAAAAACATCAAACCCATCATCACAAAACCCGGCTACATCGCCGAGACCACTATCTCGCCTGACGGAAAATATATGGTCTTCACCGCCGGCTGGAACGGCGATGTCGATATCTACCGTTCCAATCTGGATGGCTCCAATATCAAGCCACTAACAACCGAACTGGGCTACGACGGCGGCCCATTCGTTTCCTACGACAGCAAAACCATCGTCTACCGCCGCTCGGCCCCATTTGCCAACAACGCTGAAATTAGCGAATACAAAGACCTCCTTAAACAAAATCTCGTCCGTCCCAGCAAAATGGATCTCTGGGCCATGAACGCCGATGGCTCCAACAAACGACAAATCACAAACCTGAATGCAGCCAGCTTCGCCCCATTCCTGCACCCGAACGGCAAAACAATCATCTTCGGCAGCAACCACCACGACCCCAAACGCCGAGAATTTGACCTATTCACCATCAATATCGACGGCACCAACCTCCACCAAGTCACCTACTCCGCAGACTTCGATGGCTTCCCCATGTTCACACGCGATGGCAAGAAACTCGTCTGGGGATCAAACCGCCACGGCCTCATCCCCCACGACACCAACATCTTTATCGCAGACTGGAACTAATCAACCTAAATCCACAATGATCCTTCACCCACAATTTCGTTCAATGAAGGATCACCATTTATCGCGTTAAGCCCAATATCAGAAACTCATCGCTTCCAACTTGGCAACCCGTTCTTCAACCGGAGGATGGGTCATGAATAATTTCATCAATCCACCACGCCCCTTCAATGGATTAACGATGTAAAGCGGAGCATGGGCCGCATCCGTTCTCGTAGGAACGAAAGATGTCCCTCGCTCAAGCTTTTGCAGTGCGTTACTCAATCCTCGCGGAGTTCCCGCAAGCCTTGCCCCCAACTTATCCGCCTCAAATTCTCGAGCACGCGAGACCGCCAACTGCATGATCATCGCAATGAAAGGAGCAATCATCGCCATCACAAGCAGGCCAATCGGATTCATCCCTTCATCATCATCGCCTCGACCAAATCCCCCAAATATCGCCGCAAACTGTGCCATGTTCGCGAGCATCGAGATCGCACCGGCAACTGTCGCAACCACTGTCATCGTCAATGTGTCCCGACTTTTAATATGTGCAATCTCATGGGCAACAACGCCATACACTTCGTCGCGACTCAACAAATCCAGAAGCCCTGTATTAACTGCAACTGCCGCATGCTGAGGATTCCTCCCGGTTGCAAAAGCGTTCGGACTCGGGTCGTTCACCAAGTAAACTTTCGGCTTCGGAATCTCCGCCCGACTACTCAATTCTTCGACCATTGCGTGCAAATCCGGAGCTTGCTGAGGGGTAACTTCCTGAGCCCGAGCTGCCTTCAACGCGAGCTTATCGCTGAACCAATAAGCGCCCACATTCATCGCAACCGCTAGGCAAAAAGCAATCACCATTCCAATATTGCCACCTAAAGCCTGTCCCATCAAAACGAACAGGCCCGTTAAACCTGCAAGCAAAACTGTCACCTTCAACGTGTTCATATTTTTCCGTTCAATGCCTTCGAATGCAAAAAGACCTCTGACAAAAAAACCAAGAGTAATCAACTCAGGTCTTCTGTCAGAGGTCTTGCATTTGTAGTAAGAACCGGAACCTTTTTAAGTCCGTATTGACGACTCTTACTCCCATTTCTGGGTGCTACTCCCCTCATTCGAAAGGCGATCTACTATGCTAAACGCAATCAAAAACTGAAAAGTTCGTAGGTCCTAACAAAATAAAATTGCGCCGAGCATTTGAGCTCGGCGCAATTTTAGGTTCTGCCCCTAGCCTCGACTACCGCGAGCCGCGATTTGCCGCATGACTTCCTCAGTCGCCCGCTTCAACTGCGGATCCTGACCATTGAAGTACTCGCTCGGATCAATATCCACTTTGATATCCGGTTCAACGCCCATGTCTTCCATCGGTGTGCCGTCGACCCGGTAAACCCCCGTCGAAGGCAGCCGAATCGATGTCCCGTCGACCAACTGTCCACCATATGTGTAAACGACATACCCAGGAGTAGCCATTCCGACAACCTTCCCCAACTTCAACGCTTTGATCGTTTCAGGGAACATTTCCGCATTCGAGAAACTCGTCTCCGCCGCCATAACCGCAAGAGGCTTGTCCCACATCATGCCCGGACCACTAATCAAGTCACCATCTCGCGGCACATATTGCATATGCATATGGCGGTCAAGCATCTCAACCAAAAGATCAGCAATGTTCCCACCGCCGTTCTCACGAACGTCAATGATCACGCCTTCCTTGCCCTGTACGTAAGCCCACATCTCAGCATTGAAGGTATTCAGATTTCCATCACCCATGCCAGCAATGTGAACATAGGTCACCTTGCCACCGCTGATCTGCTCTACATATTTGCGTCGCCATTCAATGCGGTTATCGTATTGAATCTGACTAAATGCACCGGCACTCAGCGCACGATATTTGACCTCGCGCGCGCCGTCCATAGTGGGTTTATCATTCACCATCAACGTCAAATCACGACCTGTTTCGTTGTTCAAAAGCTTAAACAGATTCTGATCCAATCGCACGGTCTGACCGTTCACCTTCATGATGTACTCGCCTGGCTTGATCTTGGTCTTCTCAAAACTGCCCGGAGCCTTATCCGGCACTTCCAAAACCTTCACGCCCAGCCCTTGATAGCTATAATCAAATGTCACACCGAGATGCGCAGTCTGTTGTGCTCGGACGCCACCACCAGATGGTCCAACTTCAGAGTGCGAAGACTCCAACTCGCCAACAACTTCATTCAAAAGGTCAGCCATATCCCGTCGATGACCAACCGCATCCAAAAGCGGTTCATACCGATCTCGAATCTCAGCCCAATCGCGTCGATGGAAAAATTCATCATAGAACTGGTTGTTGTAAATCCGCCAGAACTCATGGAAGGCTGCCTTCCTTTCCGCCGTCACATCACGAGTCCATTCCGCTCGGAATTCGACCGGTGCTGCCGGGAATCCAGGGCGTCGTAAGTTAATCACCACCGGACTGCCGCCAGAAATGCCAAACAGCGAGTTACCATCGGCACTAAACGTAAATCCGCTAATGCCGCCGCGAGTCACCTGAGTCGCACCTTCTCCCGAATAACTCGCCTTAAATACCTCGGGACCAACCCGATAGTAAATATCGCCATTCGTCGCATCGCTCAACGCCTGACCACCTGCACCGCCAATAAGCAACCGAATCCGGCGATCGGGTCGATCAAAGCTAAAGTTTGTTGTCGGAGTTCCTTCCGGCTTCTCGTATTTGAGTTCAAGCTCAGTCGTTCGCGCATCTTCCGGCTGGGCACTCACTGCAAACAGACCCGACGGCCCACGATCAGAAGTGAAGTACAAATACTTTCCATCTGCCGACCATGCCGGATTCGAATCATTCGAGTTCAGCATCGTCACATTGACGTCTTTCCCAGTCGCGATTTCCTTCACCCAAACATTCGAACCATTTTCCCAAGGCTTAAACCCGGAACCGAGCAACGGACGTGTGTACGCCAAATACCTCATATCCGGAGAGAACGCCGTTGGCAATACGTAAGGCTTGTTGATGAGCCGTGTCGGCTTACCACCTTCAAGCGGCATCATCATGTAGCCGCCTTGTCTTCCATTTTCCCAAAACGCAATGTGCTTTTTATCCGGAGTAATCTCTAGTCCAACCACCTCGTTCGGTGCCATATAGAACTTCTTGATTTCGCCCGTCGTAACATCAAGCGTGTAAACGCTGTTCGCTCCATCGCGATCACTTGTAAAATAAATCGTCTTGCCGTCCGGAGAATAAACCGGCTCACCATCCGAACCCGCGTAATTCGTCAATTGTTTCGCATCTGCACCGTTTGGACCTTTGCCTTTGGTCGTCGGAACGCTAAACAATTCGCGCTTGGTAGCAAACGCTACCGATTTTCCATCAGGCGAAAGACTGGCATTCTCTGCCCCCGTCGTCAAAAACTGACGATCATACTCTTGACCTTTAGGATCAACCGAACCGGTAATCACAACCTTCCTAGGCTCCGACCCCGAATCCATCGTATAAACCTGACCATCCTTCTCAAACGTCATCCGGCCGGACTTCTGAGCAACCGATAGGAACCTCGTTCCGGCTCCACCAACAAAGTTCGTCAACCGGCGAGCTTGCCCATTCATCGCAACTTCATAGACATTTGGCGTCCGCTGAACATTATCAACGTTCATCGCGGGCTTCTCACCCAAGCGGCGAGAGCTGGGCGTTAACTCATTGACCGTAACCGTATATATCTTCTGCCCGTCCGGCGAAAACTGCGGCCACAAATGTTGGAATCCGGTCGAACGAATTGCCTTACGATCCTTACCTTCGGCATCAATCACACAAAGTTGAGCTGCACCCGAACCCTGATAGCGGGGACGAAAATAAGGAAACATCGACTTGTGAGTGAATGCGATCTTCGATCCATCCGGCGAATAAACCGGAGTATCTAAACGGAAGTTCGTATAAAAAACCTCGCCCATCTTGAGATTCGTCACGTCAAGCGTATAAATCCCCGATTGACCTTTTTCAAAGGCCGCATCCATCGTGATCTTATCGCCGACCCAACTCGAAGGAATCTCCGTTCCACTGCTAAATGTCAGACGAACCGTCGCGCCGCCTTCAACCGGAACCGCATAAATATCCCAACTCCCTTCGCGGTCACTCGCAAACGCAATCCATTTCCCATCCGGACTCCAAACAGGTCGATCATCCATCTCAACATTGGTCGAAAGCGCAATTGCTCGACCTCCGCTCGCGGGAACAACCCAAATATCTCCCCGATAGGAAAACGCAAGATTTCCACCATCCGGACTTATCGCAAGCGACTTAGCCCCCGTGAAAACATGCGGAGAAGCCGGTGGCAACTGCCCCGGCATCAACGACGAAACGATCATCAATGGCACAATGCTCATAATTCTTTCCGTAACTACGCCCAGATTAACCTCTCGGGCACCTTAATATCAGGCGAAAACTCACATTTTCCAAAAAAGCGTTCTAAACTTACCCGTCGATGCCCACTATCTCCCTAATCCCAACGGATTCCTGCCATTTCGATAAGTTTTTCGAATTCGAATCCGATATAGTCGCCGTCCATATGGCCGCATTTGCCAGCCTCGCAACTGATCTCAGCCAATTCAAAGAAATGTGGACTCGCCGAATCGATAATACGACCGCCACCAATAGAACAATCCTCCTCGGAGACCAGGTCGTCGGCGGCATCCTCAGCTACCCCATGGAAAAGGGCCGACACATCGGCTACTGGATCGACCGCAATCACTGGGGACAAGGCATCGCTACTCAAGCCCTGAATCAATTCCTCGAAATCGAAAAAACCCGGCCCGTTATCGCCACCTGTGTCTCCGATAACATCGGCTCAAGGAAAGTCCTCGAAAAAAACGGCTTCATCTACACCCACTCTGAAAACCACCCCGCCCCCGCCCGCAACGAAATCGTCGAAGAAGCTTTCTTTATCCTTAATTGAATGAGACTGGAAAGTCACCTGACGGCTTCCTCCAATCTAAGAAAGTCAACTCCATTGCTTCGTCTTTCCAGCGAAGGCTGGAATCCATCACCCTACACCCTCAAAACATAAAATTGAAAGCAAAGTAAATTCTCACTTCAAACATAATCTTCCAAGTGAACAAAGGAGGCTTCGTCTATATACTCGCCAGCAAGAAACACGGCACTCTCTACATAGGAGTAACTTCCGATCTTACTCGAAGAATATACGAACATAAAAACAACCTGATTGAAGGATTCACGTCCAAACACGGCGTGCACCTTCTCGTTTGGTATGAAGATTTTCCAACAATAACCGAAGCCATAAGACAAGAAAAAGCAATCAAAGCGTGGAAACGAGACTGGAAAATCAAATTGATTGAGTCCAATAACCCTCAATGGTTGGATATCTACGAAGCAATTTGAATCTAACGCAAATAAGCCAACCGAGACCGACTCTCCTCCACCGCTCGAATCGCCATCCCCAAATTCGACCCACGACTCGCATCACCCCGCAAAACCAAATCCGCACGCAACCGACTCGGCTCCACCCAATTCCGCCAAGCCGGAACCACATGCCGCTCCCACTGAGTCCGAATCGAGTCCTCACTCCGTCCTCGCTCCCAAACGTCTCGTTCCAATCGGCGACCAAACGCATCATCAAGATCTACATCAACAAACACGTTCAAACAGTAATGGTTCGGCACCGCGTGTGGATGCAACGCAAATTGCCCTTCCGCAATAACGACCCGACTCGAACGCACTTCCCGCGAACCCGAACGCAAACTCGTGCGAAAATCATAGCGCGGCACCGCCACCGATTCCCCTCGACCCAAAGCCTCCAAATGATCCCGCCATTCATCTAAATGAAACATCGCTGGATCATCCCAGTTCAACTCCTCAACTGCAACCCCATCCGGAATATCACGATAGTAGTCATCCATCTGTAACAGCGACCCATCAAGTTCCTCCGCCAAATCCCGCGCCAAAGTCGTCTTCCCACAAGCACTCATCCCAGCAATCGCAATCACCATTCGCGGTTCTTCCATTACGGGGCGCATCGTTCCAAGCACGGAATTAATTTTGGTCCACAGCATCCCTCTACTACCTCTTTCATGGGGCCAAGACGTAACAAAACCCGCATAATCCGCACCCCTTTTCCCCACAAAGTCATGGCCGCCCCGCAAAACTACCAAATCAATTGTTAAGGCACCTTAATTTTTCGCTCTAAAGGAACAAAACTAATGTTAAACCGTCATAATGAACGTGGAGTTAGAAATAACTTCCAGGAGCTACCAACAAGGATGAAATCAACTGAAAGGTTGGAGCTCTCAGAGGACGAAGCCTTTGCTCTTCTCGCCCTGGCAATGACCAGTGAGATTGCACTCGACTCAACTTCTGAAAAAGCGGTCAAAAAACTGGTTGAATACTGCAAGAGACATCAACGCAATCATACAATCCGACCAGAATTAGACTGTGAGCTCATCGGGGCGAGTTAAACACTCGCCCCCGACCATTTTAAAGTGTGTAAATTTTGATTTGTTATTCTTGCGAAGGCAGGACTAGAATCGATCTCTCAAAAATACAATCTATCTCGCTGTCTTGCTCCGGCATGCCAAAGGCACTCCGGGTAATACAATCTTCGAGCGCTCGTCATTCCAGCGAAAGCTGGAAGGTGAATTCACGGTTGAAGTGCAACGGCCATCTCGAAAAATACCTCGTCCGGCGTGCGCCAGCCTAGACATTTGCGCGGAGTCGAATTGAGTTTGTGCTGGACAGCCGCAACAAAATCCGGCC
>JBJXDW010000065.1:0-33487 GCA_046154445.1 Fimbriimonadaceae bacterium | reverse complement strand
AAAGTGATATTGAGTCAGCAGTTATTCGGATCATGGGGTGGGGTTAAGTGTGGCGGGTGAAGGTGTGTGGATTGACTCGGTGGTCGGATGCCATTGCAGCCAGCAATGCTGATGCTGATGCACTCGGATTTGTTCTTGAGCCAAAGAGTCCGCGCTTTATTGGAGAAGAGCCTTGGTATTGGGTGAGGGCCATCGGCGGTTGTCTGAATGTTGGAGTGATGGGCGAGTCGATTGAGGTTTCTGATGATGTTTTGAGGTTGTTTCAGGTTATTCAGGCTTTTGGGAATGATGCTAAGTATCACAAGGCGAGGATTCCAGTATTTAGACCTCATCTCGCGATGACGTTGGACGACTGGCTTGTTGAAACAAGGAGCTGGGATTGGTGTTTGCTTGATCCTTATCACGATGGGTTGGCGGGAGGGACGGGGACGAGTGTTGACTGGGATAAGGCGTCGGACTTCGTTGCGCGCTTTGATGGTCGCGTGATTCTGGCGGGTGGGTTAGGTCCGGACAATGTGCATGAAGCGATTTTGAAGGTGAAGCCGTTTGGAGTGGATGCGAGTAGTCGGCTTGAATCTTCGCCGGGTTTAAAGGATGCAGAGTTGGTTCGCAGCTATGTCTCCGAGGCCTGGGATGCACTCTGTGAGGTTCATAAAAAGTCGATGCAGGAACTGTGGGATGAGGCAGCGGCGATAAGGCTCACGGTTTGACGGTTAATGTTCTTGAATTTTTATCAACGATACGTGAGATATTGCGGTTTTTTACATTTTTTTGTGTTAAGGGCACGGATGGCGAGTAAGTTGCGTTATGGAAGTTTGGAGCGGGCACTTGGCAGTACCGCACCCCGTGTGCGTTGGTATAATCGCATCGCAATTTTTCCTGGAGGCTTGCGTCTTTTGAACCTGGCAATTGAAACAAAGAAATTAACAAAGACCTACAAAACCAGTTCTGGCCCACAAAGTGTGGTGAAAGATCTGGATTTGCAGGTTGAACGTGGCGAAATTTTTGGATTCCTTGGTCCCAACGGGGCGGGGAAGACGACGACAATCAAAATTCTGCTTGGAATTATTGATAGCACGAGCGGTGAAGCGAGTGTTCTTGGTAATCCGGCGGGGGACATCGAGAGTCACCGTAAGCTCAGCTATTTGCCTGAGAAGCCTTACTATTACGAGCATATGACAGGGATGGAAATCACCATGTTTTATGCGAGTCTGTTTGGCATCAAGGATCGCGAGCTCTGCGAACGACTTTTGAATCGCGTGAATTTGGGTAACGATATGAATCGCCCGATTTCGCAATATTCAAAGGGGATGCAGCAACGGGTTGGATTGGCGCAGAGCCTTTTGAACGACCCCGAATTGTTGTTTTTGGACGAGCCGACGGGTGGTCTTGACCCAATTGCTCACATTGAAATTCGCGATTTGATTTTGAAGTTCCGCGATGAGGGCCGCACGGTCTTTATTAGTTCGCACGAGTTGAGCGACGTTGAACGCATTTGCGACCGCGTGGCGATTATCAATAAAGGCGAGATGGTTCACCAAGGTCGTTTGGATCAGTTGTTGAGCGGTGGTCGGATTGAGATCACAGCGGACAACGTAACTGAAGAACTTTCTTCAAAATTCCGCAATGATGATACAACGGTCAGCTTTAAGGCTGGGCGATTGATTGCAGACATTCCGGACAGCATGAAGCCAGGTGAGGTTATTGATGCGATTCGCGGTGCAGGCGGCGACGTGGTGAGCATTATTCCGCGACGTAAGCGACTGGAAGACTTGTTCCTTGAGTCGGTTGCGGGCGATAACGTTGTTAAGGGTCGAAAGCTCAGTAAGATGACTGACGACCATGATGATCACGTTGGAAGCACAATTGCAGAAGTTAAGGATGAAGAGGTGAGTTCGTGAACGCAGTAATTTCGATTGCAAAGACGACGATTGGTGAAGCGATTCGCCGTCGTGTTTTGTTGGTCATTTTGTTGATCGGGGTTTTGTTCCTGGTCATCGCCCCTGGTTTGAGCGTGCTTTCGGCGCGACAAAACTACACGGTTTTGACGAGCTTTACGCTTGGGATTATCCAGTTGACCAGTGCGGTTATCGCGATTGTTTTGACGGTCTATTTGCTTCCGAATGAGGTTGAGCGTCGAACAATTTACACAATTTTGAGTAAGCCAGTTTACCGATGGCACTTCTTGCTTGGCAAGTATTTGGGTGCAGTTGGTGCGTTGGCAATGATGATGCTTTTGATGTCGACGGTTCTGGTTTTGGTCTTTAAGCTGATGCAAAAAGACGCATCGATGGATGATGTCATGCGGCTTGCAACGGCACCAATCTTCTTCTTCGTTCAGATGAGTTTGTTGGCGGCGGTTGCGATGTTCTTCTCGACCTTTGTATCACCGATCGTGAACATCTTCCTTTCAGGTGGTGTTTATTTGGTTGGCACGCTGTTCAGTCCGGTATTTCAAGACTTGAGTAACAACAAGAGTTTATCACCGGCTGTGAAGGGTGCGGCCACTTTGGTTCACACGGTTGTTCCGAATTTTGCTCAGTACAACATTCAAGGCGGGATTATCAACCGAGGGCCCGAGTTGCGATCAGTCGAACTCTACTACGCGACAATTGTTGGCTATGCGATCATTTACATTACGGTGTTCTTGATTGCGGGCATGATGATTTTTGACCGCAAGGAAGTTTAACGATGCGATTGAAGCGATCTCCATTAATTGCCGCGATTGTTGCTTTGGTAGCAGTTGGCGGTGCATTGAACCGGGTGGCTTATCCGATATGGGTGAGCAACTACTCACCTCGGGTTGATGCAGACATAAGTGGGTTGCAGGCGGATCAGCTTTTGATTGCGCTTGCGGGCTTCCGCGAGATGGTTGCGGGGATTCTTTGGGTTCGGGCGGATACGTTCTTCGATGAAGGGAACTATGACGCCATCCTGCCGATCATTCGTGTTGTTACGATGCTTGATCCGAAGCAGATTGACGTCTATGCGACAGGAATGTGGCATATCGCCTACAACTTTACGGATGAGCAAAACCGGTCTGACCGCCGCTATGTTCCGAGTGCGCTTGCGTTGGGTGCAGAAGGTTCAAAAAACAATGATTACACTTATGAATTGTTTTTTGAAACAGGTTGGCTTTGGTACCACAAGATTGATGATGACTATGATAATGCAGTTGATTGGTGGAAGCAAGCCGGTGAACGCAAAGACATGCAGGTTGCTCGAAAGAACATTTTGGCAATGGCCTATTTGCGGGCTGGGAAGCTTGATGACGCAATTGAGCACTATTCGTCTTTGTTGACTGATGCTCAGAAAGTGTTGAAAGAGAAGCCGAATGAATTTGCAAATCGTCAGAACGTTGATACTCTTGAAGGCAATTTAGACAACTTGCTTGTTCGGATGGCTCAGCGTGGGAACTTTGCGATTAAAGGTGGATACTACGACCAATGGAAGTACGATACGAAGCCTCCTTACAATGTTGGATTTTCTGCGCAAGTGACGGTTGAGGATTCTAAGGTTATCCGTGTTGAGGGTACTTGGGGCGTTCAGCCAGTTGGAACTCGGATTCGGATTGTTTTGCGAGATCGCGACTACGAATTCGGTCGCCCAGCGGAGATGGTTTGGGATCGTAGTAACAAAGTTGATCTTGATCCGGAAAAGAATGTGACGTTTATGCAGGACGGGTTGTTTGTCAAAAATCAGGCTTTCTTCCGCAGAATTGATATGTCACGCGACCCAACGATGTATCCGTTCAATACGGACAATTATGTTGTTGAGTTTTATTACAATCCTCGTTCTGGCCCACCGCACATCCAAGACCGATTTGGTTATAGCGGCGAAGGAATGACCGATACGAACTATCTGAATACAGAAGTTCGTGAAGGACAACGCGTTGTATATGCGCGGCTGGAGCTGTCACGGGATCAAATGTTGAGGCAAGGTGAATGGGCATCGAAGGTACCGATTGTTCGCACTAAGGGATATGTTGCTACCGGATCTCGCGATACGAACGAGGTCATCAACGTTCCTGGTCTCAGGAATGAGGATCAGGGCGGCGAATAGTATTCTTTGATTGTCAGGTGCTTGATTCTGGCGGAAGGGCGATTGCTCTTTCGCCGGGATCTGTACGGCAGAAATCCGGTGAACTCCGCCAGGGTCGGAAGGCAGCAACGGTAGCTTGAGGACTGGGTGTTACAGATATCCCGGCACCTGACTTTTCCTATTTGATTCCTGGTCTTTTGGGATGATTATCAAGTAAAACGGGGATGAGATTGAATTGAGTTACCAGGCACTTTTTCGCAAGTATCGGAGTCAGAGTTTTGACGAGTTGGTTGGGCAAGAGCACATTGTTCAGACTCTGCGGAACGCGATTGCCAAGGGAAAGATTGCTCAGGCGTATTTGTTTACGGGTCCTAGGGGGACGGGGAAAACTTCGACGGCTCGGCTGCTTGCAAAGGCGTTGAATTGTACGGGTGGGCCGAGTGCAGACATTCCGGCCGATTGTCCGATATGTGCAGATATTACGAGGGGCAATTGTATGGATGTCGTTGAGATGGATGCGGCAAGTGAATCTGGGGTTGCTCAAGTGCGCGAGCATATTGTCGAGGCGAGCGAGTATCAGCCAACGATGTGCAAATATCGGGTTTTTATTATTGACGAAGTTCATGACTTAAGCCGTCAGGCCTTTGATGCGCTTTTGAAGACAATTGAGGAGCCGCCAGCGCATGTGATTTTCATATTGGCAACGACCGAGTTTCATAAAGTGCCGCCGACGATTCGTAGTCGGTGCCAAAAATTTGAATTTCATCGCGGATCGATATCAAATTTGGTGAAGCGACTGAATTTTGTGATTGAGCAAGAGGGGATTGCGGCGGAGCCAGCGGCGGTTACGGCAATTGCTCGGTTGAGTGATGGGGGGTATCGGGATGCGTTAACTTTGCTCGAGCAAGCCGCTGTCACGATGGAGGGAACACTGACCTTGGCTCATGTTTACGATCAATTGGGGTTGATTAGTGACGAGGTCACTGATGAGTTGTTGCAAGCGATCTCGCGAGGTGACCTGGCGGCAATCATGTTGACTCTGGATGGGATTTATCAGCGCGGACGGGATCCACAGGCAATTTTGGAGAGCATGATGTACCGGCTGAGTGATTTAACTCGGGCGTTGCTTTCGGCGGGGGGTGGTTCTGGGGATTCGGCTGTTGAAGCAGGATTGACGGCAACGGCGGCTCGGATGGGCCAGGATGTTTTACTGCGGTTGCGTGCAGAGATTGCGAGTCGGCATAAGGCGGTTAAGGATGTGACGATTCCCCGCGTTTGGTTGGAAGCGGAGTTTTTGAAAATTGCGCTTGATTTGCGGGCTCCGGTTGCGGTTCCTGTGAAGTCGGAAGCAAAAGCAGTTCACAAGTCAACGGAAAGACCGGTAGCGGTGGCGGCACAGGTTGAGGCTGTCGTCGATCAAGTTCGTGAACCTGAGCCCAAGGTGGTTGCGGTTGAAGAAAAGCCTGTTGACGTACCAAGCGTTTCGGAATCATCGGATTTAGGAGATGGGGGTGTATCCCTGGTCGCGGTTGGCGGCGAAGAGCCGAATGACAAAGGTGATGCTGGCGTGGATGCGATTTGGCAGAAGGTCGTGAAAGAAATGGCGGGAATTTCGAAGGCGGCGGCGATTCACTTGAAGGCGAGTCAGGCAGTAAGTGAGTCTGGGGGACGGGTAACCGTTGCGTTCAAAACGATGGTGAATGCGGAATGGGTGGACGGTAAGGCTCCTTTGGTCAAGGCGATTCGCGAATCGTGGGCGAAGCACTCAGGAGCGGAAGTTGATTTTGACTTTACTGCGAAGGCAAAAAAGGTTAGAACGGCGGCACCAATGGAGGGCGTTTCGGTAGAATCTAGTTTAGAAGGTGACCGTCTTGCCGAAGCAGCCAAGCGAATATTTGGTACGGCAGATGGGGATGCGGAAAACACGGTATGAAACTCCCGAAGAATTTTGGTGGACAAAGCATGGGCGGCATGATGCAACAAGCCCAGGAAGCAATGGCACGTGCACAGAACTTGGATTCTGAACTTGCGGCAACTCGATTTGATATTGAAAAGAACGGTGTTAAGTGCACATTCAATGGCTTGGGTGAGTTGCAAGGTTTGAAGATTGACCCCAAAATGGTTGATCCGGATGACTTGGAATTGCTTGAAGATATGATTGTTGCGGCAGTTAAAGATGGCTTTGCAAAGGCGACTGAAGAGCGCGATGCAAAGGTTCAAGAGATCATGCCGAACGTACCTGGTCTGGATAAGCTCGGACTTTAAGATATGCAGTTTGCCCGCCCGCTGGCGGAGTTGATTGCTCAGCTTGAGAAATTGCCAGGAGTTGGACCGAAATCGGCCCAGCGCCTGGCATTTCATATTTTACGGATGGCCGAAGATGATGTTCGCCGGTTGAGTGAGAGTTTGGTGACAGCGAAGCGGACTTTGCGACTTTGTGAAGTTTGCCAGAATATAAGCGAAGGGGTTCAGTGTGAGATTTGCGCTGATCCGCGTCGGACTGAGGATGTGATTTGTGTGGTAGGAGAGCCACGCGATATTACGGCGATGGAACGGCTTAATGAGTTTCGGGGGAAATATCATGTGTTGCATGGGCTTTTGAATCCGATTGAGCAGATTGGGCCAGAGCAATTGAAGGTTCGAGAATTGGTTCAGCGGCTAGGCGGCGCAGTGACCGAAGTGATTATTGCGACGAATCCTACGGTGGAAGGGGATACGACCGCGTTTTATTTGGCGCGGCTGATCAAGCCGCTGGAGATTAAGGTGACGCGATTGGCGCACGGGATGCCGGTTGGGGGAGAACTGGATTATGCGGATACGGCGACGCTATTGAGTGCATTGGAGTACAGAAGAGAAATTTGATATGAAGATTTGCGTAATTGGTGGTGGCGGGCGCGAGCATGCCTTGTGTTGGAAATTTGCGGAAGAAGGGCATGAAGTTTTTTGTGCTCCAGGGAATCCGGGGATTTGGGATGTGGCGACGGTGGCTGACCATGCGGTGCATGATCGCAAGGCGATTTTGGATTGGGCGAACGAAGTTAAGCCGGATTTAGTGGTTGTTGGGCCGGAAGATCCGCTGATTGCGGGGATGGCGGATATGTTTCGGGAGAATGGTTTTGATGTTTTTGGTCCGGGTCAGGGGGCGGCCCGGTTGGAGGGAAGTAAGGCATTTAGCAAAGATATGATGAAGCGGGCAGGGATTCCGACAGCGAAGTATCAGGCGTTTAGTGATCCGGTGGCGGCGCGGAATTACGCTACAGCAGAATTTGCGGCGGGACGTCCCGTTGTGGTTAAGGCAAGTGGGACAGCTTTGGGGAAAGGGGCGATTGTTTGCGATTCGGTTGAGGAAGCGCATGCGGCCATTGATTCGATGCTGGTGGCGATGGAATTGGGGGAAGCGGGTCGAACGATTGTTTTAGAGGAGCGGCTGGCGGGTCGGGAGTTTTCACTTTTAACTTTGGTGAGTGGGACAGAGATTTTGAGTTTGCCAGTGGCGCAGGATTATAAGCGGATTGGGGATGGGGATGAGGGGCCGAACACGGGCGGAATGGGTACGTATTCGCCGGTTGAGTGGGTTTCGGAAGAACTTGTTCGGGAGACTGAGGATGCGGTGGTGCGTCCGATTTTGGCTTCGCTGGCGGAGCTTGATATTGACTATCGCGGAGTGCTTTTTAGTGGCTTGATGCTTGCTGATGGCGTGCCTTATTGCTTGGAATACAATGTTCGATTTGGAGACCCGGAGACTCAGAGTGTTTTGCGGCGGCTGGGAGACGGTTTTGCGGAGGCATTGATGGCTTGCGCTCGGGGTGAAGCAATTCCGGCAATTCCGGTATTGGATGAGGCTGTTTGTACGGTTGTGGTGGCGAGTGAGGGGTATCCCGGGGATTATGAGAAGGGGCGAGAGGTTGAGATTGGTGAGTTATTGGATGGGGTAAAGGTTTTTCACGCGGGCACTCGAATGGTTGGTGAGGAATTGGTGACCAATGGGGGCCGGGTTGTGGCGATTTCGGCGACAGGGATTGATGCGGAGGATGCTCGGGCGAAGGCTTATGCGGGGGTTGGAGCGGTCAGGTTTGATGGAATGCAGTATCGGAAGGATATTGGGCTTTAAGGAAGTGGGGCGGAAGAGTTTTGGGATTTTGCGAGCTTTTTGAGTTCGCGTTTTGGCCAGATTCCGGCGCGGGCTTTTCGGGCTTGATTGAGGGCTTGGATCAGGTTCCAGGTGAATAAGGTGCCGAAGATGGCGAGGCTGATGGCGATGCGGATGAGAAGCTCTTGCCAGCTAAAGTTTTGCCAGTTTGTTTGGTAATGGTAGATGAGTCGCGTGATTGTGAAGCAGAGGCTGACGAGCATGACGAGGAGGAGGAGGGCTTTCCAGAAGATGCCATCAACGATTTCTTGCCAGGCATGGGAGGAGATGAATCGGGAGGTGTTTCGGTAGAAGAACCAAGCAAGGGCGGGCACCCAGAGGGGGGTGAAAATGCTGACGATATGGATGAGAGCGGCGGTGTTGCGCTCGGCGGGGGTTGTTTCAGGTCCGTTGGGTTGGAGGGCCATGCTAGTTACGGTATTGGACTGATTATGGATGTAGTTGGTTGCAAAGTCAAAATAAAAAACACAGCATGGTACCCAAGGCGGTATCCTGCCCCAATGGACGAGAACGTTAGAGTTTTGCATATTTCTGACTTGCATTTCAAGGGAGACGAAAGCGCACTTACTGCAAGACTAACCTTAATTAAACAGTCTCTGGAAGTAGACAAAAAATGCCTGAATTTGCTTGTTTTATTTACGGGCGACATATCTTTCTCTGGAAAGGAAATACAATACTCCTCTATATTACACCACTTTAATGAATTCCTTATTCATCTGCAGAATTTCGGATATACAATTCATTTTGCCTCAGTACCAGGAAACCACGATGTTGATGCTGACCATTCCGCAATCCGAACTCATGCAATAGCCGCAATTCTTCAACAAAAACACATATCTGAAACCGAGGCAATTGAATTCACGGAGGCGATGAATGATTACTTTAATTTTACACTAAAAGTCAACTATAATTGCCAAAAATGGAACAACAAACTAGTGGATTTTTGCGAACTAAACATTGATTCACAGCAAATCAATATTATTTCAATAAACACAGCAGTTACTTCAACAAAACATGAAACATATGGCAGTCTAATGTTTCCGGTGGAATCATTACCGATTAAAACAAGCAAAAATATAACGATTCTCATCCTACATCATCCTCTGAATTGGTTCATCCAGCCTGTTCGGACTAAGTTCGCAAACTACATGCAAGAACATTGTGATATTGTACTTTGCGGACATGAGCATGAGCTGGATGAATATGAGAAGTCGAGGCTCGGTCTTCCAAAAACTATGTACAAAACAGCATTGCCTTTACTTGACGCAGCGGCAGAAAAGGAAGGGTTCACAGTTTTTGATATTGATTTAAGCAAAAGAAAAGTATCAAGTGTGAATTTTAGTTTCGAAGGAGATATCATTCAAGAAATGTCAAAGAGTTCGTTTGATATTTCCTTTGAGAACCGAAGTGAATCAAATTTAGGTATCACAGAAGAATTCATTGAAGAAATGGAAAAAATGAACGTGCCTATCCAGCATCCATCAGGCCAGCGATTAACACATTCTTCCATATTTGTTTATCCTAAACTTCGAGAAGTCAGTAAAAACCGATCAACAGGTAATCATCGTGGGTCGCAAAGTATCGAGGGCGCACCAATTATTGACGGTTCTTTGCTCGTCGACAGGGTAATACTTGAAAGATACGTTGCAATAATTGGAGACTCAATTTGCGGTAAGACTTCGTTGTGTTATCAGCTTATTAGAGACTTGCTTGAAAGGGGCCTATTTCCAATCTATATTGACCTATCGCAGACTAAAACAGGAGACGTAAATGATCTTGTTAATCGTGCCATTTCTAATATATATGGAAACGATAAAGTAGGTCAGTATACTCAACTGTCTTATGACAAAAAGGTCTTAATTATCGATGGCGTCGATGTGTCGATGGCAACAATTGAGCTATTGAGAGATTTCCAGGTGGTGGGGGAAGAACAATTCTCAGCCTATGTCATTGTGTGTAGTGAGTTGGCAGTATTGGGAGATGTTTGGCTGCAAGACCAAAGTCTAAATCTTTGGAAATATAAAAAATACTCGATGTCTGGAGGCATGAGCCGGGAAAAACGACTCGAGCTCATAAGGCAGTGGGTTTCGCATGATGTAAAATTGTCAACTGATGAAAGACATGGGAAGCATGTTCAATATGATAAACAAATTAATAATGTATTAGCGCAGAACGGAATACCTGCGTATCCAATAATGATAATTATGATGTTGGAAAATCTTGAAAAGAGTAATGAACTTGACAAGGCAACGGGTGCGTTAGGGTTTCACTATCGCCAGATTGTATCAACTGCCTTGGGCAGTGGACAGAGGGAGCTATTACAAAGAAGGAATGCAAGTGTTTCTGAGGACATTTTGACGTGTGTATTGGGTGAAATTGCTATTCACATGCATGTTGAGGAAGTGTCGAGCGTTACCCGAGATACAATATTTGCGTGCATTGAGTCTGTGGAGGAGCATCATGGATTTGATGTATCTAGACTAGATGTTTTGGATACATTAGTTGCTTCTGGGCTTTTAAAAGTGCGTGGAACTACTTTGTTTTTTTTCGCATTTCAATATTCCCAAGAGTACAGTTTGGCATTTGCACTACACAAACGACATAGTATGGGTTATGATCCGTCATATATTCAATTGCTTGAATCGTTTATTGATACGATCTATGAAAAGGAATCTGCATCTGTTCTCATGCTTTATATGTTTTTGAGCTATGATGTAGATGTTCTAGACAAAATAATTGTTGTCGCTGACAGACTATTTGCTGATTGCGTTCCTTGCAAGTTCGAAGCGGATAAGCAGGGTGCCTTTAGAAGTGACTTTGTTTCTGCGACTTTACCAAATAATAATGTTGAGGCAAATCTAGAAAGTTCAGGAGTATCGGGAAATGTTGAATACAATAGTGACAAGTATACAGTTGAGCAGACTACAATTGGAGAAGCAATTGAACGGACAAAGGAAATTTCCAGAGCGTTAGAAACATTGCAGGTGCTTGGGCAAGCAGCAAGAAGCTATCCTGCAGGATTAATGAAGGGAGATAGGGTGCGGGCATTGGAGAGTTGTTACAGGCTTGGTTTGCGGACATTGACTCGATTTATGGAGTTGGTAAAGCAATCCGAGGAGGATGTTAATAGGTATTTTGAACGAATAGCTGAAGGACAGGTGTCGCGAGAACAGATTGAGAATTACTTACAAGTAGTTCGATCTCAAATGGCAATGTTTATCCAGTTCGGGGCATTTGCCATTGTCAAGAGAGTGTCAAGATCGATTGGGTCAAGTTATTTAAAGGCACGGTATAAGGAGATTAATTTGCCGGAGTCAGAAGTAGGTGTTTTGCTAATAAATCAGGCTCTGGAGTTGGAAGTATTTCAAATTTTAGACGTGGACTTGCTGGGAAAGTGGTACAAGCAATTATTTAAAGAGAAGTGCTATGTTGCGTCAGGTGTCATTTGTCAGCTTGTTTGGGAATTTCTATTTTATTATCCAGTACATCCAGATGATCGCACTTCACTCTTACGACATCTAAATATGAAAGAGCATCCAAGGATGATAGGTCGTCATCTGAACAAGGAGTTACCTGCTCCCAAATCTGTGAAGAGGCGAGGTCGACGAAGATAATGTTCAAGGACCTTGTTTTGTGGGCTGTAAATTGGAGGGGTGATTGATCGATATACGACGGCGGCGATGACGGCGATTTGGAGTCGTGAGGCGAAGTACCAGCGTTGGATGGAAGTTGAGCTGGCGATTTGCGAAGCGCATTATGATGCGGGGACGATTCCGGAGGATGATATTGAGCAGATACGGGCGAAGGCGGCGTTTGATATTGCGCGGTGTGATGAGATTGAACTTGAGACGCGCCACGATTTGGCGGCATTTGTGCGAAACCTTGAGGAGAATATTGGGGAGGCAGGGAAATGGATCCATTTTGGGGTGACGAGTTATGATGTGATTGATACCGCACTCGGGATGATGCTACGGGATAGCTGTTCGGTTTTGATTTTGACGGCAGAAGGTCTTTGGCAGGAAGTTAAGCGGCTCGCAGAGGAGCACAAGCAAACGCCGATGATTGGCCGGACGCATGCGATTCATGCAGAGCCCATTACATTTGGTTTTAAGTGTGCAAGTTGGGCAAGAGAACTTGAACGAAACATCGTAAGGCTGGAGACGATGCGCGACACAGTTGGTTATGGGAAGATTAGTGGGGCGGTTGGGATTCACGCTCACGTCGATCCGAAAATGGAAGAAGGGATTTGTAAACGATTGGGACTCAAACCTGAACCAATTAGTACGCAAATAATCAACCGAGACCGCCATGCGGACTTTTTAAATTTGTTGGCGCTTTTGGGGGCGGGTCTAGAGCGGATTGCGACCGAGTTGCGGAATTTACAGCGGACAGAGATTTTGGAAGTTCAGGAAGCCTTTAAGGCGGGGCAGACAGGGAGTTCGGCGATGCCGCATAAACGGAATCCTTGGAATAGCGAGACGGTTGTTGGATTGAGCCGGATTTTGCGGGGGAATGCGGGGGCGATGCTGGAGAGTGTGGCAACCTGGCATGAGCGCGATTTAACGAATTCGAGTATGGAGCGGGTGATTTTGCCAGATAGCTGCCAACTTGCGGATTTTATGCTGAATCGGATGCGGTCAATTTTGGAAGGGTTGGTGGTTTTGCCGGAGAATATGGAGCGCAATATGCGTTTGATGGGAGATTTGGTATTTAGTGAGCATTTGATGACTTCGCTGATTCAGAAAGGTTTGATGCGGAAGGCGGCTTATAAGATTGCTCAGAGTCACGCGGCGAATGCGTGGGATGGAGTTGATTTTAAGAGCGCGGTTTATGCGGATGCTGAGGTTCGGGCACATTTGGATGAAGCAGAACTTGATGAGGTGTTTAGCTTAAAGCATCATTTGCGAAATGCGGGGCATAACGTTCCTTAGGCAGCGGAAATGCTTTGGCGCAAGGGATATGAGACCCAGAAAATTGAAGGATATTTAGCGCCTTCAGATGTTCAGGGGGTTGTTGTGGTCGGGATTTCTTCGCTGGATCAGGTGACGGATGCGGAGCTTTGGATGCGTTTGTTGGATAAGGACTTTCCGGGTTTGGATTGGCGGATAGTTAGTTTTGGGTTGGATTTGGGCTTGGTTTTGCCCCCGAGTCGAATGCGGCGTGTGGTTGAGATTGTTGGGGAATGGGGATTGGATCGGGAGTTTTGTTTGTGTGTTGCGCCCGGGTTTTTGATGGTGGGGCCGCCGACGGAGGATGCATGGGAGGAGTTTTCGGGGGTTGTTCGGGGCATCCTGGAGTTGTGAGGAGAGAAAATATCCCATAAATATGAGAGTGTGCGGCAATTAAAATTTGTCTGGATCCCCGCCTACGCGGGGACGACGATCTTTGGGGCTCAGTAATATTGGCTGCGTTCTACACGCCTTGGGCGGTTGCGCTCGCGATGGCGCGGGCGTTTGCGGGTGGGACGAAGGTGTAAACGCTACCTGCGAATTCGGTTGGGATCACTTCGATGTTCCAGTCGTTAACGACGTAGCGACCGGGGCGATTGAGTTCTGTGTGTCCCACGATTCGGGACAGATAGTTGATGCCGGCGACATTTGAGGTTTGGTAATCGAGAAACCGATAGATGGGGACGGTGCTTTCAACTTGAATGCTTCCGGGAGTGTCGTTGAGGGTGCTGTAGACGGGAGTCCAGGGGAGCCATTTACTTGCGGACGTATTGCGACCGTTGAGGGCTGCCTCGAACGCTTGTTGGCCAAGTTGCATCAGGAGTTGATCTTCACCGCCGACGAGTTTGTTGAGGTTGCGGAAGATTACAGCGGACTGGCTTGCGGGGGCGACGTTGTAGTAGGTGTAGGACGAATAGGTTTTTTCGGCGACGCTGTAGAACCAAATTCGGTTGCCATCGACGGCGGCGCGGTGAGTGATTGTGCCGTTGCGGAAGGTTCGGTATTCGATTCGGTAATTAAAAATGGTTGGATTTGGATCGACATCTTTGACAACGAGCACTGATTCGAGGGTCGTGCTTGTTCCATTGTAATCTTCTGTGCCGGTTTTGTGGAGAGTGAAAACGGGTTCACTCCCGAGATTTTCGAGAACTTCACCCATAAGAATTTTCGCCGAAACAATGTCGGCGGAGGCATTTGCGGTTACAAGTGCCACGAGGGAGAGGATGACGATGCCCTTTTTCACGATTCTTTAGACGAGTCTTGAGGTGTGGGGGTTCCCGGTTTGGATTGAGATGATGGGTAAAATTTGGTTTGACAACTTGTTCCCATTGTTTGGGAGGGTCTGAGCTTATGGCACACGAAAAATACGAAGATTCGCACCTTTACCGCTTGCGGCATTCCGCAGCGCACTTGATGGCTCAGGCGATTACTGAGCTTTATCCCGGTTCAAAGTTGGCGATTGGTCCGCCAATTGAGAACGGTTTTTATTATGATATTGACTTTGATGAACCGATCAGCGAGAGTGAACTCAAGAAGATTGAGCAGCGCATGCGCGAACTTTCTAATTTGAATCAGCCGATTGTGCGGCAAGTTGCGGCCGATGTTGAGGCGGCGCGACAGGTGATTCTAGAGGAGTGCACCCTGGGCCAGGGTGAAGAGACGGCCCTTTACAAATTGCAACTTTTGGATGCGATTCCATTGGGTGAGGAGGTTAGTTTCTATGATCAGCAAGCGGTTGATAAGAAGGGTGAATTGCGCCGATTTATTGACCTCTGCCGGGGGCCACATGTTGAAGCGACGGGTGAGATTAAGCACTTTAAGTTGATGTCTCTGGCGGGAGCTTATTGGCGCGGGAATGTCAAAAATAAGCAGTTGACGCGGATTTATGGGACGGCATTTGAGAGCAAGGAAGACCTTGAGCTTTATTTGCATAACCTTGAAGAAGCTAAGAAACGAGACCATCGGAAGTTGGGTCGAGAGCTTGGCCTTTTTATGTTCAGCGAGCGAGTTGGGCAAGGATTGCCGCTTTGGTTACCGAAGGGTGCGATGTTGCGGGATGTTCTGAGCGACTTTTTGAAGACGGAGCAGGCGCATCGCGGATACCAAGGAGTTGTGACTCCGAATATTGCGAACAAGAAGCTTTATGAAAAGTCGGGACACATTTTGACTTACAAGGAGAAAATGTTCCCTTTCATGGAAGACGAGGAAAAAGAGACGTTCATTTTGAAACCGATGAACTGTCCGTTTCATATTGAAATATACAGCTCTTCTTTAAAAAGTTACCGTGATCTGCCGGTTAGGCTTGCGGAATTCGGGACGGTTTATCGTTATGAGCAAAGTGGAGAATTGGCGGGGATGTTGCGGGTCCGGGGATTTACTCAGGACGATGCCCACTTGTTTGTTCGGCCAGATCAGCTTTTGGAAGAGTTTAAGGGCGTTGTTGATTTGATGATGACAGTCTTAAAAAAGCTCGGACTTGAGGATTATCGGGTTCGAGTTGGGACGCGTGATGCGGAGAGTTCGAAGTACGTTGGTCACGATGAGAATTGGCAACTGAGCGAATCGGCGATTATGCAGGCTTGCAATGAGCTTGGGCTTGATTACGAGGTTTCGGAAGGAGATGCGGCGTTCTATGGTCCAAAGCTTGACTTGATTATTAAGGATGCCTTGGGTCGCGAGTGGCAGATGGGAACTGTGCAAGTTGACTACAATCTTCCTGAACGTTTCGAACTGGAATATATCGGAGAAGACAGTAAGCCGCATCGCCCGATTATGATTCACCGTGCTCCTTTCGGGAGTTTGGAGCGGATGATTGGCTTGTTGACCGAGCAGTATGCAGGAGCGTTCCCGATGTGGTTGTCTCCGATCCAGGTGACGATTTTGCCGATTGCGGATCGACATGTGGCTTATGCAAAACATTTGGCAACCCAGTTGCAAGGCTTTGACTGCAAGATTGTTGAGGAAGATGAGCAGGTAGCGTTTCCGTCAGTTGAAATTTCGTCTCCAGGGCTTCGCGTTGAAGTTGATGGAAGTCGGCAGACTCTGGGCAAAAAGATCCGGGAGGCTCAGCGGATGAAGATTCCTTATATGCTGATTGTTGGTGACAATGATGCGGAAGCAGGGACGGTTGGCGTTCGGAATCGTGAAGTAGGTGATCTTGGGGCGATGACTTTGGCGGAGTTCGTTGAATCGATTAGCGGGAAATAGTGAATCAGAATCGATGTCGTGTGAATAACTGAGGCGCTTGTGGAACAACCTTTTTAGGAATCCATATGCGTCGCCGAGCCTTTACATTAGTCGAAATTATGATTGTGGTGTTGATCATCGGGATGATCCTTACAATCGCTGTCCCGAGTTGGATGCGAATTCGGGAGAAAAGCCAGAGAACGGCTTGCCAAGACAATATGCGGGTTATTCGGGATGCAAAGGTTCAGTGGGGTCTAGACAATGGCCAGTCTCAATCAGCGGTGCCCACACAGGCGGACATTGCGCCAGTTCATATTAAGAAGTTTCCTAACTGTCCTGGAAGTGGAACTTATACGATTGGCAATTTGGATGAAGATGTTGCTTGTAGCGAACATGGTCCGATAGACAACTAACTACTCATTGCGGAGGCATTCGACGGGGTGCATACGCGAGGCTTTGAATGCTGGGATTACTCCAAAGAGTGAACCCAGCCCGATTCCTGTTGCAAAGGTGAGGGCGAGGGTTTGGGGGGTGACGAGCGGCTTTATTGACGTCGTGTTCGCAATAATATTGATAATTATTAGGCTGACAGCGAGGCCGATTGTCACGCCTAGGAGCCCAATGATTGCGCTCTCGGCCAGGAATTGCTTGAAGATGGCTTTTCGGCTGGCGCCTACGGCGAGTCGGACACCGATTTCTCTTGTTCTTTCGCCAACTGACATGAGCATGACGGTCATGATTCCGAGGCCGCCGACGGCGAGAGCAATTGATGTGAGGCCGACAACAAGGGTGGCGAGGATGCCGAGGACATCAAAGACGAGTTTGAGGAGATCATCTTGGGTGAGTACAGAAAATTGGTTTTCTTGGAGGGTTTTGTTGAGGGTTGCGTTGATTTGGGGGATGAGAGTTTTGGGGCTGACGGTGTTATCGATTTGGATGAGAATTCTGTCGATTTGGACGTTTTGTTCGTTTTTGCGGATGTTGCTGAGTGGGATATAAACGACATTGACTAGGCTGAATGCGGAGAAAGGGCTTGATTCGGCTTTTTTGTCTTTGATGACGCCGGAGACTTTGTATTCTCGGCCGTTAATGGTGACGGTTTTGCCGATGGCTGATTGGTCGGGGAATATTTCTTTGGCGGCGATTGATCCTACGACGCAGACGGGTTGCCTCTCATCTTTGGAGGTGAAATAATTGCCTTCGGCGAGTTCGGATGGGTGCATTTCAAACCATTCGGGGGTTGCGCCGATAATGATGGGGTAGGCGTCGAGTTTTCCGGCTTGGATTCCGCCGCCGGCGAAGCTGAATTGGGCGACGGCTTTGATGCCGGGGAGTTTTCGGGCGTTATTTGCGGCTTCTTCGGTGAGGAATGATTTTCCGCCGATGTTGGGGTTGAAGGTACCGAGGTCGATTTTGCCGGGGACGACGATTAGAAGGTCCGCGCCAAGACTATCGATTTGCCCGGTGATGTCCTTTTGGACACCGAGTCCGATGCTAACGAGAAGAATGATTGCGAGAGCGGCTACGGCGACTCCGATCGTGCTGAGAAGAGTTGAGCGGAGGTTTTCTCGAAGGGATTGGAGGATGGGATGCATCTATACAGTAGTTCCAGAATACTGTCAGACCGATAACTTGTATCGGGATGGAGAAATGATAAAAAAATCTTTGGCTCGTGCCAAAGACATTTCATGTTAGTTCAAAAAGAAAGCGACCCATATCTCGTTTTTGAGGAATATGAGTCGCTTTCAGTTGTAGTTAGAGGCTTGCGCCGGTAGCTTGTCCGCGAGGCACTGGCTTCCCGCCGTTCGCTTTGATTTGATCTGCACCTGCTTTTGAAGTGGCAACTTCGCCAACTTTTGCTTCAGGGTCAGAATTTTGAGCGCATGCGGTTAGGAATGTAGGTAGTACCAACAGACCAACGATGATCCAGATCACTTTTTTCTTCATAACTAGCCGCCGCCACTATCGCATTGTGCGGTCGTGTAGGTGTATTCGCTATCCGGTCGGAAGTAACCTGGGTAGAAGATCGCTCCGCCACCTTTTGTGCCGCCCGGTGCAACGCAGTCGGTGATCCAATATGGGGAATCTTTGTTACCCAGCGGATCAGATGCGCTGAACGGATTTGTGTTCACGTTAAGGACAGCGTATTGTGGCCACGTTGGCAATCCACCCCAATTGTAGGTTCGAGCCGAAGTGTCAGTCGAAACATAGATGGAGGATTTACCATAGATGCTGGTGTTAAGCAGGTTCGGATCTAGGGTAGGAACAAACCAATTGTAACCGTAACCGGTTCCAACATTTGCGCCTGGATATCCACCGGGGTTAAACTGACAGGTCGGTGAGACTCCGCAGTCCATCATAGGAGCCGAGTATCCAGCACCGATTCGGTTGAACCGCATGTGGGCTTGCCAGAACAAAGGATTCTTGCTAATTTGAGCAATTGCCGTTGTGCTGTATCCGCTCAACATTCCATTCATTGACATATTGACCTTTGCCGGTCCGGGCTTGCCTGCTGCTTGCGCCCATCCAGTTGCGAGATCGGACTGTCCAGGAGCTTCGTACATTTGGTTGTTCTTAACATACGGTTGGATTGAGTTGAGTACGAAAACCGAGTCTTCGCCTAACCGTGGGTTGACGTCTCGCGCACCAGTTGTTGTCCAACCGAGGGGAACGGCCGCCGAAGCGAGGCCAGTTGCGCCTGAGGTTCGGAAGTAGCCAGCGCTATTCCAGTTGTAGGCCAAAGGCAAAACGTCGTCGTAGTCTGCCGTATAAATTGCGGACGAAGTTCCAAGTTGCTTGTAGTTGCTGAGGCACTGAGTCTTCTTTGCTGCAACTTTTGCTTGCGCAAAGACAGGGAAGAGAATTGCCGCGAGAATTGCAATGATGGCGATAACCACCAGCAGTTCAATGAGTGTAAAGGCACGTTTCATAATTGATCCTCCCTCCCCATCGGGAAGTGGAACATCAATAATATATCAATTTTGCGAATTTTCCAAATAAATTATCAAAAGGAAGGAACTTAGAATTTGAACTTAAGCTCAGGTTGAAGCTGGGACTAATGGTAAATCGAATAGGCCCAAAGACCCATCATTAACATAATCCAGCGTTTGAAGCAAATTCGATAACGTGGGGATTTACGATAAGGTCCTCATTGGTAACTGGTCTTGTGAGGGAAAGGCCGGCGAGCGTGCGGCACCTGGAGAGGGCGACATAGATTTGTCCGTGGCTAAAAGCGGGTCGGTCGAGATCGATATGGATTTGGTCGAAAGTAAGCCCTTGCGACTTGTGGATCGTGATGGCCCAGGCGAGTTTGAGGGGGTACTGGGTAAAGCTACCGATTGGTTCGGCGGTGATTTGGTTTCGGGAGCGATCCCAGGTGTATCGGCTTTTCTCCCAGATTTCGCGTTTGACTTCGACGATTTTGTGATCAGCATCAAGTTCGACGCGGATTGATGTTTCGTCGGTGGCAATGACGGTTCCTAGGGAGCCGTTAACCCATTCTGTTCCGTTGCGGACAAACATGACTCGGGCGCCGGGTTTAAGGCGGAGGACTTCCTCGGCGGGTAGTTCTTTGCCGAAGTTACCTTCGACGGCGGCGGGGTAATGGCGTTCTGGGTAGGGGATTTCGAGGAGGCGTTGGTTGTTGATGAGGTTTGCGCGGGCGTTGGTGACGGTGAGGGTTAGAGTTTCTTCGGATTGGGCGGGGCCTACTCGCTCGTTGATGAGGTGGATTTCTTGTGGGTTACCAGCTCGGATTTGGTCGAGGATGTAGAGGAAATTGGGGTCGTTGGCTTGGCGATGGACGGTTTTGAGTTCGATGATATCGATGCCGAGGTCTTTGGTGATTTTGCTATCGAAGAAGAATGGGCTGTTGAAGTGGTGGGCGAGGAATTCACGTTCGGCAGGGTTTCCGACGATTGGTTCGAGTTGCCATATATCACCGAAAGCGACGAGAGGGACGCCTCCGAATGGGTAGGGGGTTTTTCGGTTGCGTTGGAGAGAGATGTTGACGGCATCGAGGAGGTCGGCGCGAACCATGGAGATTTCGTCGAGGTAGATGAGCTGGAGTGCGTTGACAAGGCGGCTTTTGGGAGCTCCGGGACGGAATGTTGGGATGTCGCAGGTTTCAGGATCCATTGGGCCGGGGGCGAAGGTAAAGAAGCTATGGATGGTTTGGCCGCCAGCGTTGAGAGCGGCGATTCCGGTGGGAGCGAGTGTGACGCTTTTGAGGGGGAGGGTTTCTCGGAGATGGCGCAAGAGGGTGGATTTGCCGGTTCCGGCTCGTCCGGTGACGAAGATGAGCCGCCCGCCGAGAGTGGATTCTTCGATTTGTTTAACGGCGGCGAGTTGTTCTTCGGACAGTTGGATATTAGATGGGAGGATTGGGGCGGACATTTTGCCGCTTGAGGTTACTTGGGTTAGGTGATTGTTGGTTGGGCTTCGAAAATATCTGGGAGGTTAATAGATGGGCTTGTGCCCTGGAGATAGGCGGGGATCGCGCGGAAGTATTGGATCAGGAGTTCTTCGGCGTTGCTGCCGCTAGCGATGAGGCTGAGAAGCCGGTTCGTGTCTCCGACGGTGCAGTGGGCTCGGTTGAGTTTAGCGAGGGTCGGTTTTGTTTGATCAAAGCGGTTGAGTGAGATGATCCATTGAAGTTCGGGTGTGGTTTTGTAGATGATGTATGTGAGAGCGGCGTCGATAGACTCGGCTTGGACATGATTGGGGGTTAATTTGAGTAGATGGGCGATTTCGGCGGCGGCAATGTTGATCGTGAAGATATCTCGGAATGAGGGTGCGACAAGATCGGTAATTTCTTTGGCTCGGGGTTCAAAGTTGGTTTGGAAGTCTTCCCAAGTTTCTTTGACTTTCGATTCGTCTAGTTCGAACGTGATTTTGAGGGGGGATGGTGGGAGTTCTATGAGATGTGGTTTGGTCGGGTCTTGTGCGGGGATGTCAACTTTCGGGGTTTCTTTGGGGAAGATTCCTGGGTGCCGGTCGGCGTATTCGACGAGGAAGGGTGGGAATCTGGGGACGAGTTCGTGTTCTTTGATTTCAATATCTTCGATATGCCCATGAAGAAATGAGATTGCTTTATTAAGAATAAGTTCAATGTATTGAGCAAGGTTGTAACCAGAAGTTAATGTTCTGGGAAAAGACTCCACCATTTGCAGAGGTACTACCAGCCTCTTTGTTTTAATCATAAAAAAGCCAGGGGCATTTGGGATTATGCCTTTGTAATCTACGATCAAGGCTTGATCCGGAATTGTTATGTGGAGATAGGCCATTATTGCCATTGAAACTCGAAGCATGTAGGGTTGAATTGAAGGGGGTATGACAATGCAATCAAGTTCAAGCACGTCCTGCTGCGTTGCATTTGGATCCACCTTAGAGAGCTTTTCAAGGTTGATAGGTATTGGATGAAGCTCAGATTCTACTACACCTGCCAGAAGTTTGCCAAATTGCGCAACTGTCGGCATATCAGTTAAGTGAATTTTAGATATTTTTATGATTTGATCTACAATATGAATGCTCATATTGCAATACTCAAGCATATATTTCCTGGCGTTTGCCTCGGATGCGTTTGGTTCGGGAAACTCGATTTTATAGTTGAGTAGGTTTTCGTACATGGCTTCGTTATTTGTAAATGATGTTGATTCCAGCATCTCTGAGCATTTTTGCAAGTGATTCGCTAGGGCCCTTGAGCCCAGTGTGGCTACTTTCCATGAATACCCAATTTACTTCTTCTACGGCTCCAGTTCGCAAAAGGTAGATGTCTTTTTGAACCTGTTTCCGAATGAAGGCACTTGGTTTAATCAGTCCAGTTTTTACCTCTTCGGCAATTTTCCCGTCGGCCCATAGGTTGTCAATATGCCGGTATCCGTCTGGAGTCTTAAACGACTTTTTGACTCCTCCAGAAATGCCTCGGACAAACTCTTCTGCGATGTGACCGCGGGCAGATGCCGGTCCTATTCCTGAGCCGAACGTTCTTGCATGTTCTAAGATATCGAAAGCTGCTATGGCTTTGACAGCTTTAGGGATGGATCTTTTTCCAGCGATTTTAAGAGCGGCGAGGCCAGCTTTAGCTTCGGTTAATCCGGTTGCGAGACCAAGAACGAGTTCGGTTACCCCGCCTGCCTTGTAAGCGAGCGAGCCTTGATCGACGACCGACTCAGATCCGTCTTGAGCACGCAATATTTTGCTGAACCCAAACGAGCCGAAGTCTCCGAATCCGGCAAAGAAGTTTGATACTCCGTAGAGGGCGTCTTGTTGGGTGCCCCACGGATCAAGGTTGCCAATAGGGTTACCGCCACAATATTGATAGAGGTTGTTACCGCCGAGCGCGCCGACCGGGTCGGGAGTGAGCCAAGTGCCTTGGCTAGAATCGTAGTACCGGAGGGTTGCGAGAAGCAGTCCGGTTTTGGAGTCGCGGTAGACACCATGTTGCGCCTGGAAGTTGATCCAAGGATCATTAGGGGTGCTTGTGGAAGTTGGTGTTCCGAAGGCCGTATATGAATGCTGACTGAGAATGTTTCCGGAAGAATCGAGGCGCTGGGCTGTGCCTCCTCGGCTATCGAACATGTAGAACGTTGAGGCGTTGTTTTGTCGACGAGATGTTAGCCCGGACGGCCCAAACGTATTCGTTGCGAGAATGGCTCCGGATTGATCGAATTCGATAATGGGGAGGCGACCATGATAGAGAAAATATCTCTTAGGATTTGTGCCGTCTTGCTTATATGTCCGGAGTCCAGTTGTATCGTAGTCGGCAGTGAGGTTGCCGATCGTTGTTAGCTGTTGGAGTTGATTTGGTACGGTTGTTATGCCGTTATAAAGCGTGGGAGCACCTGCGGTGTTAAACGTGAATCCTGTGGCCTGTCGCTGCCCGTTGACATTATATGTTCGGGACTGGCCGGCAAAGAGGGTGGGATTACCAGCGGAGTCGTGGGAGTAGTTGTCGGTGAATCCGCCAAGGATATTGGATGTCTCCTGGGAGATTTGCCCAGACGCGTTGTACGAGTAGTTTGTTGTTCCTGAATGGGCAGTTGAGGAAGGGATAGTTGCAACGATTTGGACTGGACTACAGGCGGCGTCGAAAGCAGCAATTGTGTATTCAGATATGAGAGAGTTGTTGGACGTTAGGTTCTGCGTATTTGTAATCCGGCTCAGCCCGTCGAACGTGTTGACTGACTTGGCACCATTCGCTCTAACCGTTTGGTGGAGCCATCCGTTGGTGAGGTAGCTATATGAGGTTGTCTCGTTTGCGGGGTTGGTGACAGAGGTGATTCGAGCTGCGTTGTCGAGTCCAAACGTGAAATTGCCAACAGGTGTAGCAATTGAGGAGAGTTCACCGTTAGGAGTGTAGGAATAGGTAAGAGTTTGACTCGGTGCCCCTGGGTAGGCGGTTGTTTTTGTTAGGGTTTGACCGAGGGTGTTGTAGGTGTAGGAGAGCGTTGCAGCGGCATTTGACTCGCTGGCAAGATCACCGTTTGATTGATAGGTGAACGATTGGTTGAGCGATGTTTGGCCGGGATATTGGATTGAGGTAATTGCGTCCGTGTTTGGGTTATAAGTCAGGTTCGCGACCACACCGGCCGAGGTCGTGACGGTGCCGGGTAGTCCGACGGGAGTATAGTTTGATATTGTCCTAATTACACCAGATGGTTGAGTTGTTGTCGTTATGAGGCCGCGGTTGTTGTAGGCAATGGTCGAAGTTCGACCAGATCCGTCGATTGTGGAGATTGGGCGATAGGCGGCATCCAAAGTTGTGATGCGAGAATCGGGTGTTCCGGTGGTGCCGAGGAGTTCGCCTTCACTGCCGTAGATAAACGTTGATGTTTGGAAGGGGATGGGAATGTTGCCATAGGCGTTACCGAATTGTGATATTGGGCCGCCTGGAAAAAGATAATCGGTAAATGTAGCAGAGAGGGTCGCGCCGAAACTTGGTGGCGGCAGTGTGACGAGAGTTGGTTGACCGGCGAAATTATAGGAGTAATTGGTTGTGTTGCCGAGAGTATCCCAACTTGCCGAGAGCTGACCAGCGGAGTTGTACCGGAAATGATGGCTCTCGTTGGCGCCGTTCGTGTGTTTGAGAGGTTGGCCGACTTGAGCCAATTGGGAGTACGTGCCGTCAGTTGTGTAATTGTATGTTTCTGTGATTGTCTGACCGGAAGAGAGTCCGGGATTGGTCCGTGTGAGTAGGTTACCGAGTGCATCGTAGGTGTAAGTTGTGGTTTCTGTGCCGGTTCCAGTTGGGCTGGGAGCAGTGGTTGACGCGATTCTGCCGGATGGCTCGAAGTACGTAAATTGAGCGAGGGTGGTGCCACTCACGGATTGAGAAATGAGGCGTCCAAGTGGGAAGACGTTGTAATCGTAGGTTGAGGTCGCTGTGATGCCGGCGTGGTTAGTTTGGGTGAGCTGGTTGCCGATTGAGTCGTATGAGTAGGTGATGGATCGCCCGAGTTGGTCGAGGTTTTGAGTGGCGAGAAAAGGGTTATTTGAATCGGAATAATAGAGGGCGGTTTGGTAACCAGCGGCATCGATGGTGCCGGTGTATCGATGGAGAGAGTCAAACTTTTGGGTGTAGGAATGGACAACGGTTCCGGTTGGCGACTTGAGCTGGACAAGGGTTTGACCTGCTTGATAGGTGAACTGAGTTAAATTACCGTTGCCATCTTTAGTTTGCGAGACGGCGGGTTTTCCGGTTTGCGAATTTGTGTTCCACGTGATTGTTCCGACTGAGTCTGCGAGGTTTGGGCGTACGGCGCGAATTTCGTTGAGCAGGGGTCCATCATTGCTGCCTAGTTGGTAGGTGAATTTGTAGAGAGTTGGGGCTTGGTTGACGGGCGTAGTAGCAGTGACAATTTGTGACCGGGATGTCAGGTGGGAGCCGGTTAGGTATCCAGTTGCGAAGCCCGAACTGAACTCATAATAGATTCGGCGTGCCTGAGCATCAGTGATAGAACTGAGCTGATTGTTGCCACTATATGCAAAGTTGAGAAGAAGGGCATTGCTAGTAATGTCTCGTACTTCCGCTAGGAGACGGGTAGCTGTATAGCTGAGCGAAAGGCCCTGGTTGAGAGAGTTTTTGATTTTAGTGAGTAGAAGCCCGCCGGTTGATTGTGGCGAAAAAATCCATTGGGTTCTGTCGGGGTGAGTAACAGTGATTTGTTGCCATGTATTGGGGCTAGAGCCAGGTTGGCCCGTGACGATGTATGGTGCAGACGTTGGGGCACTGAAGGCGCCGTTTGGAGTTCCGCTGGATAGGACGGGAGTAAAGGCAATTCGGGCACCTTGGGGGAAACGCAGGTTGATGGGTTGCCAAGTCGTTGCAATTTGATCGGTTAGGATCGTGACGTCGTAGTTGTGCGACCAGCCAGGACTAAGTCCTGGAGAAGGGGCCTCGGTGTATTGTGCTTGGGCGGAAGAATAAGCACGCTGGAATGCGGCGGGGACACCATTGGGGTTATAGACCATTAAGTCGGGATGAGGGCTGTACAAATTGTTACCGGTGGATGTATCGACGGGATCACCGCTTGAAAGAGGACCGTGGTTGGCGTTTGGAGAATTTGGGTCGAGGGGTGTTCTTTGTGGAAGTCCTCCAAGAGCGGGTTTTAATCCACCATCCATAAACGGGTGTGAGGGGCGGACTTCTCGGGTTGGACTAGGAGGAAGTTCGATTGGCGGTTGTATTCCGGAACCGTCGAAGTACGCCCAGTTACCCGCGGGGCTGTAGCCGGCTGAGTTTCGGGCAAAGACACGGACGACTCGGTTTTGGTTACCAGGGAGGTAAAAACCAAGACCATAAGACGTTCCGGTGGCGGTGCCGAGGAAACCGTTTGGGGTTGGAGAACCTAGGTAAATATCATAGGAGTCGGCCCACGGTACTGGCACCCAATGGGCAGTGAAATAGTTGGTTGAATCTTTTGTTACCCAGCAGTAGCCGACGGGGTTGAGATAGGTTGAGCCAGGTGTCCAGGCGGAATCTGAAGAAGGAGCCTGATAGGGAATATAAGCGAGTACTTTGTACTCGTGTGGATTGCCATTTTGAACACCGGTGTCAGTGAATTCGGTCGGATCGCCGGGGTTTGCGGTGAAGACTTGATGCTGGTAATCGTTGAGTCCTCGGCGGTAGACGATATAGGCTGCATTTGGATGAACTGAGTTCCAGGAAACTTTGACGGATGCCTTAAGAGTTTGGGTTGTGACTACCGGAATGGGGAGTCCCCAGTTGTGTTGGGCAATAGTCGTTACCGAGAGTATAAAGACAAGAAATACGGTGAGTGAGAAGATCAGCTTTGTCGTACGTTTCATTGCGTTGATTAAACGTACGATTGCCTGGGATGCAAAGAACCCGACTTTTAGAAAACGTGAATATGGTGTGAAAATTAACTAAATTAATTATGAAATTGGCCCGGCTGAAAGGATTCGAACCTTCGACTTCTTCCTTCGGAGGGAAGCACTCTAATCCACTGAGCTACAACCGGGCTTGGGGATTGAGTATGGAAGAAAAGTTAGTTGTGGGGAAGGGATTTTTCTATCCGGCGGTCAGGAATAAACCACATTGCGGCGATGGCGATGTAGATTGCGATTCCGAACCACTGGTTGATAAGCCCGAGAAGGATTCCGGCACTATAGAGTATTGGCGAAGACTTTCCTTTCCAATCGGAGCCGATGGCTTTTTTGAGTTCGGAATCAGGGCCGTGGGCTTGGATGATGCTGGTTTGGAGGAAAAAGTAAGCAAGTCCGCAGATGAGGAGATTGGTTCCATAGAGGGTGGCGGGCGTTTGGGCGAAGTGGTTTTCACCGAGCCATCCGGTGGTGAACGGGATGAGTGAGAGCCAGAAGAGGAGGTGGAGATTGGCCCAGAGGATCTTGCCACTGACATGGTGAACGGTGTGGAGCATGTGGTGATGGTTGTTCCAATAGATACCGAGGTAGATGAAGCTGAGGAGGTAGCTGAGGAAGGTTGGGATCAGTGGTTGAATGTCGGCCCAGTTTGCTCCGTGGGGGACTTTCATTTCAAGAACCATGATGGTGATAATGATGGCGAGGACGCCGTCGGAGAAGGCCTCCATCCGGTTTTTAGTCATGGCGCAATTTTAGATTTTTTTGCTGACGATTTGCTTGTCTATGAGACGTACTTTTGGAATCGGGAAGTCGCAAGCCAGAGGAGCAGGATGGCAAGGAAGGTAGTTGCGACAACGGAGGGCCAGACTTCGGCGAATCCAGCACCTCGGACGATAACACCGCGGAGGATTTGGAGTTGGTGGGTGAGGGGGAGGAAATTACTGATAATGCTGAAGAAGCCGGGCAAGGTATCGCGAGGGAAAACGAAGCCACTCAACAGGAAGTTGGGGATAAGAGTAAATGTGCTGAGTTGGAGAGCTTGGGCTTGAGTCTGGCTGACGGCGCTGATGAAAAGACCAAGACTGAGGCTTGCGACGATAAAGGGAAGCGTGAGAATGATGAGAAGGGCAAAATTGCCGGCAACGTGCATATCGAAGAGGAGCCATCCGAGCCCCATGATGAGGAACATCTCGAAGAGGGCAAGAATCATGAAAGGTGCAACTTTGCCTAGAACAAGTCCCATTTTTCCGATGGGGGAAACCATGAGTTGTTCGAATGATCCTTGTTCACGTTCGCGGACGATGCTGCCGCTAGTGAGTGAGGTGAGGACGAGTTGGAGGATGAGCCCGATAATGCCGGGGATCATGAAGACGGACGTCTTTGAGGTGGGATTAAAAAGGACGTTGGTACGAGCTTCGACAGTGGGTTGACCTTGGATAGAGCCGAGGAAAGCGGTCCGAGCGGGGCCAGAAATTTGGGAGTCGCTGCCATCGAGAAGGACATTGACTTGGGCCGGTTTGTGTGCGGCGACTTTGCGGCTGAAATCAGGAGGAATGATGACGGCGACGCGGGCGTCTCCAGATTTGAGCATGGAGATGGCTTCTTCTTCGGTGCTGGCGCGATGGTTGAAATCGAGGTATTGCGTGGCGTGGAGTTGGTCGACGTATTGGCGTGATTCGAAGGAGCGGTCGTAGTCGATGAGGACGGTGCTAATGTGGCGGACGTTGAGATCGATTGCGTAGCCGTACATGCAGACTTGGAATATGGGGAGAATAACGGCAAGGATGAGGCTGCCTTTATCGCGTAGGAGGTGCTTGAATTCTTTTTGGGCGATGGGGAGGAAACCACGGAACGTTTTCATACTTTTTGCTTCTCGTAGTTGCGGGTGAGGGTGACGAAGACGTCTTCGAGACTTGGTTCGATTGATCGGATTGCGACTTCGCCGAGGTCGAGTGAATGGGCGGATTTGAGGATGAATTCGTCGGTTGTTATTTCTGGGATGAGGAGGTGGATTTCGGATTCGACCAAAGTAGCGTCGAGAGCGAAATCTTGCTTTCGGATTTTTGAGAGGGCGAGGGCGGGCGAAAGGACGGCGAGGGCGACTCGGCGAGTTCCGGCAGGTGAGACTTCGGGGATCGTTTTGAGTTCAGGTGGTGAACCTCTGACCATTAGTTTGGAGAGGTAAATGTAGGCGATGTCGTCACAACGCTCGGCTTCATCCATGTAGTGGGTGGTGACGAAGAGGGTTTTGCCTTGTCCAGCGAGGTCGAAAAGGAGATCCCAGAGGTCGCGGCGGGCGACGGGGTCAATTCCAGCGGTGGGCTCATCGAGGAAGATGAGTTCAGGCTCGTGGATGAGGGCGGCGGCGAGGGCGAGTCGTTGTTTCCAGCCACCCGAAAGTTGTCCAGCGCGGCGGTCGAAGTAGGGGCTGATGTGAGTGAGCTCGATGACAGCGGCTTTGCGTTCTTTAAGGCGTTGACCGGTGAGGCCGTAGACTCCGCCGAAGAAGTCGAGATTTTCACTGACGCTCAGATCTTTGTAGAGACTGAATGCTTGGGACATGTAGCCGATGGTTTCTTTGACTTTTTCGGGGTTTTCGCTGACGTCGAATCCGTTGACGATGGCGGTGCCTTCGGTGGGGGCAAGGAGGCCAGCGAGCATGCGAATGACAGTTGATTTTCCGGAACCGTTGGGGCCAAGGAATCCGAAAATACTGCCTTTGTTAACTTGAATATTCAGATTATCCACGGCAGTAAAGTCTCCGAATTTTCGAGTCAGATTTTTAGTTTCGATGGCATACATGTTAATCTTTGAATCCTAGGACTGAAGCGGCCATTCCAGCTTTGATGTGGGGATCGAGTTTTTTGAGCCGAATACGGACAGCGAATACTTGTTTGCCTCGGTCTTCGGGGGACTGGAGGTTGGCGGGTGTGAATTCGCCTTGAGTTGCAATGGACTCGATTGTGGCGTCGACTTTTGACTTGATACCGTCGACGCGGAGGTTGGCGGTGGAGCCGACTTTGATTTTGGCGAGGTCACGTTCGGGGACGTAGACACGGAGCCAGATATCGGCGGGATCGGAGAATCGGATGACGGGGGTGCCGGGAGCGAGGAGGTCGCCTTCGGCGACGAGAGTGCGATCGACGATTCCATCGGCGGGAGCGAGGATTGTGCTTTCGTCGGTCTTTTGTTTGGAAGAATCGGCGGTGAGTTGGCTGGCTTTGGCGCTGGCTTGAGCGGCTTCAATTTCTTGGGGTCGGGCGCCAGCCTTGAGAGCGTTGAGGCTCGATTGCGCCTGTTGAAGTCTGGCTTTGGCGGCGGAGATATCTTCAGATCGGGTGCCGCGTTTGAGGAGGTCGAGGCTGGCTTGGGCGGATGCGAGTTCGGCTTGAGCTTGACGGATTTCTTCGGGTCGGGTGCCGTTGGCGAGAGCTTGATATTGAGCTTGGGCGCGTTCGAAGTTTTGTCGGGCTTGGGTGATTTCCTCGGGCGCAGTTTGGAGATTGAGGAAGGCTTGGCGGGCTTGTTCGGCTTGGTAGGCAGCGGTTTTAGCTCGGGTTTGATCAGATTCGTTTTGAGCACCGGAAATTGCGCCTTTGGCGTAGAGTTTTGCGCTTCGGTCGGCGTCGGATTGGGCTTGATCGGCCTGGGCTTTTGCGGATTGGTAAGCGGCTTCGGCTTGCTTTTTGGCGGTTGAACTGGCTCCGCGTTGGGCGGCTTGGTAGGCGGCTTCGGCTTGTCGCATGGATGCTCGGGCGGCGGCAAGATCTTCGGTTCGGGCTCCGTTTTTGAGTTCTTGGAGTCGGGCCTGGGATTGGGCGACTCGCTGGCGAGCGATAGTGATTTCTTCGGGAAGAGGACCGTTTTGGAGGCGTCGGAGGCTTGCGGCGGCTTCGGCGACGACGGCAACTTGTCGAGCGATATCTTCGGCGCGGGGTCCGGCGGCAGTGAGGTTTGCTTGGGCTTGGGCGGCATCGGCTTGGGCGGCGGATGCTTCTGCGAGTGATTGGTCGGGAGCGATATCGAGGGTGGCGAGAGGGGTGCCGGCTTTGACGAATTGACCTTCTTGAACGAGGAGGGCTTTGACGCGTCCACCGATTCGGCTGGAGAGGGTTGTGGGCTGCGCTTCCCAAATCCCGGAGAGGCTGGAATGGGATGCGGAACGTGCTCGATCGAGGAAGATTCCTCCAGTTGCAATTCCGGCGATGACGACGATAGGGATGAGACGTTTTGGGTTAAAGGCCATGACTATTCTCTGGTTTTTGGGATCGGACGAGGGTTAGAAGATTTTCGAGGAAATCGCTTTCGTAGGATGGTGAGTTCATTGGATGGTCGAGCATTCGGCTGTAGACTCCACGGAAACGAAAGAATCCATCGATTGCTGACATTAGGACAACGAAGTAATCCTCCGGCTGAAGGCCGTGGGGAACGGGGAATCGTTCTGGGTTTGAGCGGATGGTTTCGCGCACTTTTTTGGCTTGTGCGGCGATTTGGGGGTTGGGTTCGCGGGATTCGAGTGACATCCAGGCCATGAGTCGGACGAGTTCGGGGTTTTGTTGGAGGGTGCGAAATTTGGCGATAGCCACGTGTTCGAGAGTGACGCCGGGTTCGCCGTCGATGATTGCTTGCGCAGCCTCGAAGATCATGCGGCCCTTCTCGCGAAAGACCGCTTGCCAAAGATTTTCCTTTGTTTCAAAGTGGTAGAGGATAAGGGATTTGGGAACGTCGGCGGCTTGGGCGATGGCGTTAAGGGATGTTGCGGCGAAGCCGGATTCGGCGAAAAGAGCGGTGGCAGAATCGAGGATTGCGGCGCGTGTTGCGACGGGGTCGAGGGTGATTTTGGTCGGTTTAGTTGACCGCACGGTCAATAGTTTGACCGACTGGTCAAACTATATGGGACTATTAGGTGGCTTTAACGGCGAGAAATGCCGCAACGGAGATGAAAATCCAGAGAATGATGCCGAGGATGAGCGGACGGACGCCGACGCTTTTGAGTGCCTTTTTGGAGAGCGCGGTGCCGATGAAGAAGAGAGAGAGGGCGAACCCGGTGGAGGCGATTTGCTTGATGATGGGGGCGAATTCAGCGATGGGGGGGAATGCGGTTCTGGCGAGGGAGGCGAGGATGAAGAGGCCGATGAACCAAGGGATTTGGATTTTGGTTTTTTCGGATTTGTCCGAGTATTTGTAATGAAAGTAGGCGACAATGGCGGTGATGGGGATGAGGAAGAGGACGCGGGAGAGTTTGACGGCGGTGGCGGTATCGAGGGCTTCGGGGCCGTAGGCGGTTCCGGCTCCGGCAACACTCGCGACATCGTGGATGGCAATTCCGGCCCAGATTCCGAATTGGTGTTGGGTGAGGCCGAGGGCGTGCCCGAGGATGGGGAAGAGGATGAGGGCGATGCCGTTAAGGATGAAAATGGTGCCGATTGCGACGCTGATATCTTCTTCGGGAGCATCGACGACGCTAGAGATTGCGGCGATAGCGGAGCCGCCGCATATGGCGGTGCCAGTGCTGACGAGGAGTCCGGTTATGGGGCGGATTTTGAGGACTTTGGTGACAAGGTGGCCGATGAGAAAGACGGCGGTGATGCTGGCAAGGCTGAAGATGATGCCGCTTGATCCGGCTTGAATGACCTTGTTGATATCCATGCTGAAGCCGAGGGCAACGACGGCGGCTTGGAGGAGGGTTTTTTGGAGTGGCTTGGTTTGGGCGGAGTAGGGGTTGCCGAGGGTGAGAGCGAGGATTGTTCCGAGGATGAGGGCGGCAGGGGCGACGGCGGCGGCGAGTTCGGTGGGGAGTGGGACAAGGGGTGCGAGGCAGAGAGTAACGCAGATTAAGAATGCGAATTTTGATGTGGCTTGGGTGGCCATTGTTTTTTAGGCTACCCGAGATGGGGATGGCGGAGATGTGCTAGGTGTTGTGTAAAGATGTTTGGGTGTGGTTTTAGGATTTACAATGGATTTTTGTTAAGCCGCGTTGGTGCATTTACATTGGAGTTTATGCAAGTCCGGCTTCTCCGCGTTGGCACGAATTGATGAGTGAATGGAGTTGTTCGGCGTCGGATTTGTTGAAGAACGATGCGACGTTATAGTTGCCATCGGATGTGCGAATGACGACGATGTTTATGGAGGTATAGGTTTTGATGTGGACTTCGGTTATGTCGTCGTATGGGATTTCGCGGCCATATCGGCCGAGGGTGAAATTCGTTTTTGAGAGGGTTAGTTTAGAATTTGGAGCAAAGTACAAGTATGCGGAGACGCATGAGAAGATGAAAGCGAGGAATGCGGCTTGATTCGCAATCGAATCTCGGGGCGTTAGGAAATTAATGACGAAGGACATTGCGACTATTGCGTAGGCGATCCATCGGATTTGGGGTTTGGCGATTTGGAGCTGGAGTTGGTCACCGGCGGGGGACATAATCAAGTTATATTGACCGAGATTGCCATAGGGAGAAGTAGATGGCACTGTCACGGTTCTATTTTGACAGGCTTACGAGATTGAAAACAATGTTTGTTTTCAATTGTGTGTTGGAGTTGTAATAACTGGTGTGGGGCATGGCAATAAAAAGAACTGTTCAGGATGCTCGACGAAACAGCGAAATATTTTGGGTTGGTCATTCCCTGCCTATTGCGTCGCAAGAGGCAGGGGCACTTAGGATTTGGGATTGATGGGGGATGGATTCCAGCCTTCGCTGGAATGACGCGGATACGAAATCGATTTTCCCGACTTTCGTTCCGAAAATCGGGGCACTTTGGGTTTGTAGCTGATGATGAATGGATTCTGTCAGTTCACGCTACAAGTGCAACAGGTGCTAAA
>JBJXDW010000064.1:0-13609 GCA_046154445.1 Fimbriimonadaceae bacterium | reverse complement strand
ACGGTTGATTCGTTTGGTGGGGCCCAAGTTGAAATGCAACGGACAGACAGTAATCAGCAGACTCAATTTTTTAATGGCGGATATATCGATGATGCTGAGTTTTTCCGGTATGTTTGGCGGTGGAACGATACGAATGACCGGGAGACCAAAGGAACGGTTGAGATTAATGGCAACTTCTTGCAACCGGCGGCGCAGAATCGTCGGTTAGAGACTCGGTTCGCGGGTGGAGCGATGGGTGGAATGGAATTTACTCTTACAAGACAGTAAGTAGGATTGATAGTCGGCCCGGAATCGGGCCGACTTTTACTTATCAGATTATTTTCGTACGAGGTTCAATGTTTCTTTGTTGAATGTCATTGCTATTTTGTCGTTGCCATCAAAATTGAGAGTTGAATCCATGTCTTCCTTTTGAGCAACTTTGAGGAAATTTTCTTCAATTTTGGCTACTTGGGCGGCGACTTCTTTTGGGAGATTCTTCATATCGACGGCTTCGGCGTCGAGATGGATTTTCCCATCGGTGTGATTGTAGGAGCCGGAGATATGCACTTCGGATGTTTCGGGGTACATGACCATGACGTACTTGCCGTCGGCGTTGAATTCGAATGTCATCTTTGCATCCTTGCCATCGCTGGTTTTTTGATGGCCTTCCCAAGAGCCGATGATGGGATCAACTTTCGCTTGGTTGGCATCTCTGGCAGTACCACAGTCGGAGGCTTTAGTGGCGGGCGAGCAGCCAGTGAATACGCAAGTTTAGAGCAACGAGATCAGGACGAGGATTGATAGCTTTTTCGGCATAACGTCTTCTTAGTCGGTTGTGGGGCTGGGAGGATTGTGATATTGATCACAGGATGAGTGATTGATGTCACATTTGCGAAGGGTAACTGCGTAGTTGCGATGTTTGTCGTTTGGGATTCGTCATTAGTAACTATGCTGAGCATGCTGATTGCAGGGACACTTTCGACGATGGCGTTTATGGGACAGGACTTTGATTACAAAGACGGCGACTTTGCCTTGCAAGGCTATGTTTCTAAGCCCGATAAGGATATGGTGGCACCGGGGGTATTGATAGTTCACCAATGGGGTGGATTGACTGAATACGAAAAAATGCGTGCTGACATGATCGCGAGGGAACTCGGCTACGTCGCTTTCGCGGTCGATATTTATGGCAAGGGCAACCGGCCCTTGGGCAATGAGCGCGGTCAGTTTGCGGGGAAATACAAGGGCGATCGGGCACTTTTCCGGTCGAGGCTCAATGCTGGTTTGGCTGCGCTCCGCGCGACTCCAGGGGTTGATAAGAATAAGATTGCGGTGATTGGTTATTGCTTTGGGGGGACGGGGGCCTTGGAACTTGCGAGGGCTGGCGCAGACATTCGAGGGGCGGTGAGCTTCCACGGTGGACTGGAAGGTGGTAAGCCCGAAGAGGCAAAGAATATCAAAGCTAAAATTTTGGTCTGCACGGGAGCAGATGATCCAGGTGTCCCTCCGGCTCAGGTTAATTCGTTTATGGACGAAATGAAGGCAGGGAAAATAGATTATTCGATCATTAGCTATGGCAATGCGGTTCATGCCTTTACCCAACCGATGGCGGGGAATGATAATTCGAAAGGTGCGGCTTATAACAAGGAAGCTGACATGCGCAGTTGGGCGGCAATGACAGATTTCTTGCACGAGATATTTGCGAATTAGAACAGCTCGGCAATCATGCAGCGGATGCTCCCACCACCGAGTTGTTCGATGGTGGGGATTGCAATAGGAAGTAGTTCGCCGTGCTTAGAGAGTTGCTGGATTTGAGTTCGGTTAAGGCACTGGAAAGCGGACTGCGATAGGACGATTTTGGGCTCATCTGTATCACTTTTGAGTTCGAGCATATTGCCAGCAAACGCATAGAGTTGAGTCATTGTGAGTTCGATTATTTCTCGTGACTCGAGTTGCTCATAGATATCGAGTTGGTCGTCTGGATTGGTAAGACATTCATTCACAATGGCGGCCCACGTGCATCCGATTGCCATCATGACATTTGTGTGATAGATGTCTTGGCCTTGCTTGTCTTTGGCAGAAAACATGGTGAATCCGTATTCGAGGGCCTGTGCCCATCGAGCGAGAGTTTCGTTACTGGAACGAGGACTGCGAGCCACGAAAGCGTGATGGTTGATTCGGTCGAGGACGAGACTGCCGGTTCCTTCGAGGGGCGGGAGGTTGCGAATGTCAATTTGATTGGCGTATCGGCTTCGGAGAAAATCGAGTGGAGCGGGTTTGACTTCGGCGGCGCGGTTTTCGGCGAGCATCGGATAGAGAACAAGAGTTGATCCTTCGTGGGTAGAGAACCAGTTGTTGGGGAAGACAGCGTCGGGGGTTTGGGGGTTAAGTGTGTCTTGAAAGGTATGAACGGTTACTCCGGCCTTGCTGAGAGTTTCTACTGCAGAATCGAACTCGGAATGGATGAGATCGAGAGCATTTGCACCGGCTTGGTCGGCTTGGAAAGCGTTTGAACTCGACGTTTCGGGGTTTGCCATTGCAATGGCGGGGCGAATCATGAGGATTTCTGAAGTGGTTTGATTGGCCATTAAATTAAAGCAATCATACTTTTTTTGTGCGGATTGTCATGCCAGTATAAATCACGGTAGCTTGTCCGTCTTTAAGTATAGAGACAACATAAAAGGTTGTCACTTGGGAAAAGAAATGAAATTGAAAAGACTATGGGTTGCGCTGATTGCAGCTGCGACTGTCCTGCTTTTGATTGTTGGTTGCGGAGGCGGTGGTTCGAGTTCTGGTGGTTCGGTGAATACGAGTCAGCAGGTTTCGATGTTTGTGACGGACGATTTGAGCACGAACTATGATCATGTTTGGGTTCGGTTCCACGAAGTTGAGCTTGAATTTAGTGGTGGAAGTTCAAAAGTGTTCAGTTCGGATTCGGGGGTTGAAGTTGACCTTCGGGCTCTTAACACTGGATCAGCAAATTTGTTCAAATTCTTGGGAGCGGCGGCATTTCCAAGTCAGCCGGTGACAGGAATCAAATTTACGGTTGGTCGGGATCTGGTTTTGTATACGACAGGTTCGACGACGGGAACGAATGCTCAATTCGCAGCCGCATTTAACTTGACCAATGGTCGGTCGCGGTTTGGCATTACGCCCGCATCTCCTTTGACGGTTCCGGCGGGGGGAGCAGTCGCGTTTGACTTTAATTTGGCGAATTGGACATTGGCGAGTGGATTTGTCACTCCGGTTGGTTCGGTCTTTGGAGGCTCCGGGTTAGATGATCCGGCGAATCATGTGAGCGATGACTTTTCGGGAATTGTGAGTGAACTCACGGGAACGGCGCCGAATTTCACGATGAAACTGACCCGAACGGGTGGGCAAGTTGTGCAGGTAAAAACCGATGTAAACACTTCGATTTTCAACAGTAATGGTTCTGCTTCTCCTGTGATTGCCAACGGCAAACGCATTGAAGTCAGCGGTGTTTTTTCGACTTCAACTCAGTCGTTTTTAGCGAGCGTGGTAAAGATTGAAGACTCGACAAACAGCGAAGACGAGGAACAGGTTCAAGGGCTGGTTCGTAATCCGAACGAAGGGGCTGGACAGTTTGAAGTTAAAGCTACCGAAACGCGCGGGTTTTTGCCGGGCGATCTTTGGGTAATGGTGCAAACGACGGGTACGACGAAGTTCTTTAATCGACAAGGCGTTGTCATTTCAGCGGCGGCTTTTTATGCGGCTTTAACCGCGGGAAGTGCTGAAGCTGAAGGCACATATAACTCCGGTTCGAATACGTTGACTGCAACGAAAGTTAAGTTGGAAGATGGTTCGGGTGGCGAAGATTATTCTGAAGCGAAGGGACCAGCTACGGCGGCTAACGCGGCTTTAGGGACTTTGAGCATTACCCTAAATGAATGGTCTGGCTTCGCTGGTTCGGCAGGCGGAACATTGAATATCACGACAAACGGATCTACGCTCTATCTCGACGCTAACGGTGCCTCAATTAACTCGACAACGTTTTTTGCTCAAGCACTTACAGCGACGGCGGTTAAAGTTGAGGGAACCTATACTTCTGGCTCGATGCTGGCGAAGCGGCTAGAGATTCGCAGTAGCGGCGGTGGAGGCGGAGGCGGGAATAACCCGCATGAAATCAACGGCACGATCAGTAACATCAATTCGATTGCGGCGACATTCAATGTGACGCTAATAAGTTGGTCAGGATTCACGGGTACGCATAGTTCGGTGATTACGGTTTCGATGTCCGCATCGGCAACCTATCGCAATGACAATGGTGACTCGATTACCAAGGATCAATTCTTTGCTGACCTTGCTTCGAGTCCGCTGGTTGAAGTTGAAGGGACAGTATCTGGCCTGACAATGACGGGAGTGAAAGCTAAACTGGACGATAATTAGATTTGTATTTGGTAACACCCGGAGCCAATGATTGGCTCCGGGTGTTTTTGTTAATGAGCGTGGATTGCGCTGTGATGCGTGTGACTTTCTGTAACGGGTGGAGGCTCACGGAAGCGTCCTCATCCACCGCCGGTGGTTTGGGTGGGTGCTCGGAAAGAATATCGCCAAGGGAGAGAAGGAATGTGGGTTGCCCCGGTTGGGGATTCTGTTGGAGGAAATGTATCGGTATTTGCCGTTGACATCGATGGTCACTTGGAGTTGGGCGACTTTATAGAGCGATAGGGGCGTAACGCTTAGGATGGCTCTATAATGATGACGGGTTAGTTTTTTGTCTGGATGAAAGAATTTTAGGTGCAAACGATGAACCAGTAAAATTGCGAGAATTTGATTGAATTGAATGGATCCATCGCTAACTAATGGCTATGTAATGGTTCAGATGATATCGTCATTTGTATGAGAGGAGCAATTTTTGTTTCAGTGGTTCTGGCAGCGGTTGGGGCACAAGCCCAAGTGACCTTATTCAATTCATCAGATCCGGCCAACAATGCGGCTACACGTACCGCATGGTTAGCGGCGGCTGGGGTTGCGGCCCCCGATTTTCTGGAAGACTTTGAATCTTACGCAATTGGCACATCGTTGCAAAGCGTGTCTCTTATCGGTGGGGCAACGATTACAGATTCAAATGCGACTCCAGTCATTTCAGTTCAATCCTCTTCGACATTTTTTGGTGGTTCGGTACCATTTGGAAAAGGATTGGCGTTGCGGGAAACTCATGCCTATACCTTCGCATTTGCGGCACCAATTTCTTACTTTGGAATGTATGACATTGACCAAGGCGGCAGTAGTTTTCGCGTTTTTCTAGCGGATTCAAGTTTTGTTGATTTTTCTGGTTTAGATAGTACAGCTTCCTCCGGAAGTTCTGGTGAATTTGTTGGTTTTGTTGCGGTTGGCCCGATGATAACGAGCATTCAATTCAATGCAGATGGAGGCGACAATGAGGTCGGCATTGATGAATTGCAATATGGGGCAGCTGTGCCGGAGCCCACGACAATGATTGCCTTGGCGCTCGGCGCGGCGGTCGTTGGGCGTCGGAAACGCAAGTAAACGAGTTGTTTATATTGGCGGACAGTTTTCGGGATTCGGGGATTGTCCGCCGTTTTTTTTCCGATATCTTAAAGTGAAAATTTTGAACAGAATTCGAGCAAGGATTGGGGGAAGGGGCGGTGGGGGGACACGCCAGCGGCATGGAGTTTGGAGTTGTTGAGGACGCTGTATTGAGGGCGTTTTGCCGGAGTGGGGTAGTCGGCGGTGGGGCAGGGGTTGAGCTTGATTTCGTTGGGCAAGTTGTACATCTCTTTGTAAGTTGAGATTGCGAGTTGGGCGAATTGGAACCATGTAGCTTGGTCCGGGCCAGTGGCGTGATAGATTCCGGCGGGTATGGCGAGTTCGATGGCTTGGCAGATGGATTGGCTGAGATCGACGGTCGACGTGGGGCAGCCATATTGGTCGTTGACAACTTTGAGATCAGTGCCTTTGAGAAAGTGGGTGATCATGGTTTTGGGAAAACACGGGCCGTTTGAGCCATAAAGCCAACTTGTGCGGAAGATGGTGGTTTTGTCGTACTCTTTGAGGGCGTTTTGTTCGCCTTGGAGCTTGGATTTTCCGTAGATGCCGAGGGGGTTTGGGGGATCGGTTTCGGAGTATGGAGTTTGGGAGAAGCCGTCAAAAACGAAATCAGTGGAGATGTGGATGAATTTCGCTCCGGTTTCTTTTGCGGCAAAGGCGAGGAGTCCAGGTGAGACGGCGTTGAGGCGCATAGCGGCCATGGCATCGCCTTCGGCTTTATCGACAGCGGTGTAGGCGGCGCAGTTGATAATGTGGGTGTAGGGTCCGATGTCGCGGCGGCGGATTTTTTCGAGATGTTGGGGGTTGGTGATGTCGATGTCGTTTGACCAGGGGGAATCGACGCTCCAGTTGCGTGCGAGAAGGGCGGCGAGCAGGTCGGTGCCGAGCATTCCTTGCGATCCGAGGAGGAGGATTTTTGGTTGGATAGGTTGTAGGGTGGGGGACTCACTCATGGTTTTGCTTCTATCCTTTTCCGGCAGAAATCACTTCGCGGGCGTATTCGCTGGTGCTGGCTTTGCCACCGAGGTCGATGGTGAGGCATTTTCCATCGGCGCAGACGCGGAGGACAGATTGCTGAATTCGGTCGGCTTGCTCGTGGTGACCGAGGTGGCGGAGCATCATGACGGCGCTCATGAGAAGGGCGGTGGGGTTGGCGACGCCTTTACCGGCGATATCGGGAGCGGAGCCGTGGACGGCTTCGAACACCGCGCAGTTGACGCCGATATTGGCTCCGGGCGCGAGGCCGAGTCCGCCGACGAGGCCGGCGCAGAGATCGGAGATGATGTCGCCGTAGAGATTTTCTGTGACGAGGACGTCGAACTGTTCGGGCCGGGTGACGAGTTGCATGCAGCAGTTATCGACGATGATGTCTTTAGCTTCGATGGAGGGGTAGTTGGCGGCGGCTTTGTAGAATTCTTCGAGGAAGAGACCATCGGAGAGCTTCATGATATTGGCTTTGTGGATGACGGTGACTTGCTTGCGTTTTTGCTCGATCGCCATTTTGAAGGTGTAGTCGAAGAGGCGGGCGCTGCCTTGTCGGGTGATGACTTTGATCGACTGGGCGACATCGGGGTGGGCCATGTATTCGATGCCGGCGTAGAGGTCTTCGGTGTTTTCGCGGACGATGATGATATCGAGGTTTTTGTCGGCGAAGGGGCCCTTGATTCCGGGGAGGGTTTTGGCGGGACGGACATTGGCGAAAAGATCGAGCTTTTTGCGGAGGGTGACATTTGCTGAGGCGTGGCCCCCGCCGGATGGGGTGGTGGTGGGTGATTTTAGAGCGATACCGATTTCACGGATGCGTTCGACAGTTTCTTCCGGCATTGGGGGCAGACCTTTTTCAATCGCGGAGAGTCCGGCTTCGAGCGGGATGTATTCGGCTTCGAATCCGACGGCGCTGAGGATTTCGAGCGTGGCGTCCATGATTTCTGGTCCGATTCCGTCCCCGGGGATGGTTGCGATTGTGTGTTTAGGCATGGTGGGTTGCTTTAGATTTTAGGCGTTTTATGACTGTTAGCTTGGGATTTATGAGGGGATTTGGGCCGGATTATGGGAGGACAAGGTGGTTTTTAGCGTAATGTATAAGTGCAAAAGCTGAAAAGCTTGCTCGCAGGGGGTGCCGCAGTGCACTGGCTGAGATGTGGCGAAATTGGTCGCCCGATCCCCTTGAACCTGATCCGGGTCATGCCGGCGTAGGGAATGCGGAGAGACGGATTTGATAGAAAGCCTGACTCCGATTGAATGCGGAGCCAGGCTTTTTTGTTTTATGCATGTGACTTATTGACATGAAAAAAGCGTTCACTTTGATTGAACTTTTGGTGGTGATTGCGATCATCGCGATTTTGGCGGCGATTTTGTTCCCGGTTTTTGCGCAGGCGAAAGAGGCGGCAAAGAATACGGCTTGCTTGAGTAATGGTCGCCAGATTTCGATGGCGAACAAACTTTACTTAGGCGATTATGACGATACGATGCCGATCTTTATGGCATATCAGAACTCTCCGGCTCCGTTCACGACGGGGCATGAGGGAGTTGAGGCTTGGTTAATGCCATATACGAAGAATAAGGATATTTTCCGGAGTCCGCTTGATTCGGGCGGGCCATATGCGATGTCGGATACGGGGAAGTCAACATACTGGGCGGCGTATGGAAGTAGCTATCGATTTACAAAGTGTCTGCATACGATGGTTGCCGGATATAGCAAGAGTTATCAGGGCGATCCTGGTGCGACCGATAATTGGACGGTTACTGAGACTGCCATGGAAGATCCATCGAATTCACGAATTATGCGGTCTGAGATGATGGCGTTTTTTGATCGGAAAAAGGGCGCTGAATTAGCGGATTGTTCGCGGTATGGCTATGACTGTGATGCTCCGAATAACTTTTATAAACAGTGGTCGAGCAAGGGCGGAACCTTGATTTTTGCGGATGGCCATGCCAAGTTTGCGACTGGAGCGGGGCAGTTTGACAACACAGTAGTTGACCCGGCGGGGCATAAATCTGGTGATGTTCATCCGACAGTAGGAACGTACTATTGGGCCTGTGATTGAAGAATAAGTTGAGTCGTCTAACTTAAACTTATCTTAAGTTAGACGACAAGTTTCATTTATAAATGCTATACGGATCGAAATCGCCTAGTTTCATTCGAAGAGTTACCATTTGTCCAACGTGGTAGGCATCGTGGAGGCAAATGTATTCGCTTGCCAAGTGGTGGATTTTGGGGTCGTCGGTGGATCCCGCTTGGTCTGCACATTTGGTGCGCAAGTCGAACATTGCTTTGGTTAACCCATCGGGTGATTGGTCTTCGATTATGGTTGAGCCCCACTCATGTTCACCCCCATCGGCGGCTGTGAGAAATGCGTTGTAACAGTCGGCGAGGTGGTTGGCGGTTTCTTTGGCTGAGAAGGCGTGTTCGGTAACTTTTTCGTCCCATTTATCGACGGGAATTCCGGTAAAGACAGCCGTGAGTTGCTTGCCTGAATCTTCGAGCTGGGTTTTGATGAAATCTTGGGTGCTCATAGTGATATAGAATACTCTTGAGTTCGGAGAATCGTTTGCAGAATATTGAGTTGAATACGGAGTTACTTTGGTTGGCTTATCAGCAAGGGGCGTTCCCGATGACGGATGACGATGGCGTGATTCGGTTCTATCAACCGACAGAACGTGCAATTTTTCCGAATTTGGAAATGCATATCAGTCGCACTTTGAAGCGAGTGTTAGAGAGATCGGACTATGAGGTTTTGTTTGATACGGATTTTGAGGGAGTGATTCGAGGTTGCTTTCGGGCGAAGGATAATTGGCTGTCAGATGAACTTGTTGCCCTGTATTTGGCGGCCCACGACGAAGGTTGGGCGCATAGCTGCGAGATAAGGATCGAGGGTCGATTAGCTGGCGGGATTTTTGGGACGGCAATTGGAGGGGTGTTTTCGGCGGATAGTATGTTCCATCGGTATCCCAATATGAGCAAGGTTGCATTGTATTACATGCTTAAAAAACTCAGAAGTTCAGGTTTTGAGCTATTTGATGCTCAGATCATTAATCCGCACACTGCGAGCCTGGGATGTGTGGAGATTAGTGGCGAAGAATATTTACAAATAAGGCGAATAGGTTTGGCAATCGAGACAGATTGGGGCCACCGTTATGCGGCTTCTTCTTCGGCGTGATTTGAGTGTTCGATTGCCCAAGCGAATCGGCGTAGAGCATCTCGGAACAGGGGGGTGTCATCACCCACGCTGCTTAGGCACCGGTTCAGTATTTCGTAAGCCTCATCGGTTGTGAGGCTGACGACAACTGGACGCTCTTCGTCTTTCATCCAAGTTTGATGATAGGGTGGACGATTTTCAGTAATTAGCCCAAGGGAGTGAAACCCGGTATTAATTCAGGCGTCTGTGCCCTTGAAGGGTAGCAAAAGGGCTTAGAATTCGGAAAAATTTGGGTTTTCCGGTTCAGTTGAGTCTGAGATGCCCTATAATACTAAGGAAGGAAATTGAATTCAGCATGAGGGCAAAGCGCTGGGGAGCATATGGGCTTGTGATTCTCGCGTTACCGGTAGTCGGTAAGGCGCAGATACCTCTTATTGAAACCCCGGCTGACAAGGGCCAAACAACTTCGGCACCTGTTGGCGGGAAGGCCTCTTTTGATCTTATCCGACTAAAGGATGGTTCGCTTTCAGTTCCGCTTCGATACGGAAATGTAATTGAACGATCCGAAACGGTTGTTTTGGCGGGTCGAACGCTATCGAGGGAACGTGATTATTCGATCGATTACCCGAGTGGTTTGGTTTATTTAAAAGTTTCATACCGCGAGGGTCAAAGCGTGAATGTTTCTTACCGCTATGATGATACTAAGCAAAAAGAAGGCATTTTTGGATCAGTTGCAACGAATGGCTCGAACGCGTTTACATTTGATATTTCTCCAGGCACCCGGGCACTGATGGGGATGGGATACACCGAGCGACTTTCGGACGGGACAGTTTTGAATGGGAATATTTTCGGATTGGCGACGTCGATGAAGTTTGGCGGAGGCAGCCTCAACGGATTGATGCTTGTCAATGACCGGCATAAATCGGATACGTCGAGCCTTTATGGCGACGATGGTCCTCAACAGGAACTTGAAGAGGGGACAGGTAAGGCGATTGTTCAGAATTATTCGACCAATGCTTTGGGCGGAAAACTTCAGCTGAGTTATCAAGATATTGATGACAAATTTGCGGGATTCTCGTCGTTTGCGGGGGCCGGTTTTACTGACGCGCAGATTAAGGCGTTCCAGGGTGAGAAAGGACTCAAGCGGACAGGATTTGGGCTAACGGACGCGAAATGGGGTCAAATGAGTTTTGGCGGCGGCGTTCAGTCGGTGGGTGATGGAACAGGGGCGGTTACTTGGCGGTCGGCAGCGGCTAGTCTGGCAGGAGTGAGCCTTAATTGGAATTCTCTGGTTGTTGATCCTAGCTTTAACAAGTTTGATGGCCTTAGAGAAGAAGATCGTGCTCAGCTTCGAAAGGAACGTGGACTTGAACGACAGGATTTTGGTCTTGGCTACAAAGCCGGCGGTACGGACAGCAAGTTTGACTATTTGAGTGTTCGAGGTTCGGAAGACGAGCAAGGGCTATGGAAGTCAAACTTCGCGTTGAAGAACAGCTGGTTAACGGCGTCTTGGATGAGACAGTCAGTTGATGAAGGATTTACACGATTTGGGGATTTACGTGAAGGTGACCGAGGTCAGCTTGCGAAAGAGCGCGGGATTGATCGAGATAATTATTCCTTTGGGATAGCGAGTAGTTGGCTCAAAGCAAATTACAAATCGGATTCAATGATGACGAATTCCGGCGATATGAAGGGGTCAAGTTTTGATCTTGGGTTTGGGGATTGGAGTTTTTCACGTATCTCACGGAAGATGGATGAGGCGTTCGGAAGCCAGGGGTCACTCACGAACGAAGATAAGAACGCGTTTATCGGAGATGTGGCTCGGATGTACGATCCGGCGGCGAAGCCGAACGGTCGCGATATGGGTGGTTTAAATACGTCGGGTGTTGATCGCGAAGGGATGCGATTGGCCGGCGGAGTTGGGGATTACAAGACTTTTTGGAATCAAGTAACCGTTGATAACAAATCCGGAACGATTCGGATGAACGAGTTTGCGATCAGCAAAGGCAAAACGAGTCTTAAATTTTCGGAACAAACAGCGAGCGACGGATTCACGGGAATTCGTTCTTTGTTGGATACTGAACAGAAGCAGTTCGGAACTCTTGACGGTTTGCAAAAAACTGATCTTGATTTCAAAACGGCGTTTGGTAAGAACGGTAAGTTTGATTTCAATACGATGCGGGCCGACCAGTCGACAGGTTCAGCATTTCGACAGCGACTTGATTTGAGTGTCGGGGGTCTAGGCGTGAGTTTTTGGAAGCGCGGAGTGGATGCTGGATTTAGAGATGTCGGCCAGCTTGTTGATTCTGAGCGAGGATTGTTGCAGGGGTTGATTGGTTACGATCAGTCGGAGCTTATCGCGAACTACAAACCTTCGGATGCGATGTCGTTTGGATACCGCGAAACGAAAGCGATCAACAGCATTTTTGATGAGATGCGAGGTTTTAGACAGTTTGCAGCGTCGCTGAGAGTTGCGCCGAAGACACTTCTTGGATTTGAGTCAGTGGCCGAAGCAGTTTTACGTGATGGTACAAGCCTGATTGATACGCAATACACATCAACGTCGGTACAACAAGATCTTGGCAAAGCCGGGAAACTGACGGTACAGGAAGAAAATCATAAATTTACAGGTTCTGACCAAAACTTGCCGGATGCCCAGAAGCGAACCTTCTCTTACGAAAAGCAGCTTAACCAGTCGACGAACTTTACAACCACGCAAAGTGAAACAAAGTATGACGACGGGACTCGGGAGACAGAGTCGCGCAATAAAATTAGTACTAAATTGAACGGTCGCCTTGGAGTGAGCGTTGAAGATCAGCGTATCTTGCGAGACGGCGATCTGGCCGATGAAGTCCGGCGAAATTATGGATTCTGGTTCGATTTTGGTTCGGGAGTTAAACTGAACTATGGCTACAATCGCGATGCACGGGGTGAGAGCACCGGGACAATGAACACCGATGTTGGCTTGTCGGGTGGAAAATTTGCCGGATTAGACTTTGGCGGAGCAAGTTATAAAACTAATAGGTGGGATGGTCAGCATCAGAATTACTTTGGCAACGTTAGTTTAGCCAATGCGGTTCCTTTCAAAGTTGGCGGCGTGAGCGACATTTCGTTCTATTACAAAACAGATACTCAACGAGACTTTTTGGAATGGAAGAAAGAGTTTATTAATATGGGATTCTCGGCGGCGGTCGGAAATCTTGGCTTTGGTTGGAAATACGATAGCCAAGTGAGTGGAGATGGTATTCGGGCGATTGATCGATCATTCTTGCTGACTTCTGACAAGACGGGCAAATCTCCGTTCCAGGCGGCTTTGAAGTACGGAATTCGCACGATGCCAAACGACAGTACGATGTTTGTTCGAGATTATGCGATTGGATATCGAGCCAATAAGTTCTTGGCACTTGAACACAAAATGACGACGAATCCTTTGCAGAATCGTGGTGGCGTGTTGCTTGGAACAGTTCCGCTTGATGAACGAACTTCGAGCTGGACAGCAAATTATCAAAACGATCCAAAGTTGAAGTTTGACTTTAACTGGAATGAGATCAAACGCGACAACGTTCAGGATGAAATGCGCCGTGAAGCGCGGTTCAATGCGACGCTCTTTGCTGATCAAGCATCGCCGGTGCAGTTGACTTACTCGCTTCAACAATTTATCCGTAATGGCGAGACTTCACTGGCCCATAGTTACGGAATTTCGTTTACTCAACGACCCGGCCCTAATCAGTCTCTCAGTTTTAGTCTGGAGCATTTGCAATGGGGTCAAGGCCGACCAGATAACAATCCGTATCTCCGTGATTGGAAGTTGCGCTTTGATTACGGCGTGAAGTTCTAACTTAGTTGGTTACTCGCAAGTTGCTCAGCCGGATGATTCCTTTAGGGTCACGATCTTGGATCACAATCTTTACTCGATGACCACTGATCGCGCTTAAGTCGAACTTCACTTTGCTGTCGTTATT
>JBJXDW010000063.1:0-14676 GCA_046154445.1 Fimbriimonadaceae bacterium | reverse complement strand
GTTTAGCTTTAACGATTTTCTTGGTCAGCGCACTCAGGCGAAGGGATTTAAGGTAGCGGGTGTTTATGTGGGTGGGAAGCACGATGTCGATGTAGGCGGTGGAATTTGCCAGGTCAGTACGACACTCTATAATGCTGCGGTTCGCGGTGAGATAAAGGTCAATTCACGGTCTCCGCATTCGTTGCCGGTGCCATACGTACCGCTCGGGCAAGATGCAGCAGTGAGCTATCCGAATCCGGATCTTAAAATTACGAATGAGCACGATTTTCCGATTGCACTTGCGGCGACGCCAGAGAAATCCACTTTGACATTCCGGATTTTAGGCGCAAGTAAGCCGGAATTTACTTATAAATTTGAGTCCCAATTGATTTCCACTTGGTCGCGGGGACAAAAAATCGTTCATGACTCCGGCTTGAAGTACGGCGTTCGCAAGGTGATGGATCGTGGTGGATCGGGCCGGAAAGTGCGAACTTGGAAACTGACCTTTAAAGATGGCAAGCTCGTCAAGAGGGAGAACATGGGCGATAGCATCTACAGCGGTGGGCCGGTGATTATTGCGGTCAATAAATCAGCCAAGCCTGCGGCGCCGAAGACGCTAGTGAAACCAGATGCGCCGGTTCCAATTTTGCCCGCAAGTTCGGAAGGTTAGTTGAATTTGGTTTTATCGACTTTGATGAGTCGATATTGCGTTCCCTGGAAGATGACCTCGCCGACGGTCGAAAGGTCGTTACTTTTTAGATCGGGGAAGGTGTCAGGGATTGGTTGGACAAGATAGTCAGCCTGTGATTCTTTGATAAAGTCGTGTAGCTTCGTAGGGTCTTGGACTTGGAAAATACCTTCGGCTATGTAGCGGCGATGGTCGTAGTCGGGGGTTTCGCTCCAGTGTCCGGCGTAGGTGTAAGCACCTGCGTATCCGGAGAAAATTGAGTTGAGATCGGGGAGATAGGGGGTTGCGTGGGGGAATGACGAGTCCTCGGATCCTGAAGCGACGCCTGGACGGGCTACCACGACTTTGCGACCGGGGATTGATTCGAGTTTGGAAATGATTTGGCTCACATCCGAAGACAAGAAGATTGGTTGCATCGTTGTCACGGAGACGTTATTGCGGATAAAGAGGAATTCTCGCTGGAACCAATAGATGCTACTTGCACAGCAGAGTAAAAAAATGATGCCTGTTACAAGGTTCCGGCGCACGCGGAACGATTCGGTGTTCACTTCAGTTTTTGGAACCGCGAGGTTGGCAAGCCAATCGAATCCGTATGCAGCCAAAAATGCCCAGGGTATGACTAATCCCATTGCGAGTTTGCGTTGAAAAAGCTGGGGGAAGTAGGGGAGAATGAGACCGACTGCGGCCCAAGCGGCAAGGAGTTGCCACGATTTACTTTTGGGGCCGAAATAGAGGGGTATGCAGATTGCAACAAAGGTGATGAGCCATGGCGCCATTGTGAGAAAGTACGTTTTTTCGACGTCGTAACCAGACCCTAGAACGAAAAGGGCAAACGATATTATTGCTGTGCCAACTGGGGCGTACCATTTTTTGCCCGATTCTTCGCTATTTCGGAATGAAAGAACGCCAAGAATGAAAAGGGGAAGGATACCGAAGAGCAGTTGTCGGAACGTGCCCGAATAGGTGAGGGTGGCGGCACGGGCCTGAAAGACGGGGTCGTTTTTGAGGACGTTGAGATACCACAACGCGGCGGGGATTGCGCCCAATCCTATAACTAAAGCTCGGATAGCCCACTTCCAATCGATGGACTTCTGCACGGCTAAAACTGCGGCAAATGCAGTCATCGTAAACGCGATGATGAGGACATCATAGCTATGGATGTTCATCAGCAGGAGCATTGCGGCGGCACCGAGCGGAACGGCGCGCCAGCCTTTTTGTGCGTCCCAAATTTGGGTGATTACGGTGATGATCAGGCAGAGGCTGACCATAAACAGTCCGTTCACGAGACTGGAAGCGAATACGAATGCTTCGGGTTGCCAAACGTCGATCGGGAGGCGTTGATCGAGAATTCCTCCGAGGGCTTTGGGCGGATCGGCGATGCGACCAAACGCTTGCCACATCATAAATCCTATGCCGCCACCTAGGGTGGCAAGGATCATCCCGGATTTGGCGACAAAAATGGGGAGTTCGATTTTACGAACGAATCGACCGAGGAGCACGACAAACAGGAAAGTGAATGCTATTCGGGCCAGATTGCTAATCAGGGGAATTGCGATCCAGGAGCCAAGACTTTTGAATGGGATTGCAAAAGTTCCAAGAAGCCAGAAGTAGAGGTGGGCGGTCAGCCCGGGTTGGGATTCGATAGCAAATCGGTTGTCGAACAAGAATGAGCCGTTCATGGCTTGGTGCATCCAAGCGGCATAAACCATTTGATCGTCTGTGCTGAACTGGCTACCAATATAGAAAGATCCCGCAGGAGCAGATTGAGCGGCGAGAATCCAGGGGATTGCGACGATTACAGTAAGAACGATTGCTAACCGCAGGGTGAATCGGCGCAGGTTTTGGCTATATTCGAGGTTCTCGGATTCAGACATTGGCTAATTGTTTAATTTAATGAGGTTACTTGATTGTGTTGAGATCGAATTCGGTTGGTTCTTTACCTAAGCTTGCATAGATTGATTCGATTTGATTTTCCCACTCTTTTGCTTTAGAATTGTCTGGGTTAATTGCTAGAGTTTGGCGGAACAGGGCGAGGGCGAGAGGATATTTGTCTTTAGGGCCGAGAACTGGGGAATTGACCACGACTTCACCGTATTTGAAGCTGGCTTCCTCTAGGTTGGATTTGTTCTTTCGGGCATCGAGATAGGCCTGTTTTGCGGCAACGAGTTCGGTTTTGGCCAATTCCTCGGGGGATTTGCCGATGCTATCTGGACTCGATGAAAAAAGGATTGCTGCTACCAATGCCGAAATCATAAGTCTAGTTTAACCGGTTTGGATGGGTGCGCGGCTCGCTTTGGCTTCAAATTCCATTTCCCTGAGATGAAGTTCGAGAGACTGTGCGAGCTGGATCGACTGTTTTGCACCAACTTGTTGGCCTTGAAGTCGGATGATTGTTGCCATGATGGATTGGGCGTCGGGGTGCATTCGAGAGATGACATCTTGCTCTGAGAGTCCGATGCTGAGTCTGAGAGTCTTTCGGACTCGGTCGAGAGCGGATGCGCGGAGAATCAAGAGTGCATGATCGCGGCGGTTTGCTCTTTGGAGCGTGAGACTCATTGCTCCCATGAGTTCCTTGGCTCCGCGGGCTTTGGTGATTTCTCGACTTGCAACTCCGAATCTGCGATTGAATGTGAATACGATGACGGCTCCGAGGAACAAGGCTTGCCAAAATGCGGCGGTTGCCCATTTGCCAACTTCATCAAGGGCGGTGCGGGATTCTTGGTTACCAACGCTGGCTTCAGCGATAACGATTTTGCCGCCGGGTGGAAGAAATCGTTTTACGAGCCACACTCCCAATTTGGCGTTGTCGGACTTGGCAATAAACCGATTACGAAGGAAAGTGGCATCGGCGACATCGAGGTAAACGCCTCCAGATTCTTCAGTCAAATAGGCAAAATATTCGCTGCCTTTGACGATGAGGGGAAGTTCGGTGGTTTTGCTGTCTTCATCGAGGGTGTAGGCTTCGTCTCCCAGCTGAAGGTCGAATGATTCGCTCTCGTTGGGTGTGGTGACTCTCTGGATTGAGGCGGTGGGAGTGAAATCTTCGCGGCTGGTCGGCATGACAAGATTCATGATGCGCCCGCCTTGTTTGAGATGGTTTGTGAGTGATTGTTGGAATTGTGAAGGTGCTTCTTTGCTGAATTCTTCTCCATCCTTTGCATAGTCATTTTTGGTCGTGTCTTCTTGGAACCAATCGTAAAACTTCGCGTTATCTTCAACGATCAAAAGCACATCGTTTTTCGAAAGTTTGATGACGGGAGACCGATCTATTTCGACGGGGATATTGTTACGGCGGAGAAGCTCGGCGTAAGCGGCGATTCCTAGGCCCCTCGTGTTGATTGAACTGGGAGTTGTGTTTCCGCCACTACTGCCAAAAACAAAGATCACAGCAGAAAGGATGAGGAGGAGGGTCAAGACAAGTGCGACTCGGTTGAACTGTTTCATGCGCGGGCCTGCCGGAGTCCATCTAGGAGTTGTTGGTATTCAGTTTTGAACCAGTTGACGTCGCTTTGATCTTGCGGGACAAGTCCGTACCATGCATGATCGAATTTCTGGGTAGCGGGCTGGAGGTCGAATGCGCCGGGTTTGTTGGAGATATCTCGGAATCGGTGGAGGTGTTCCCAGTTCGTTTCGTGACGCTCAAATCGAAGAACGCGTTGTTCATCCAAGCGAATGAGACATGCTAAATAAAGACAGCGAATTGCTTCTCGGAAAAGTCCATCGGCGGCGAGTCGGTCAGCTTCTTTGATCCACTGGTCAGCGGATCGTTTGGCTTCTTCGTCAGAAACTAAACTGTCTTCGTCGTTGCCTATAAGTTTTTTCTTGAGTCGAATTTGCGCGAGCATAAAGATAAGGAAGCCGACTAGTATAGCGATAAGAAGGTAGACGATGCCTTGGATGATTGCGGCTCCGCCGCCAATTCCACCGACTTGTGGGGCTTCTTTACCCTTGAAAAGATTACTTAGCCAGTCACCTATTTTTCGAAACAGGTTCTCAATCGCATCACTGAGCCATGATTCGCCTTTGGATGTGTCAACGTTTTCTCGATAAAGTGGGTTTGAAAGGATCTCTTTTGCCTGGTTGGCAGGTTCTCCAGTGGGAGCGACCGGAATCGTGGCTGATTTGGGGTTTGCAAGAATACTTTCTTGAATTTTCCGGAGTTGCGGAGACGCCGTTTCGGTATCGCTTTGGGAAAAACTGACAGTTAGCAGGCAGATTGAAACGAGGAAGGTAAGAAATGTTTTCATTCGCGAACCTCTAGAACATCTTTTGCAAGCATACGAATATCGAATCCTTCAAGTTTGATTCGCCGGTCGTAATAGTTGACAGTGGAGAGTGCCGCCCAGAAAGGTGTGAGGAGCCAGATGATGGCGAATAGGGGAAGCATCTCGCCGGCAGATTTGATAAGGTCGCCAAAGATGACTGAGCCGAGCCAGTTTTCGATTGTCCCCATTCCCAGGATTAAGTTGATTGCGATTTGGAACATCAGGAATAGTCCACCGCCGACGATTAGAAATACGACAAATCCGTGAAGCATTGACTCTGCGATCCCAGGGATATTGCCTTTTGATCGAGCAAGCATTCTTGCTCGAGTGCGGATGGATTTGCCGTCGCCTTTTTCGAGAACAGCGACAACGGGGACAAGGCAATTTCTGAAAAAGAGGATGGGAGTGACCACGAAACTAGCCATGGCGATGAGGAATCCAATCACGCCGAGTAAGCCAGGGACAATTGAGTCGGGTGCAGCGCTTTGGATAACTGCCCCTAGTAGAAAACAGATTGAAGCTGCCAGGATTGGGAGAAATGATTCGAGGGCGGCAAGTGAGAGGAGGTTGGTGAACTTCCAAGGATTGGGAATTTCAAGTTTTGTTACTGCAGGTTCGCCGGGTAACCGGTCACCGGTTATGTAATCGTTAGTCTCGGCGACCGCACTGGCGAAGCATTGACCAAGTCCAAACATAAAAAGTGGAATTGCAAGGAAAATTGTGAGGATGGCGGCAATTCCGACCCGGGAAAGATCATCGGTGAGTTGATCCCCGCCAACAATGACGAAGAACGATGGAAGTAAATATGCCCCTCCGAAAATTAAACTCACGAAACAAAAGAGAGATGGAAGGAGAGTTTTGGCGAGGATTTTGCGGGCCGAAAGTTGATAAATTCGGGCTGATCGTTCGAGTTTCTCGCTCGATGTCATGGGGCGCAAGAACTGCCGCCGATCGAGGGAATTCACTCTTTGGAGATGTAATTCTATGGGATCCTTGAGCTCCATGCTTTCAGTACGTTCCGCGCATCTCAATCGTACCTTCTGACCCAGTTCGAGATACGACCTTGGATTTGATTCGTCTCTGTACTTGTTGGCATAATTGCGAGCGGAGATTTAGAGAAGAATGAGTTTAACGGCAACAATTTTGACAAGTTTGATGGTTGGGCAATCGACATCCATCAGTTCTTACTGGCAATCCGGCTTGAAGGACGGTTCTTTTACTGCGAAGGTTGGGAAGGCGTCGCAAAAGGAATTGCAAAAAATCAATAAGGATTTTGCGCAGTCTTATCGGTTTGATACAACTGATGTTAAGTTTAAGGAGCCGTTTATGTTGCGGCTTGAGGCGAAAGTGGATGACCAACAAATCTGGTACATCCTTAACGGTACTACGCGCTTACTCAGTATTCCGAAAAGCAAAATTCGTCAACGAGAAAATTTGGCGAATTCGCCGGGGAAACGACAAACCGTTTTTGATTTTGGGTTGATCACTCCTGCTTTGTTTGATGATTTGATGGTTGCGACTTTTGTTCGGATGGATCGTGCGACAAACGAAGCAGTTTTTGATGTGAAATACAATTCCAAACTTGGTGATGATTCGCGCAACCGAATTTGGGTTGATCCAGATCAAAAGTTTGTGACAAAGCGTGAATGGTACAGCCAAAATGGGAACAAGCCGCTCCTCGCAGTTTTTAAGTATAAGAATCCGAAGAAATTTGGATCCATTTGGATTCCAACGGTACTTGAAGTTTACAATTCACAGAATATTCTTGCAGGAACCACTTTTTACAACGACATTGAAGTGAATACGGGTTTGAATTCGAGCCTGTTCAACGTTAACTAACGCCTGGAAAGTGCGTGGGTCTTGATTCGCCTCGGCTTTGATTAGCTGGGGCGAAACAGTTTTGTGAGGACGTCAGAAATGGATTCTGCGGTGTAGTCCAACAAACTCATGTTGCGGGCATAGTTCATTCTTGTTGGGCCGATGATTGAAATGACGCCAGCTTCTTGTTCGCCGACGGTGAACGTTTGCCTAATAAATGTAAGTGGATAGTGAGGTTCGACTTGGTTTTCTCGCCCGATAGTGATCGTATTAGGTTGATTTGATGTTGCCGCAACCTCTTGCCTTAGTGCATCTTCGTTATCAAGGCTCTCTACGATGCGTTGGAGGGCAGCGGGTTCGCGTTGGAACTCGGGTTGGCTGAGGACGTACTCTTCACCTTCGACGATGAGGTAGCCGCGGGTCAGGTCGCGAGCAGTTGATTTTAGTGCTTGGTAGGCCGATTGTAGGATAGTGTTGGCGGTCGGAGGGGTGATCGTTGGGATTTTTGACTTAGTGATTTCGGCAAGACTTGAACCAGCGACAGATCGGTCGAGTGTTTCGTTCACCATGCCGATTTGGTCGAGGGTGAGTCCGGGTGGACAGTCGATCACGCGATTTTCAGTGTGGCCATTTTCAAGAACAAGAATGAAAAGTGCGCGGTCGGGGCCGAGTGCGGTGACAACAGCGTTGCGGACTCGGACTTGGGCGTCGCGGACGGTAATAGCGGCGGTCATCAGCTTGGTCATTCGGCTGAGCGCTTTCGTGGTTTCCCTAATCAAGTCGCGGAGCGTGTCTTCATCGCGGGTCGCTTGTTTCAGCGTCTTTTTATCCTGAGTTTCGGGGGTTTCTTGGAGTAAGAGGTGATCGACGAAGTACCGGGAACCTTGGTCGCTTGGAATTCGGCCTGCTGACGTGTGGGGTTGGTCGAGATAACCGAGGTCGGTCATTGCGGCGAGTTCATTGCGGATTGTGGCGCTTCTAACACCGAGGTCATATTTTGTGGCGATGAGGTCGCTCGAAACAGGTTCAGCGCCGGCAACATACTCAAGAATTATTGCGCGGATGATTTTGCGTTTGCGGTCGCTGAGATCGTGCATAAAGTTGAGTTCTTATTTAACCTGACGGGGCGAATGGATTATTTGCGGCAATTAGGGTGCCAAATGGGTGAAGTGCGGAGTTTGGGTCGTAGAATGGAACAATGGATCGGCGGCCCGGGGATCGGATTTTTGGAATTGAGACCGAGTTTGGGTGCTTGGTTGATGATCCGAGTATCAAACCTGAGCGCATCGTTGAAGATATTAAGAACTATATTTTCCTTGAATTGAACCTAGGCGCGATTGATCTCCACGCTCGGGATGAGGTTTTTGAGCCGATGGCGAGCGGCGGATTTATGATCAATGGTTCGCGGCTCTATATTGACGCCGTAGGATCGCATCTTGAATATGCGACGGCGGAGTGCCGTAACTTAGATGATGTTTTATTGAACGACCGGGCGGGGCAGAGGATTATCGTTCGGGCTCTAAAAGAGTTGGGGCTTGAAGAGACAGTTCGGATTTACAATAATTCGATTGATCATTTTGGTGGGCATACCTTTGGGTGCCATGAAAATTATTTGGTTCAGATGTCGGAAAATTTCTTTAATGAAGATGTAAATGCGCTGTTTGCTTTTTTGGTCACTCGTCAAATTTTTGCGGGAGTCGGTCGGGTGGGAGGGCATGTCTTGATTGAAGGTGGTGAGCCGAGTTACAAGGACATGAATCAGAATCCGATTGACTACATTTGGGTTTCTCAGGTGTATCACGTTTTTCCGGATGAGGAGGTAAATTTTCAATTATCACAGCGGGCGGATCATATTTTGCGGACAGTGGCCAGCCGAGTTCGTTTTAATCGAGCGTTGATTAATCCGAAATGGGAACATTTTTATGCGCATGAAGGGATGAATCGAATGCACCTCCTTTTCGGTGAGGCGAATCAAAGTGCATACGCATACAAACTCAAGGTTGGAACTACGAATTTGGTTCTTCAGTTGCTTGAAGATGGAGAATTGATTGGTGAGCCGGAATTGGCTCAGCCGCTTTTGGCACTCCGCGATCTATCGAGAGATGACAAGTATCAGTGGCGGGTTTTGATGGAGGATGGAACCGAGACGAGTGCGCTGGACATTCAGTATCGACTACGGGAGTTAGCAGGTCGCTATGCGGGTGTTTCGGATGATGTCGATTGGGTGTTGCAAGAATGGGCTTATGTTCTTGATAGATTAAAAGATGACCCAATGTCACTTGGGGATCGACTTGATTGGGTGGCGAAGAAGCAAATGATCGATGCGTTTGTCGCGGATGGAGGAGCCGAATGGGGGGCGGACGTTCTGCACAGTTTGGACTTGGAATATCACAATATTAATCCAGAGCAGTCTTTGTTTTATGCGTTGCCGGAGGGAACACCGGCGCGGCAACTTGATGAACTTGACGTGGTTGATGCGATGACGGATGCGCCGAGAAACACACGTGCATTTGGGCGGAGCCACTTGGTTGAACGAGCGGTGAAGCGGGGTTGGGGAATGCCCTATATGTTTGATTGGAGCAGCGCAGTTTTGGGGCGACGTGATTTTTATGAAATGCCAGACCCGTTTGACAATTACGAACGATTTGTAGAGGCCGATGCGGCGAAGTAGTTCGGAATGGCCGAGCGATGTGGCTCGACTTCGTTCTTTGATGCTCGCTCATTTGGATCGGCTGGAGATTTGGTCGATTGCTTCGTTCTTGGTGGGGCTTGCTCTACCATTGATGATTCAGAACCGCACGGCACTGATGTTTGGTTTGGTGAGTTCTGGGTGGGCGGGGGTGAATATATTGATCGCGTTAATCGGGAAAAAAGCTCCACCTCCGCGATCTATTCCCGTGTTTGCTCAATTGCTTTCCGCTAACCAGGTTTCAAATGGGTTCTATATTGTTTTCGGGATTTTCTTCGGTTTGAGTTCGGAAACGATGGATTGGCGAGCGGCGGGTTGGGCGGTCTGCTTACAAGGAATTGCCCTCATGGTTTTAGACACCAGGTTCTTGCGGCAAGTGCGCAAGTTGGTGCGGGATCATGAGGGCAACTAGCGTTTGCCTATTTAGTTCTTTGAGCGTTGTACTCAGCTTCAGTGGATGGCACTTTGAGTTCACCTTCAGCGATTTTTTGCTTGATCGCTTCAATTTCGGCAAGAACATCCGGGCCAATCATTTCGCGAGTGTATTTTAGTTCGCTGATGCCCACTCCTTTGTGGGCGATGTCGTACTTGATTTCCCCGCTTGAGAATTTGCCGTCGACGCAATCTTTGATTGTCGCGTAAACAGCTTCGTCAACGTTTTTGATCATGGAAGTGAGAACGTTGCCAGGTGCTTCGCCATCTTGGTCGCTGTCGACGCCAATTGCGAAGAGCTTACGGTCTTTTGCTGCCCGGATGACTCCGAGGCCAGCGCGACCAGCAGCATGGTAGATGATATCGGCACCAGAATCGAATAGAACGTTCGCGGCGATTTTGGCATCATCGATGTTGTCCCAACTTCCGGTGTATTTTGCGGGGAGTACGATTGCACTTGGGTTAGCTGCATTGACCCCAGCGGCGTATCCGTACTGGAATTTTTTGATTAAGTCGAGTTCTTGTCCACCGATGAATCCGACTTTGCCGGTTTTGGTCATCTTGCCTGCAATGTAGCCGACGAGGTAGGAGCCTTCTTCTTCGTTAAAGTGGAGCATCCGGACATTGGCAGCGTCGACGAATCCGTCAACGATGGCGAACTTGACGTCGGGATAGTCGGCGGCGACTTTTTCGAGGGCCTTGCCTTGGTTGAGGCCAACTGCGATAACGAGGTCGTTGCCATCATCTGCCATTGCAGAGAGATTCGTTTCGTAATCTTTTTCTTCTTTGGATTCAACTTTGCTGACTTTGATACCGAGTTCGGATTCAGCTTTTTGAATGCCGCGCCAAGCGGAGTCGTTGAACGACTTGTCGCCCAGTCCGCCGCTATCAAAAACGATACCGACTTTGAGTCCGTCCTTGGGAGCCTCGCCGGTGGTGCCGGTAGTGGATGGTTCAGCTGGTTTATCTCCCGATGTTGCGGGTGGGGTGCAGCCAGCCAGCAGACCCACTGTGGTGAGTGCTAGAAGTGATGAAAGGGCCCAAGTCGCCCATGGTCGAGCCGATGTGATTGTTCTCATAGGTAGAATCACAACATTATAGACCTGACCGTGACCGGTTGGGTAAGGGATGAGACCGTTTGATCACTTGCAACCTCACTAAACCAGAAAGTACGTTCGACACTATTCGGAAGACCTACAAGGATTTGAAACCAACCGATGCAGCTTTGCTTGCAACGGCATTGGTGGAATCTGGCCGGATGGCAGACGCCGTATATGATGGGAAATCTTACACCTGGACGGGCGATCAATATGACGCCATGGCAAGTGCGGTCGCTAAAGAAGTAACTCAGGTTCAAGATACGGTTGAAGACACCAAAAAAGCGAAATTGAAAGCAGCCGAAGAAGAAGCGGTTGTATTGACTGTTCATTTGCTTCCTTCGATGGCAGCGGCAGAACGCATTTTAGGAAATCGCAATGACCTGAAAGCGATCATGGGCGACATTATTAAAGAAGGCATTGAATTTTTGTTTTCGACCACTGATATTGGTTGGCAATGGACGCTCGAGCGAGTGAATTGGGCAACTAAATCTGGTGGCGAAATGAAGCGTCACATTAAGTTCCGCGCTGACTTCCTTGAACCACATGTTGGTATGGAACTCGGCCCTGGCGGCAAGAAACGTAAGCGCTAACTTCAGCTAAATTTGGATAAAGGAGACCACGGAGGTATTCTATACCCGTGGTCTCTTTGCTTTTTGCAGCGTGTATGGGGATGAACCAGGCTACGGCACCGGTTCAAGACGTTAACTGGAAGGTAACTCAGGAGCGATCGTTTGAGGTGAATGGGGCACCTTACATTCCGGTGGGGGTTCATGTCGAACCAACAGTCGAAGCGATTGATGCGGCAGCAAAGGCAGGAATCAAAGATGTCTTTATTGAAATGCCACTTGATCTCAGCATTTGGCGACGCCTGGTTCCAGAACTTGAGGCACGGGGTTTGCGCTACTTGATTGGAGTTTCTTCGTTAGCTCCATCAGCTACTGTGATCGCAGTTGAGCCAAAGAGTTACCGCGTATCAGGTTTAACGGGCAACATTGACATCAATGTAGATATTCCGGGAGGAACTCGAACCTATGCGCTTTTGGCGAATGAAAAGAACGGAGGGATTATTTGGCAAGGTACTCAACCGATTGAAAATGGAAAGTTGCACTTTAGTTTTAACCTCAAGTCAGAATTTCCTCATGTCCTGGTTTTGTATCCGGAAGTGCGCGACCAGCGGATGGCCGATTATTGGGAAGGGTTTGATCAGTACCGCGACGAGCTTCTTGTTATCCTGAAAAATGCACCCTTGGGGTCTGGATATCAGGGTCTCGTGAATCCAGCGGGTCGGATGCTCACAAGTTTCAAGGTGGATGACACATTGGTGCCGACCAGTGAATTGTTCCGGTTAGAGCTAGAAACCTATTTGAGGCAGAAGTACGGAACCCCCGATATGGTTGGTTCGGCTTGGCATATGGGCGTGAATCTCAACAATACGTTGGCAGATTTTGCCGCTTGTGTTCCGCTTTGGCAAGGTGGTCGCGGAATTGATAATGTGTGGAATGCGAGAACAAATCGGCTTGCACCTTCGGCAAGGCGCGAAGAGATTTGGGAGGACATCCGGACGGTTGTGAGGAGCAGTGCAACCAGACGGCTCAATCGATTAGTTGACTCCATACGAGAAGCGACTGGCAAACCGGTGATGCAGGAATGGAATGGGTGGGGCGGTCTTTATGAGGACGGCACTGGATCATTGAATGGAATTACATTCCGTTTAGCGCCGAAATCGGCGGTGGAGCTAATGGATGATGCTTCGAGGCCGATGAGTAGCGCAATTCGCCGTGCAAGGCCGATGGTGGCGATGGCGACTTCGATCAAGTTACCGGTCGGCGATGATCGGTTTGATGCAGGTCGCGCGATTCGACAAAGCGAAATTCTTGGGACGCGGGGTTGGTTCTTTGATGTGAATTCTGCGGAAGACTTAGCGGATGTTGCGGCGGCAGGTGAGATTTATAGGGATCAGGCGAGCATTGCCCAGACGATGACTTTGCCGATTTTCTTCCCAGAGGCCGCGACTAACCCTGCCGTGACTGGACGGTTGCCGGGTGGTCATGTTTGGCTTCCGACACCAGGTTCGGGCGAACGACTTGATATTGGACCTTTGCTTGAGGGATATCGGTATGTTGATTCTGGAAAGACGACATACGTATTTTGGTCAATTACAGAAAAACAACGATTAAAAATGCGGCTTTCGAGCCCAGCGTTGCCAACGATGAGGACGCTTGATGGATCCGACTTGGAAATCAAACAGAAGAAAAATGAGCTGGAAATGTCCGTTCCAACTACTCCGGTTATCGTCGAAGGGTCTGATGAAATTCCTGTGCCGATTCAGAGTTTTGAAGTGACAAAAGTTGCGTGTAGTTACCTAATTGATACGTTCGGGAACTTGGTTGACATTTCCGGAACTGAATATACGGTTCTGCAAAAGAATGTGAGTTCGTTTGAAAGGTTCCCACTAGGCTCATTTTTGGCTGTCCGAGATCAATTCAAAAAATTAACAATCAAATCCGCACCTTACAACTGGATTGAAGCGGAGGATCCACAGGATACAAACTTTAGCGACATAGCGGATGTCGCGGGAACTTCGGGTGGAAAAGTATTGGTTTTGAACCCAAAAGTAAAGAGCATTGCGCCTTATGTTGCGCAGTACACCGTGAGAAATAAGATTGGGAGTACGCACTCGGTTTGGATTGCGGCGCGAATGGATGATGTTGCGCGATCGACTCTACGCATTTCGGTCGGGGGAGTTGAGATGAAGATTGAACCAGTTCCTGTGAGTTTTTACGGAGCTGGATTTGCTTGGTATCGATGTGGGACAGTTGAATTGCCATCAGGTCAGACTCAACTATTTATAAGAGCCCAAGCTGACCGGCCGATTCGATGCGAAATTGATACGCTGATGGTGGCACCTGGTCAATTTCGACCGAACGGGCCGAATCCTCCTACCGATTGGGTTTGGGCCGCCCTTGACCAGGCGCGCCCGCCTCTAAAAAAGGATTAACTCGGCTGAGCATTCGGATGTTCCACTCTTCATCCTGGTCTTTGTAGAGGTCTGGGTTGAGATCGACACGTCCGTAGATACAGGCGGGTTGACCCGTCCTCACAGCCCATCCAGCGTCGCCAAAGCTATAATGCCACCACTCGTCGCGGCAATTACTGAATCCGACGGCGAGCATCGCTTCAACGAGGATCATTCGATTCTTTTCGGCTTCTGGCGATAGTCCATAAACGTACGTTGGGGCTCCGGCTAGGCGTTCGAATGGAGTTGTGACATCAACTTCGTTTCCTTCTGCATCGAGAAGCCAGACATCAACGGCGGCTCCGGTCGTGTGTCCCGGAGGGGCTTTCTGATCGACAGGAGCAACAAATCGGCAGACCATTCGGCGTTTTGCGGCATAGGAAAGTTCAGGATGGGCTTTTTCGAGTGATTTCCACATCCAGTTCCAAATCTTTACTTGTCGATCGAAGGGGCGCCATGCATCAACCACTCCGAGTTGATATCTGGGAGCAAGGGAAAGAGCGGCTCGCTCGAGCTTCTCCACGACTTGCTTGCGAAGGAAGGGGATGACGCTTGGACGCTTGATAACAATTGACGGAGCAAAATCGAGAAGGGATACGAGAGGTTCGTCGTTGTCAAGTTCTGCGATTACATTGAGGGCACGGATCGGTTCCGGCCTGCCTTTGCTACGATCCCAAGCCATATATGCT
>JBJXDW010000062.1:0-20187 GCA_046154445.1 Fimbriimonadaceae bacterium | reverse complement strand
GCCCAATTGTGATTAATAATGATTTGGTGGGCCTGCGATCTTATGACCAGACAACGCAAGAGACATTTGATGTTTTTCGCGATTATAGAGACGGCCATGTACTCGGTGAAATCCGGAAGGGGCGCATTATTGGCGATGAACTCACGACAAGGATCGAAAAGCTTGATCACGAGTTTGTCGGGTGGGAACGGAATCCCTATACGCTTGGTCCAGGGTTTAAAGAAGTCCCCCTCCAAACATATGAAACGAGATATCCGTCCACGTACCGACAGATTGCCCCGGGCCTTTTGCTTGTCTCCTATGAACAGGAAGATTTAAATGGAGCCCAAGTTGTACACCCTTATATCGATGCATTGTATCGATGGGAACCTAGTAAAGAGCCCGAATTCGTCTGGATCAGAAATACCTGGTGGTACCACTTTCAGGGTTATTGGCAATCGGCGAAGCGGTTATGGACGCAAGCGGGCAAGGACATTGTTTTTTATGATTTGAACGGCGATAAGGAAGGATTCGCATTGGATGGTAGGGCAATTGGTGTGCCTGTTGGAAATTCAGACTTCCTTCTTTGTCAATCGACAAAGAAACAGGATTGGTCGCTCTTCTGGCTCAACAAGGACTTAAAAAAATCACCGCACCTCCCCATCAAAGGAATTCCAAAAATGGGAGATGAGGGGATGATGGTGTGGTCGTGGACTGAAGGCAAGGAAACGGTTGCCTTCTATTCAATTAAAAAGCGTTAATCAGGCGAATGCTTCGCACGCTGACCGATAAGACCTTGGTTTTCTCGTCGTCGTCGTCTTAGCAATAGGGCTTCGCGAGCGAGGTCGAGGTGGTAGAGGGCGGTGGCATTTTCCTCGCATGCGAGATCGCGTCCCTGGAAATCGAGTAATTTTTCCACGACAATATCGATCAGGTCTTCGATCCGACACCCATTGATTCCTTCAACTGCAGGATCGCCGTGCTGAAAGGTTATTTTTACAAACTCATTTTCTACAACCGCCGGATTGCCGTCCAGGTGCCGAAACTTTTCCATGTTCTCACTCATCTTTTTACTCGCGTTTCTATTGTATTTCGGTACCTGGCTGAAATGCTGGCTCGGCAGGGCTAATGCTCAAGGGCAATGGTGAGAATTTCGAATGGAAGGTAGCCAAAATGGACAGCTCCCTCGGTGACTTCGAGTTCTTGGAGGGGAGTCTCTTCGAGATCGCACAGCCACGCTCGCTTGACGGGCAACGCCGTGTGGAGGCTGGCGTGACCTCGTGTGTTGTGGGCTTCGTAAATTCGGACGACTCTGTGGCTCGATTTTTCAGCTTTTTTGACGGCCTCAATGACGAGATTTCGAGTGCTGAGTTGGATAATTGGGTTCGACGTAGTCTCCACGCCTTTTTGTTTGGGGAGTGGATGGACGTGACAGTGCGCGTTGATTGCGTAAGCCGCTTCGACGACATCACTTTGGGGAACTTGGTCGAAGTGAGGGAGGAACACGTAAGTGAACTCGTGGATTCCCATGTCGCAGGTCGGGTCAGGGGCTTTGGGAGATCGCAAGAGTGAGAGTCGGAGATCAGAATTGTGGATGTCGTGGCCATATTTGCCGGTGTTTATGATCGCGGCTCCGTGTCCGCCTTCGCTGAGATCGACCCATTTTTGGGCGCAGACTTCGAATTTCGCCAAATCCCACGAAGTGTTGTTGTGCGTTGGTCGCTCGACGTTACCAAATTGGATTTCGCAAGTGGATTTGGTTGTGTTGACGTTGATCGGGAAGAGCACCTTAAGGAATTTGTGATCTTCGTGCCAGTCCACCCAAGTGTCAAATCGGATTCCGGGCGTTGGACCAAGGCTGATTCGCTGTTTGATTGTGGATTTGCCGAAGTGTTTCGTGATTTCTACGGCGACGCGGACGGGGCCACGCTCAACGATTTCAAATGACGTGCTTTTGACGAGGTCAACGGCGGTTTCGTGTGCATAGAGTTCGGTATCCCACGCATCCCAGAATGGGGGTCGGTCATCGAGGATTTGGAAGAGGTTTGCAAGGCGACCAGGGATGATGAATTCGAGCGGTTCATCATCTTGGCTTGTAATGCTTGTGATGTTGCCGTTTTGGTCGAATCGAACGATCCATTCCTCGTTTTCTAATTTGCGGTTGCTGACTTTGAGCCGGCGAAGGTTATTAGACTCTTTGGTAGAAAAATCGGCAGGCGTAATGCGGTTACGAGCCGCCGCTGGGATCGGGAAGATTAGTTTAGGAGTACCCCATTGATCAATTTCTTGAACTGGATACGACTCATTTCCGCAGTGTACGGAATTGATTTGCTGTCCCATGAGCATCTGATATTCGCCTTGTGACTCGATATTGGCGAGGTGAAACAGTGCGAAGGGATTTTCGAACGATTCGGTTTTAAAGTCAACCGTGAAATTTTTGATCGATTGGTCAATTGATTGGTTAATAAGAGTAAGGGCTGTTGCATAATCACGTGCGGCTTCTTCGTAGACTTCTTTGACGGAGGAGCCCGGAATGATGTCGTGGAATTGGTTAAGCAGGACAATTTTCCAAGCTTTTTCGAGGTCAGCCTGCGGGTACTGTTTTGGGTACGAGGGGTCGTACGAGCAAAGTAATTCGGCATCTCGCAAAAGAAATTCACATTTACGATTGTTTGCCTTGCAAGCACCTTGGCTTGTATAGGTTCCTCGGTGAGCTTCGAGATAGAGTTCCCCCGTCCAGGTTAGGATATCTCGCGATTCCTCGATTGCTGTTTTGTAAAAGTTGCTAGCTCCTGATTTTGCTTCAATCATTGGGAGGCCCGGGGCGAGCCGGACGCGGTTCAGTCGTTCGATGTGCCATTCGGTTGGTCCGCCACCGCCATCGCCAAAACCGAAGAGGTAGAGACTGTGGTCGGATCTACCGTGATCTCGGTGATTTTTGACGGATTGGGCGATCTGTTTGGGTGTGCAGTCTGCGATGTAAGTGTCAGCAGGAGGAAAATGGGTGAAAATTTTACTGCCGTCGATCCCTTGCCAGAAAAACGTGTTGTGAGGGATTTTGTTGGTTGCGTTCCAACTCATTTTTTGGGTTAGGAACGCTTCAATGTTAAATTTTTTGAGAATTTGTGGGAGTGCCGCAGAGTAGCCGAAGACGTCGGGCAAGAACATATCTCGGCAATTAACGCCAAATTTTTCTTTGAAATAGGAGCGTCCATAAAGGAACTGGCGGATGAGACTCTCGCCTCCGGTAAGGTTGCAATCGGCTTCGACCCACATTGAGCCAACGGGTTCCCAGTTGTTTGATTTGATTGCTGACTTAACACGCTCGAACAGCTGGGGGTGATCATTTTCGAGCCATTCGTATTGGCTAGCTTGAGAGTGAACGTAGAAATGACCCGGATAGCGCTCGGCGAGGCCAAGCTGGATGCTCGTGGTGTGGGCCATTTTGAGATGGGTTACCGAGAGTGGCCATAGCCACGCGGTGTCCAGGTGGGCGTGACCCATGGCATGGATTGTGTGCCCGGTTTCGCATGTGATGCTACCAAGGGCGTTCTTGATCAGTCGGCGACAGTCTCGCCATGTCTTTCGGTTGCTTTCTTGAAAGGTGTTGCAGACTTCGTTGAGGGTTCGCAAAATAGTCGTGAAGCCCGGATCATCTTCGGGGAAAGACTCCATGAGGTCGAATGCGAATTCGGCGTCGTAGAAGAGGGGGAGACGTTCTTCATCAAGGAAGGCAACTTTGAAGCCGTTGTACGTTTCCGGCTGGGGAGTGCGAGGTTTTTCAGGGCGGAAAACTGTAGTTTCTTTATTGTGAGCAAAAGTTTGCACGAGGTAATCGATTTTTGATTGCGTTGCGTCGAGTCGAAAGAACTCGTGGGCGAAATCAAGGCCACCGACTTGAGTGTTATTTTGCCAGAGGGTGCCTTCGACGTTAGGGGAATATTCCCATGAAAATTGAGGGTTAAGTCCGTAAGTGAGGACGGGGACGAAGCCTTCAGGGATGGTTGGAAGCTTGCCGGTGACGTGGTACCAGCCTTCTTGATAGGCGGGTCCCCAGGTTTGACCGAGATCGATCTTGGACCAGTCACTTGATTTTCGGGCTGCTTTTTCGTCGGGGAATGCGCCGATACAAAGTTTGCAATCAAGTGACGATGGTTGAATGATTAGGGCCTCTCTGAGCTGGAAATCAATAAATTGTCGGATACGTCGTGTTGTTTGGCTGAGGTGCTTTTCCATGTGAGGCAAAGGGGATTATACAGGGTAGAGTAGTGAAATGCTAAGGGGAGATTGGCATGTTGGGGCTTGTCTTTTGGCAGGTCTTTATTTGCCGTATGAAAATTGGCGCTTAGCGCCGCTGCGTCGGTGGCCGAGGGTCGTTGATTGCTTGTTAAGTCATGAACAAAGTGGCTCGTTGGGAGCGTTGCGTTCTGCCGGATTGTGGGAAGAAGTCTCATTATTGGAGGAGCCGGGTCGATTGGGCTTAGCAGAGGACTTTGTTGATCGCGGACAAGTTTTGACCGTATTTGACGGAAAATATCCGGTTGGTTGGCTCGATGCTTTGGGATCAGGTGCGCCGCCAGTGTTGTGGTGTGAGGGGGAGATTCCGGGAGGAGAGTTAGTTGGCGTTGTTGGTTCTCGGGATTTACCGACTTCAGCGAAGCATTATGCTCACCAAATGGGCGGTTATCTTGTTAGTTCTGGTCGTGGAGTTGTATCGGGTGGGGCTTGGGGAGCGGATGAGCTCGGCGTGGCAGGAGCGGTATCGAAGTGCGGGGATGCTCCCGTGGTGCAGTTATTGCCGTGTGGGTTTGATTCAGGGGGATATGGGCGTCCGAAGTTCTCCGGTTGTTTGTTATCACCGTTTGACCGTCGGGCCGGATTTACGGGGACGCAGGCAATGATCCGTAATCGCTTGATTTATGCATGGTCGCGCCGCTCTGTGGTTGTTCATTCGCGTTATCGAGTTGGTGGGACTTGGGGTGGGGCTACGGATGCTTTGCGCCGAGGTTTGGGGCGGGTGATTGTGGCGGATTGGCGCGATAGTGCCACTGATGCGCTCGTTGCGCTCGGAGGCGATCGATTGAACTTGGGACGGGAATGGCGATCCGAACTCGACTATCGCCTGAGATTGCCTTTAGAGGTGGCTCAGCCTGATCTTTTTGGATTCAGTGGGATCAAGGAAAGACGACAAGGTTATGGCGATCAGGCTTTGGGTGCGTTGAGGGAAAGCGCGGCGGCTTTTGCCTGATTAGGGATAACGCGCATCGCGTGGGTGATGGCAATAGCGAGGGCATCGGCGATGTCGTCGGGTTTAGGTGTCGATTGAAGACCGAGCAGTCTAGTGACCATAAATTGCACCTGCTTTTTATCAGCGTTGCCGGTGCCGGTCACTGATTGTTTGACTTCGGGTGGAGAGTATTCTGTGTGGGGAAGATTGCCTTCGGCGGCAGCGAGGAGGATGCACCCAAGTGCTTTTGCGACATCCATAGCCGTGGTTTGATTCTTGGTGAAGAGGAGTCTCTCGGTGGCGAGACAATCGGGCGAATGTGTTTGAATCAGCTCAGTGACCTGCGTGTGGATGAGCTTGAGTCGATCGGGAACTGCGATCTGTGGGGTTTCGATCAGTCCGTAAGCGATCGGGGTGAACTGCGAGCCGTGTTTGCGGATGATTCCATAGCCGACGCGTCCGATGCCGGGGTCGATGCCAAGGATGATCACCGCTTGAATCTCCGGCGGAGATCGCTTTTTGGCCAGGTGATGGTGATGGGGCGGCCGTGAGGGCAGAGATAGGGGTTTTCGGTAAGGGCGAGATCCTCAATCAGCTTTTGCATTTCAGCGTGGCCGAGTGGGTCGCCCGCTTTGATCGCCATTTTGCACGAACACATGATGTAGACGTCGTCGCGAGTGGGTGTCCAATTGGGTTGTGTTGCCCCTTCGGATATTTCATCGAGCATGTCGCGGAGGACTTCGAGGGCGGCTTTGCCGCGTCCGAGCGCGGGGACGGTACGGACGAGGATCGCGTCGGGGCCGAATGGTTCGAGATCAAAACCCATTGCGGCAAATTCGTCTTGGTGTTCGGTGATGAGGGATGCGACGCGGCGTTCGACAGTGAGAGTTGCGGGTTCGAGCAGGCGTTGTCGTTCGATGGGGGCGGCACCGCGAGTGTTACAAAGCATTTCATAAAGAATGCGCTCGTGAGCAACGTGTTGGTCGATAACGAGGAGGCTGTCACGGTTTTCGGCGATGATGAAGGTGGCATCAACTTGGCCAAGGATACGAAGACCATCAAGGAGATTGGGCAAACTGGAATTTGACCTTTGGGGTTCGGAAGTGTCTTGAATAGTGTGGGGTTGGTGTGTGATACCGAGGGGAGCCTGAGCAGCGATGGCGAAACTGGAGAACGGGAAAGGAATGCTGGCTTGTTGGTGTTCGGCGAGGGCTGCATTAACGGCATGGATGTCGGCCATTGAGGGCACCATACCGTGGCTGAGGAGGGCGTCTTTGATGCCACGACGGACAGCATCGAAGACGCCACCTTCACGGTGGAATTTGACTTCGGACTTGGTGGGAGAGACGTTGACATCGAGTTCGGCGGGATTGAGGTCAATGCTTAGGACGACAATGGGGTAGCGGCGATCGGGAGTGAGGCTACGATAGGCTTGGTCGATAGCGGCCATAAGGGTGCGCGACTTGACAGGACGACCATTTACATAGAGCCACTGCATGGCTCGGGTGGGCTTGGTGAGGTGGGGAGGACTAACAAATCCGGAAACGGTGGCGTAGCCGTTACTGGTCGAAAGAGGAACGAGGGCTCGGGCGAGTTCGGGCGACCAGACTTCAGCGAGAGCGGTGAGAGGATCGCCGGAACCAGATGTGCGAAGGAGAGTGCTGTCGTGGTGATCAAGCCGGAAGGCGACATCCGGGCGCAAGACGGCGAACTTATTGATGACTTCGACACATTGGTTAAGCTCAGTGGCATCAGTTTTAAGAAACTTGAGGCGGGCGGGAACGGCTCCGAAGAGGTGATCCACTCGGATTGTGGTGCCTTGAGGGCCGGGTTCATGGGCGAGGGGGAAAAGTTCGCCTTGTTCTACAACGATTCGCGTTCTCGTGCCTTGGTCGTTGGCGGCAGTTGAGAGAGTCATTGTGCTCACGCTGGCAATGCTTGGGAGAGCTTCGCCTCGGAATCCATAGCTGATGATTTGATTTAGGTCTTCGGCAGTGACGATTTTGGAAGTGGCATGGCGGAGGAGAGCGAGTTGAGCTGCGGCTTCGCTCATGCCGTGGCCGTTGTCAGCGACTTCGATGAGGGTGCGACCGGCATCTTCAAGGCGGATAGTGACCTGCGTGGAGTGGGCGTCAAGAGAATTTTCGACAAGTTCTTTGACCGCTGAAGCCGGACGTTCGACGACTTCTCCCGCCGCGATTTGATTAATCGTATGGTTGTCAAGGAGTCGTATTTCGTTCGGGTAGGAATCGATAGGAGTGACGGCGCTCATGCCTTGCAGTTCCATACGTTCAAAACTTGATAAAGAGAGCTAAGGTTTTGCACTGGGGGTGCCGAGAATCGAACTGTAGATTCCCGCATTGTTGCGGGGGTTTGCTCATTTTCAGGCCAGAAAAGCATGTTCGCATTCATCGGAATCGTCGTTGGGATTGTATGTACCCTTTTGGGGTACATCCTGCACCACGGTAATATTGGCATCCTTATCCAGCCGACGGAATTCATAATTATTTTTGGGGCAGCATTGGGAATTTTTCTTGGCTCCTTCGGGATGAAGACATTCCAGGCAACGATCAAAGCGGTTATTGGTCTTTTAAAACCACCACCATCCAAAGAGAACTATGTAGAACTCTTGAAGATGATGTATGAGCTTTTCAACGTCGCTAGGAAAGAAGGGCTTCTTGGTTTGGAGCAACATGTGGAAAATCCGAAAGATAGTGCGATTATAAGCAAGTACCCAAGTTTTCTAAACAACCATCATGCTGAGAACTTTTTCTGCGATACCTTGAAGGTGATTTTGACCGGTGCAGTCGGTCCGCATGACTTGAGTGAAATGATGGAGATGGATTTGGAGATTGCTCACGAGGAGGAACATCGTCCGGTCGAAGCTTTGCAGACGGTTGGAGATGCGATGCCTGCGGTTGGAATTGTCGCTTGTGTTTTGGGAATTGTCATTACTATGGGAAAGATCAACGAGGGGCCGGAAGTCATTGGGAGTTCAGTTGCTGCGGCTTTGGTCGGAACATTCTTGGGGATTTTTATTGGATACGTTGTTTGTGCACCTTTGAGCAAGTCGATTTCGAACAAGATTGGAGCCGAGGGGATGTATATGAATTGTATTCGGCACGCTCTCTTTAGTTTTGCGCGTGGCGAATCACCGATTACGTGTGTTGAATTTGCCCGGCGACAGATTGAGCCGAGCATTCGACCTGGATTTACTGAGCTTGAAGAATCGGTGAAAGCGGCCTAAAGGGAAACGGTGATGCAAGAAGGCACCCCGATAATCATCAAGAAGGTTAAGAAAGGCGGTCATGGTCACCATGGCGGCGCCTGGAAAGTTGCCTATGCCGACTTTGTTACAGCTATGATGGCGTTCTTTATGGTTTTGTGGATTATGGGGATGTCGCAGCCAGAGAAAGAAGCAATTGCGGCCTATTTTAACGATCCGACGGGATTTACGAAAAAGATCCCCACTTATAAGATTTCGGTTGGAATGCAAGGTGAGCCGAAATCTATGCAGACTTCTGAGTCATCGAGTGGGGATGACGGAGTGATGCGTGAAAAGGCGCAGATGGATTCCGTACAGCAGAAGCTGGAAGAGGCGGTTCAGAACGACAAAGAACTGAGTAAGTTAGCGGACAAAGGTGATTTGCAAGTCAAGCAGACGGCAGAAGGTTTGGTTCTGGAGTTGATTGAGAACGAGGCTAATGGGGAGGTATTTTTTACGGTTGGGAGTTCTAGTGTTCGCGATCAAGCTCGGAAAGTCTTTGAGAAGTTGGCGCCGATTCTGGCTTCGACAAAGCGGCTCATGAAGATTGAAGGACATACCGATGCGCGGCCCTATCCGGGGATCGGTTATGACAACTTTGATTTGAGTAGTGAGCGGGCCAACGAGGTGAGGCGGTTGATGATGGCTCATGGAGTTGATCGAAACCAAATATTAGGTGCTGAAGGTAAGGCTGACACTGATTTACGCAAACCGAGTGATCCATACCACTTTAGCAATCGTCGGGTAACGGTTTTGTTACCTTATAAGTATATGAAGGCATCGACGATGAAGTTGCCGACAGAAGTGAGTGATCCGGGTGTTCAGGGCGTATTTGTCCGACCTAAAGGACCCAAAGATGTTGTCCAGCAAAAGCTGAGCGAGTCTCAATCGAACGCTGAAACGGGCCACTAGACTGGTTGGTCTATCTGCGGATTGAATTTAGGAATGACTGGTGCAAAACTTCTTGCGCCGTTGCGGAAGTTTTTTGCGTCTGGACCGTTAGCTTATGGCGGTGATCGACGGCAACCTTTGGGAATACAACCTTGTGCGGGTAGTGGTTGTCGATGTGACTGATGATTATCGGGTGATGCGACCGCCATTGCCAAGCGACTGTTATCCAGTTTTGGCGGAGGTGATGGTGCCAAGGGTGATGTTGTGCGGGAAGATATCACATTTAAACTTAGTTGATGGTTATCTCTATGATTGGCACGAGACTCCAAAGGGTGAAAAAGGGGTTTGGTACGTTGCGGTTGTCGACCAAATGATGCTAGTTGCCAATGGCTAGTTGTCGGCAAGGATGATTGGTTTTAGAAAACTATCGAGCTTTTGCGGGAGTTTGGACTTAATGGCTTTTTCGATTAGAATTGCTCGATTTTTTGGGTCAAGGTAACCAAATTCGGCACTAGGATCGGCGCGGCGATTGATGTTTAGGGCAAAGAGATTAACTTTCTCGAGGGCGGGGAATTGGCCTTGACTACAAGATTTTAGGAAATCGAGAACTTCGTCTCTTTGGGAATAGGGGCATCCGACTTCGCAGATTTGAAAGGGCGTGTTTGGGGCCAGTTCATGCATATCTTGATAAAATGTTCTGTACATTGGAACAAGTGCTCGGTTAGTTCGATAGATTGTGCCTCCAATTCGATCCCAGAGTTTGTTTTCGTCATTTGGGCCATAGAGCATTTGTTGAGCAAGTCTTTTTTGAGTCTCACCACCGATGATGTATGTGTTGATGAGCGGAGAGAAAACGAGCTTCACGTTCTTTGGCATTTGAGACTTGAATTTTTTCGCGGCCTCGTAGAATTCATTGGGATTGTTTACTGAGCTATATTCCGACCCTCTTAAGTTCGACTCGGAGGCAAATCGCACCCATACGGTGATGCCTTTTTTGTCGGCTGCATCGAAGATCGACTTCATTTTGGCCATGACATTTTTATCATCGAAAACTTTATATTTGGATGCTCCCAGGGGTTCGATTGCAAGTGTGACGTCGCCGTATTCGCCGGCCATAAGAATCCAAGTCTTAAGATGAGTGAGGCGATGATTGAGCTTTTTAGGGGCAAGCGAAAAGTAGTTCATGTCTTCGAGATCAATACCGTAGGTGGACCTGATCGAAGTGCGGTATTTCTCGTAGTCTTTTTTGTTTGACAATCCAGTTGTGGAGATATAAGTGAGTCCGGCGAGGTTGGCGGCTTCACCAGCGAATGCGCCAAGTTTGATCTTGCCATAGATTGGTGCGATTAATGATTTCTCTTTTGGGGATGCAATCTCTGATCTTTTTGGAACAAGAGTCGCCTTTAACGGAGGAACCGTGTTTGCAATGGCGGGGCGAAGCAGAAGTGCGATACTCAGGCCGAGAAGGCATATTGAGCCGTAGGCATAGGGCATGATGTTGGCGTTGACGGGTGATCGGACGGCTACCCAATTGCCATTTTGATCACGCTGAAATGTTGCCATGAAGAGTTACCCCTGCTACTCAATAATTCTAACCAATCAATATCGTCAGAGGTTTCGGGTTAAGAATGAATAATGTGGAAAAAGAGAACACCCCGCTGCATGAGCGAGGTGTTGGATGTTTTTGGGGTGTCCGGTATTAAGTTATTCAGTGATTCGGTCGGCGATTGCTCTGCGAATCATGGTGTCAGTGATCTCCTGTCCGCTGGGATTATAGGTTCCAGCTTTGATTCTAGCTTTGAGATCAGCGATCATTTCTTCTCGGTCAGGTGCTTCGTTCACTTTTTTGGTGATGTCGGCAATGAGATCGGCATCCATCAATTTGATGACGGCGGCGTCGACTCTTTCTTTAGCGACGGGGTTGCCTTTCTTAATTTCTTCGATTTGTTGGGTTGATATTTTCACGCTGTTGACCTCTTCTCTTGAAACTGATTTCGATTTGGTAACCCGGCGGTCTGCTAGAGATCCGTGGCTTTGCGTGTATCTGGTTCGCACCAGTCGTGCCGTTTCTGTCGAAGCCTTTGCGTTCTAGTATGGATAACGGGCCGATGCCGGTAGTTCTGCAGGTCTGCCCGGTATGAAATAGGTCTAAAGTCCTTTATGGGTTCGGAGTAGAATGGGAGCAGAGAAAAGAGATGATTCGATATCACGCATTGGGCGAATTGCCGAGAAAGAAACACATTCAGTTTAGGGACAAAGAGGGGAAATTATATGCCGAGCAGCTTTTTAGTACTCACGGCTTTGATGGGCCGATGAGCACGATGTATCACATCAACTTGCCGACGGAGGTGAAGGCTTGGGAAGACATGGGGAGTGTGAAACCGGTTTATCTGGATGATGAACCATTGCGGCATCGGCATTTGGTGACAGCCCGGATGGAGCCAAGTGGAAATTTTGTGACGGGCCGCAAGGTTTTGATGGGGAATCAGGATTGTACGTGGGCGCAGACTTTAGTCGCCGAAGCGATGCCGGATAGACAGTTCTTTAAAAATACGGAAGCGGACGAAATATTGTTTATCCATGACGGCGAGGGGATTTGCCATTCGATGTACGGGGATTTGGTGATTCGCAAGGGGGATTATCTGGTGATCCCTCGAGGCACGATTTATCGCCTCGATTTTGAGAGCTATCCAGTGCGGGTTTTGGTGATGGAGAGTTTTGGGCCGGTGTCGACACCTAAGCGGTATCGGAATGCTTATGGCCAGTTGATGGAGCACGCGCCTTATACTGAACGTGATTTTCGGGCGCCGCACGAATTGAAAACGCACAATATTCGGGAAGACCACCAGGTGATCGTTCGGAGTCGGGGGCGGCACACGCTGTACACTTATCCGTTCCATCCGTTTGATATTGTGGGTTGGGATGGATTTGTTTATCCGGTAGCTTTTTCGATTCACGATTTCCAACCGATTACAGGTCAGTTGCACATGCCACCTCCGATTCATCAGACGTTTGCGGCGAATGGGTTTGTTGTGTGCTCCTTCTGCCCAAGGATTTTGGACTTTCATCCGGAGGCGATCAAGATTCCTTATAATCATTCGAATGTTGATTCGGATGAGGTTCTTTATTATTGCAACGACAAGTTTGGGTCGCGGAAGGGTATTCAGGAGGGCTCGATCACGTTGCACCCGCTGGGGATTCCGCATGGACCTCAACCAGGGGCGGTGGAGGCTTCGATGCCGCATACGGAGACCAAGGAGCTTGCGGTCATGATGGATACATTCCATCCGTTAAAGTTGACGGCGGCGGCGGTGGGGATTGAGGATCCGGATTATTGGAAGAGTTGGCAGACTCCGACGGAGGGGAACGGGCTGGACGATCCGGGGCGGTAGATCAAGATTTTCCGCTGGGGGCAGAGTCGACCCGTCAGGGTCGGCGAGGGCTTGGCTTTGGGCCTGGCGGAAAATGTTGACTGAAAAATTTTGTTTCGTTCGCTGAGCTTAGCCGTACGTTGGCTTTTGAGGGAAGCCATCAGGGGAATCCTCGAAGTCTTCTTGGCGACCGTAGGGAGTGAAATCGAGAAGGCCATAGGATTGGATCATCGGTTCGACCCCGCGCTCGTAGGTTGAGTAGGTGTGAAAGACCTCGTCACCGACCCGCATGAAGATGCTCATACCTGGGGTTTCGCCTTTGAACTCAGGTCGCTTGCCTTGTTCGGCTTCGACTTCGTCGCGCGTACGGAAATTATATTCCGGCTCCTTGACATTATCATCGAGAGTGGCCTGGAAATCGTAATTGAAGTCACTGCCAAACGAAGAATACCAAGGCACCCACCAGCCTTTTTCGGCGGAATATTGTTGAAGTTTTTCTAGTGGTGCGCGTGAAACATGGATATAACCAACACCCAGTTTTGCCGCTGATTCGACGGTGTCACGGCTAATGCCGTTTGTCCACGAAGTGCACCCGGGACAACCTTTCTCCCATTCTGGGTCGAACATAAAGTGATAGATAGCGAGAGTGTGATTGTCGCCAAGGAGATTAAGGAGGGAAACTTCGCCTTCGGGGCCTTGGAATTTGTAGTCTTTTTCGACTTTGTGCATGGGAAGTCGACGGCGATCAGCGCGGAGTTGGTCGAGTTCGTTGGTGAGCTTTTTCTCTTTGGCAAGATGGGCGACTCGGGCGGCGCGCCATTCATCGTATGAAACGATGGGCGGGTGGGCGGTTTTGGTATCGGTAGACATAGTTCAGCCTCTGAACTCATTCTACGACAAACGGTTCCCTTATTGGTGAGCGGGAGGTGGCGTTCCGCCGTTATTTCTTCCGGCTCCGCCTCGTGACTTGGTGAGTCCGAGATCGCGTGGTTTTGAGAGAGCATAATCGGGGGCGGTGTAATCTTTGCGCCAAATCATCGCTCGGGTGATTTGGTATTCAAGTTTGGCAAAGTCTTTGATGGAGTTGATTTCATATTCCTGGGCCATCGATTCCAAGATTGGGATGAGATCTCCATATTTGCCCGTATTTACTTTGCGATCCATAAACGTGGCAAGTCCGGCTTCGGTCGAAATGAAGTCTTTTATTTTTCCGCTTTGGGGGGTGCCATTGATCTTGATCGTGATCATGTCTTCGGCGGGATAGTATTGATCCATCGCGACTCGGATTTGGGCAAGCTTGAAGGCTTCGCTGAGTTTGCCGGCGCGGACAAATGTGCTTCCGTATCGGCGGTTGTTGATTATTTCTGTGTTTGCTTCGGGGCCAACTTTGATTTGTCCGGAATCAAGATTGAGCGCTACAAGCTCGCCAGTGTTCGTCACGTCCAAACCGAATTGGCGGAAATTGTCTTGAAAATCCTTGGGATTTTCTTTTTTCATGCTGAGCATGACTTGTCCTAAAGATCCGGCGCCCCCGCCGAGCGATGCGAACTGGATAAATCCTACGCTGACGTAACCGGTGTCGTAGGTGTTGATACTATCGAATCCACCTTCGAGGGATGACACGGCACTGAAAATACGGAGCTTTGATTCGTCGACTCCTGCCTTAGCGAAGAGAGGAGCGAGTTTATCAAGTTGCGGGCGGATTGACGTGCCGCCATCCATAATCCCTTCTTTGAATCGGTAGTATGCGTATTTACGGCGTACTTTTGTGTTGTCGGGTGCAATGTGGACGAAGTCGCGGAAGGTCGTTTTGAAGAGCCTCGGAGTTTCGGCTTGCACGAAGACTGGTGGTTCACCGGCAAGTTCTTTGAGGTCTACTGGGATTGGCTCCGGTTGTGGCGGAACTTTTCCGGTTGGTGGCGTGGGGTCGGGGAGTTTTCGGCCAGTTGCTCGTTGGTTCAGATCCCATGAGCGAATTGTGGCTTGCCACTCGTCCCACGTGTATTCGGATTCGATCCAGGCGTCGCATATTTTTTGCCTATCCGAGGATGGAACTGGATCTTGTCCGGGAACGATTTTGCCGCCGCTGCCCTTGGCCTTATAGTATTTGAGGAGCCAAGTTGAGCCTTCGGGGGTTTGTCTGGCTTGGTAAGGCCCATTGATTTCCGAATCAGTGAGGAAGGTAACGACGTGGCGGTTTGGTTGAGACCAGAACTTTTTGATTAAAGCAATTTCGTCGGGAGAGAATTGAGGCTCGGGTTTAGTATTGAGGTTATAGGTGAGCGCTGCGATCCCCGCTACTGCGGTGACCATTCCGATTTTTGTGAAGGCAACGATAGACATGAATTTATCTTCCTGTCTTCTTATTCTAGTACAAATTCGGGCAAAAAAGAGGGTTATCCGCCAGCAATTGTGATGGGACCGGCGGGTTTTGAGGGTGTTGGCTCCCGGGAGACAGCTGGTTCTGCCGGGAGTTTTGAGGTTGTTTTGGGGGCCGAGGGTGATGAAACTTTTCCGGCTTGGGTGGGATCGAACGGGGCGACTTGCGCATCGTTGGAGGTGTTGTTAGCGACCTTGCTGCTGCCGATTGCCCCGAGAGTTGTGGGTTTGCCGTTGGGTGAGCCGGTGATCTCGTCGACGCGTGTGTCGGACGGTTGACCGAGATTTGAGACAGCTAGGAAGTCGTGGCGGTAGGTCATGCGCTCAATGACGAGCTTTTCTAGACTGGCTAATCCAGAAATCGTTGTGATATTGTTTTCTCGAGCTAAGTTAGACACAACTGCGGGAAGAGGGTCGATTGTTCCACGGTTGACTAATCGATCCATAAGTGTTGCGAGCCCAGCTTCGGAATTTATGAAATTGCTTATTTGAACGGAAGTGGTTATTGAGCCAAGAGTGACAGGAATGCTTAGTTTTGCGGGATTGTACGAATCGCCGAGGAGACGGACTTGAGCGGCGCGGAAATTGGAACTTAGCTTTGCGGCCCGTTGAAAGACGGCGGTAAGGCGCTTGTCTTCGACGACCACTCGGACGGCGTCGGCCCCAGAGTTTTCGAATCCGGTTCGGGGGTCGATGACAGTGAGGCGACCATCAAAGGCGATATCGATGCCGTAACGGCGGAAGTTAGCGGCGTATTCGGACGGTTGCCGATTTTTGTAGGTTTGCAGGAGGGTTGAGAGGCTGCCGCGGCCGGTCATGAGGCTGGCAAATTGAATGATGCCCATAGAAATACCGCCAGTGTCATAGGTGTTAATTGTATCGAACCCACCTTCGAGCCGGGCTACAGCGGCGAGAGGTTTGATGAGGTTCTTGGGGAGATTTGCAGCGGCGGCGAGGGTATTGAGTTCGTAATCGTTGGGCGGAGTGCTGCTGCTGACGGTGCCGATTGCGCTACGTAGGAAAGGATACTTGCGTGGGACTTCAACGCCTTCTTCAAAGATGCCGAAATAACTTTCGAGGTTGATAGTGATTTTTTGCGGCCGATTGACGAGGAAAAAAGGCGGCGGCGTTCCGGCGGTGGTTTGCAGATCGGCAGGAATTGGACTGAGAGGTCTAGAAACTGGCCCTTCGGTCTGATTTGATGCTATTCCGGCGTTCATCCAGGCGGCAACGGATTGTGCCCACGCATAATCTTGGCTGTATTGTTGATCAATTGTGGCATCCCATTCTTTGTGCCGAGCGGTGCGAGCAACAACGGGCTTTGTTGGGATGAGAGGTTGGTTGGGGTCACGTTTTTTGTAAAAGTTATAGAGCCATGCCGAGGCAATAGGGGAATAGACAGGTTGATAGGGTTGCGATGGGTTGACGTCCTCGGACTTCATCCGTTCGGGTTGGTTCCAGTAGGAAACGAGTCGATCAGCTTCGGTCTCTGAGAATGCTCCAGCGGGCGACTCGGTTTGGAGTTGCCCGATGGAAATTGCAAGGAGGATCGACGGCGCCATATTAGTGGGGTGTCCTGTTCCAGACGTCTAGGACGTGGCTGGGGTTCTTCTAGCGTCGCTTGGCGAGTTCTCGGCGCGAGGTTGCCTTTTCGAATTCGTGCATAGCATCGTTGAGAGTCATTGAACTTGATTCTCCACGAAGCACTTTTCGTGCCTCTTCGAGTTGGGCCTCGGCTTCGGCGAGATCGATCTCTTCGGATCGGACGGCGTCTTGAGCAAGGACGATTGCTCCTGTACCGGAAGTTTCGAGGAAACCACCGGATACTGAGACGAAGTGATCTTGGCCTTGCGCGTCAACGTAGCTGATTATTCCGGGTTTGAGAGCGACGAGCATTGGTTCGTGGTTGCTCCAGATCCCGAAGTAGCCGTAGACGGCAGGAAAGACCGCGCTTCGCACTTCGTCTTCGAAGACGGTGCGATCGGGTGCGACCACAGAGAGCTTGAAGTTTGCCAAAGTTTACGCTTCCTGAAGTTTTTTGGCTTTGGCGTAGACGTCATCGAGGCCACCGCAGTACAAGAATGCTTGTTCGGGGATTTCGTCGAGTTCGCCTTTGACGAGCATTTCGAATGCGTCGACCGTATCTTCGATGGTGACGTAGCGACCCGGGTTTCCGGTGAATTGCTCAGCCACGAAGTTGGGTTGTGACATGAACCGTTCGACCTTTCGAGCGCGACCAACGACCAATTTGTCATCGTCGCTGAGTTCGTCGATCCCGAGGATGGCGATGATGTCTTGCAGTTCGCGGTAGCGTTGCAGGATTTGTTGGACGTCGCGGGCGACTCGGTAGTGTCGTTCGCCAACGATGCGGGGGTCGAGGTTTTTACTTGTCGAAGCGAGCGGGTCAACAGCCGGGTAGAGACCCTTGGAGGCGATTGATCGCTCGAGATAGACGTAAGCGTCAAGGTGGCTAAATGTGGTTGCCGGAGCAGGGTCGGAAGGGTCATCAGCAGGAACGTAGACCGCTTGCACCGAGGTGATTGATCCCTTGGTGGTTGAGGTGATTCGTTCTTGGAGGAGTCCCATTTCGGTAGCGAGGGTTGGTTGGTAACCAACAGCGCTCGGCATCCGGCCAAGAAGTGCGGAGACTTCGGAACCAGCTTGGACGAATCGGAAGACGTTGTCGACGAAGACAAGAACGTCGGTACCAACTTCGTCGCGGAAGTATTCGGCCATGGCCATGGCGGAGAGAGCAACGCGGAGTCGGGCTCCTGGCGGCTCGTTCATCTGACCAAAGACCATTGCGGTTTTGTCGATAACGCGCTTGGTTGAACCATCAACGTCGGTAAACGTTGTTTCCTTCATTTCTCGCCAGAGGTCGTTCCCTTCGCGAGTTCGTTCTCCGACGCCGGCGAACATGGATACACCGGATGCTTCAACGGCGATGTTTCGGATGAGTTCTTGGATGAGAACTGTTTTGCCAAGACCGGCACCACCGAAGAGACCAATTTTTCCACCTTTGTTAAAGGGGATGAGGAGGTCGACAACTTTCAGACCGGTTTGGAGGAGTTCGACTTTAACGTTTTGCTCACTAAACTTGGGAGGATCGCGGTGGATCGGGTACATCGGGGTGTCGGTGACTTGCTCGCCGCCATCGATGGTTTGTCCGAGGAGGTTAAAGACTCGGCCGAGGCATTTTTCGCCAACGGGGACTTGGACAGGGCCGCCGGTATCGACTGCTTCCATGCCACGGACGAGACCGTCGGTGGAGCTGAGTGCGATTGCGCGGATCATGTCGTCGCCTAGGTGGAGGGCGACTTCGACGGTAAGGTTGATGCCTCGTTTTTCGTCTTTGATGACTAGGGAGTTGTAGATTTCGGGAAGTGCTTCATTTGGGAAGCGGCAGTCCACAACTGGTCCGGTAACTTGCACGACGGTGCCATGGTTCGACATAACGTTTTGAAATCCTCTTGCGCCGGTTGATTTTCATGGTGTGAAAACCTCGGCGAACCGGGCGGGAGTATACCTATGGGTTCCGGGGACCCGGTCGGGTCCGGGGGTTGGAATTTTAGGAGTTTTGGCAGGTTTGTTCCATCATAATGGCTTTGGAGATTTTGGTGGACAATCAGGAATTTGAAGCTGAGCCGCGTGGGGTGTTGTTAGGCAAGGCGGTGGTTGGGGCGGTGTTCTTGATTGTGTTGATTGGTTTGGGGATGATGTTGGCGAGGAATTATCGCGAGGTTGGAGATCGGGCGGCGAGTCGGGCGATGGAGGCGGCGGAACGGGCGCGGGTGGCTCGGGTTGTGATTGAGAAAGAACTGATTGAGGAGTTGAAAGTTCCGTTTGGGAAAGTTGAGCAGTTGGAGGTGGGTGATGTGGTTTCGTTGGAGGTGGGGCGGGCGGAATATGTTGCGGAGTTTTTTGATGGGGCGGGTCAGGTTTTGGTAAGTGGTTCTTTGCGGGGAAAGAATTTGTCGATTGCTGTGGGGCGGGTGGGCTTTCCGCCGATGGAAGTGAAAGCGGGATTGTTGAGTCAGTTTCGGGCTTGCATGAGGAAGCGGAAGACGACTACGAAGTGGATGGGGCGGGGTTTTGAGTGGTCGGCTATGGATGTGAATATGGTTCCGGCGTCGAGTGGGAAGGGGTTCGCGCCGGGTTATTTGTCGAAGTTTGGGTGGGAAGTGGGGATTTAGTTTCTTAGAGCATTGAAACAGCCCGGCGATTTAGATATTTGGTGATTGCAGGACGTGGGATTGGATTGGCGCTGGTTTCGTGTCCGGTCCAGCTATCGAGGAGAACGAAGTCGAATCCGAGCTCGATGGATTCGGGGATGAAGGTGCGGAGGGCATCAACAGTGGCGGGGAGGCCGGAATGGAGAAGGATGATGCTGCCGTTCTGGCGGGTCTGCCGGAGCCGCACGAGGATGTCGTTGGCGTCGGTGAATTTGTAATCGCCGGGGTTTGAATTCCAGTAGACGGTGGTGAGCCCGAGAGCGGAGGCAGCGCGGAGAGTTTTTTCGTCGATTCTGCCTCCAGGCGGGCGGCAGTAGCGGGGTTGTTTGCCGGTGATTTCTTCGACGGCGAGTTGGGTAGCTTTGTATTCGGTGAGGATATCGAGGAGGTCGAGTTTGGCGAGGTCGGGGTGGCTGAAGGAGTGGTTGGCGATTTCGTGGCCTTCGCGGTTCATTTGTTGGAGCATTTGGTGTCGGGTTTGGGTCATCTGCCCGACGACGAAAAAGGTTGCTTTGACGTGTTCTTTTTTAAGGAGTTTGAGGAGGTCGTAGGTGACCTTTCCGTGGGGACCGTCATCGAACGTGAGGGCGAGTTTTGGGCGGTCGGATGGACCGTGTTTGAGGACATTGATGGCGGTTTCGCCGGTTTGGATTCTGGTCATCCAGGGAGAGTTGAGTTGGGTTTCGATTTTTGTTCTGGCCATTTGCCAGGTTGGTTCTTTGGTGAGGAGTTTGTGTTGGTTGAATTCGGCGGGTCGGAGGTGGTTGACGGTGAGTAGGGTTGCGAATACCATAGATTTGCCCTCTTGGTTGAGAGTTGGACGGGTGGGCGGGGTTGGGGTTA
>JBJXDW010000061.1:0-9586 GCA_046154445.1 Fimbriimonadaceae bacterium | reverse complement strand
TTGCAGAATTGGTTGAAATCGATGCGGAGAACTTTGAACCGGAAGAGGTTGTTCATGTTGCGGGCAAGGCTCACAAAGCGAAGGATGAAGTTTATGCCGGGATTATGGAGCAGATTGAACACAATGTGTTCCGCCGCGCAGGCGTTGATCCGGATTCTTGCAAGTCGATCGTTCGCGATGGATTGACGGGTGATGAATTGCCGAACAAGATTACAGTTGGCTGTATCTACATGCTGAAACTGGAACACCTTGCGGACGAAAAGATCCACGCTCGTTCGATTGGACCGTACTCGCTTGTTACCCAACAACCGTTGGGTGGTAAGGCGCAGTTTGGTGGTCAACGATTTGGTGAGATGGAAGTCTGGGCGCTTGAAGCTTACGGCGCGGCTTATACGTTGCAAGAATTGCTCACGATTAAGTCGGACGACGTTATGGGCCGGGTTAAGGCTTATGAGTTGATCGTTAAAGGCGAGACTATTCAAGAGCCAGGTATTCCTGAATCGTTCAAGATTCTGGTTAACGAATTGCGATCTTTGTGTTTGAAGGTTGCGGTTGAAGATAAGCAGAATAAGGAACTTTCGTTGAAGGATCTGGATGAGTTGACGGGCAATGATGATGTCAGGTTGGCTCGTTCGGTTGGGTTCTTTAACTAAGTCTAGCTGAATCTGGGGCGGGCCGATCCTTTTTGGGTTGGCCCGCTTTGTTTTTGAGCAGTTATTAAAAATCTTTAGCGAATAAATTGATTCAAACTTTATAGGTTATTTTCATCTTGTGAACGCATAGATTTGCGCCACTGATTGATACCGATAAATGCCATGACGGTGAAGATTGAGTAGAGGATGGCGGTGGGATAGTATTCGCGGATGATGAAGACGGGGATGATCACTATGTTGGCGGCGATCCAGAAATACCAGCACTGGAAGACTTTGCGATTGGTGAGGTATTGGGCGGTGAGGCCGAGAGTGGTTGTTGCGGCGTCGAAGTAGACGTAATTTCCGCGGAATTCGATGAGGAGTTTGATGAGAACCGGGATGACGATGAGAAGCGTGATTCCGATGACAATCCAGTGATGGCGTTTGAGATTCGTGATGGGAAGGTTAGGTTGATCAGTTTTGCGCGCCCATTTGATCCATCCGTCGATCAGATAGCCGGCGTTGATGATCATGACGGTGGCCTCGCCAAGGTGGCGGGCGACGCTGTAAAAATACCAGCCATAAGCGACGGCCCAGATGAGTCCGATAGGGTAGTTCCAGGCTGATTCCTTGACCATCAGATAGACGCCGATCACGCCGGCGGTGAAGCCAACCAGTTCGATTTGGTTATATTGGTCGGTGGGGAACAGAAGTGGTGGGGTTTTGGCTAAGAAGTTAGGAATTGCCTGAGCAAGGATACAAACGACATATGAAGCGAGGGCGAGGATGAGAGAGACTTGCCAGGTTTTTAGCTTCATTTGTCCGGTTAGTTTTACCTGGAGGCGATGATCTTTATTGAATCTTCATTTCATTGGGCATGTTCTTGTTGCTAATCACTTTATGCGAATCCGTAAAGTGGAATATAAGCTTCAAAAAAAAGCTGGAGAAAAACAAATGTTGAAAAACTCAGTGGTGTTCTTGATTATCGCGATTGTTGCCGGACTGCTCGGATTGAGCGGGATTGCAGGGGTTGCAACTTCAATTGCGTACATCTTGTTCGTTGTGTTCCTTATTCTTTTCATAGTCAGTCTGTTAACTGGTCGATCGTCTACAGCTGTTTAAGAGTCGCTGGTGAGATGAGAGGCGTTGGTTCGCGAGAACTATTTGTTCTCGCGGATTAACATTTTTCAGAAGACCAATAGTCACCTTGATGGAAACAAAACGGCACGTTTCGGATTAGTAGAGGAGTCGGTAAATGAAATGACAATGGCTCAGATGGACATTAAATCACGGTTGGAACTTGCACAGAGTGACTGCGATGTGCCGTGCCAATTACGGCGTGAATCGGCGGCGTGGCTTGATCGAATTCTGGGTTTGATGTTCCCGCACTTGAGTCAAGGGGAGTATCGCGGGGTTGATTTGGAGTGGCCTTTGACGACGGTTTTGGATGGACTTTTTAATTTGATTGTGACGACCGGAGCTTCGGTTGATGAAGCGAGGATTATTGTTGGGGAGTTTCGGGATTCGATGCCGAAAGTGCTGGACGAATTGGAAGCGGATGCGGAGTTAATGCATTCGTTGGATCCGGCGAGTGCGAGTTTGGATGAAGTGAAATTGGCTTATCCGGGGTTTTATGCGTTGGCGGTTTATCGGGTTGCTCAATTGTTACACGGCAAGGTGAGATTGTTGCCGCGTGTTTTGACGGAGACGGGTCACCGGATGACGGGGATTGACATTCATCCTGGGGCGAAGATTGCGAGTCCGGTGGCGATTGACCACGGCACGGGGATTGTGATTGGGGAGACGGCCGCAGTTGGACGAAATGTGCAGATTTTTCAGGGAGTGACATTGGGTGCGATGAGCGTGAAGAAGTCGATGGCGGGGACGAAGCGGCACCCGACGGTAGAGGATGATGTTGTGATTTATGCGGGTGCGACCATTTTGGGGGGTGAGACGGTAGTGGGGGCGGGAAGTGTTATTGGCGGGAATGTTTGGTTGACGGAATCGGTGATGCCGGGTTCGCTCGTGACTAATCGCGCGGAAATCGATGTGAAAAATAGAGGACAGAAATGAGAGTAAACAACATATTGGAAACGATTGGCAATACGCCGCATGTGAAATTGAACCGACTTTTTGGTGCGGGGGCGGATGTTTGGTTGAAGTTGGAGCGAGCGAATCCGGGTGGAAGCATTAAGGATCGGATTGCTGTGGCGATGATAGAGGCGGCGGAGGAGAGCGGTGCTTTGAAGCCGGGCGGAACGATTATTGAACCGACGAGTGGGAATACGGGAATTGGGTTGGCAATGGTGGCGGCGGTTAAGGGGTATCGGTTGATTTTGACGATGCCGGAATCGATGAGCGTGGAGCGCCGACGGGCGATGCTTGCTTTTGGGGCAGAGTTTGATTTGACACCACGCGAGAAGGGGATGAAGGGGGCGATTGCTCGGGCGGAGGAACTGGTGGCAGAGATGCCGGGATCGTGGATGCCACAGCAATTCAACAATCCTGCGAACGTTGAAGTCCACCGGCGAACAAGTGCGCTGGAGATTTTGAAGGATTTTCCGGAAGGGATTGATGCGATGATCACTGGCGTGGGTACGGGCGGACATATCAGTGGCGTGAGCCAGATTTTGAAGGAGAGTTGGCCCGAATTGAGGGTGTTCGCGGTTGAACCGGAAAAGTCTCCGGTGATTAGTGGCGGCGAGCCGGGGCCGCATAAACTTCAGGGAATTGGAGCTGGCTTTGTTCCGGAGAATTACGATCCTTCGGTTGTTGATGGCGTTGTTCAGGTGAGCGAAGAGATGGCATTTGAGATGGCTAGACGTGCGGCAAAGGAGGAAGGGATTTGGGTGGGGATATCGACGGGTGCTTCATTAGCCGCGGTCCGTCAGAAGTTGCCTGAAATGATGGGTAAGCGGGTTCTTACGTGGAATTACGATACGGGCGAGCGTTATTTGAGTGTGGAGGGATTGTTTGAGGGTTGACCAGTTGAGGAAAATTTGACGTTCAAATTCTGATTGCTCTGTATTGCTGGCTTGAGACATGATGAAGCTGTGAAATGTGACACGATTTTGGGAGCGATCGGGGGGACTCCTCATGTGCGAATCAACCGCTTGTTTGGAGCGGAGATTGAGGTTTGGATTAAGTTGGAGAAACAGAATCCGGGTGGTAGCCTGAAGGATCGTACGGCTTTGGCTATGGTCGAAAAGGCAGAGGAACACGGGGAACTTGAGCCTGGCGGGACGATTTTGGTTCCGAGTAGCGGAAATGCGGGGATAGGGATGGCGCTGGTTGCGGCGGTGAAGGGCTATCGTTTGATTGTGACGATGCCGGAATCGATGAGTATTGAACGCCAAAGAGCTTTGAGGGCATATGGGGCGGAAATTGTTTTGACATCGCATGAAGGATGGCTATCGGAGGCAGTTTCAAAAGCACAGGAACTGGCCCATTCGTTGCCGGGTGCGTGGTTGGCCCAGCAATTTGATGATGCTGCAAATGGTGATATTCATGAGTCTGTGACTGCGAGAGAGATTGAATCTGATTTTCCGGAAGGGCTGGATGTGATGGTCGGAGGTGTGGGGACAGGGGGTCATCTGTGCGGAGTGGCAAAGCATTTGAAAAGTATCTGGCCCTCGCTGCATGTGATTGCGATTGAGCCGAGTGGTTCGGCAGTATTAAGTGGTGGGAAATCAAATCCTCATAAGGTTTTGGGTATTGGAGCGGGGTTTGTTCCTTCTGGCTATGATGGGTCGGTAGTGGATGAGGTTTTGGCAGTATCGGATAACGATGCCTATACGATGGCTCGCCGCTGTGCAAAAGAGGAGGGGATTTGGGGTGGTGTTTCGACGGGGGCGAATTTAGCGGCGGTCCGTCAGAAGTTGCCTGAAATGATGGGTAAGCGGGTTCTTACGTGGAATTACGATACTGGCGAGCGTTATTTGAGTGTTGACGGGTTATTTCCCTCTGAGTAGGTGCGAAGAATCTATAAGAACTCCTATCAAAATTTGACCAATTCTGAGAGGAGTAATTGTTGGTGATTAGATTCAATATAGGTCTTTAGTCTACAAGCTTAATTATTGGGCGGGATTGACCCTGGTCGCAGGGGGTTGGGTTGCTATACTTATAGATCGCTCTCACCCCATCCGCCGCGTTTTCACGTTCGTTCTAGACTCCGACCTGTGAATATCTGCGCGGCTTTTGTGTGTTGGCACGAGGGCATTTAAACGCACATGGCTGATTCCAACCTGTTCGACAAGATCCGTATTGGCATTGCATCCCCCGAGGATATCCGTAGTTGGTCTCATGGTGAGGTCAAGAAGCCGGAAACAATTAACTACCGCACGTTTAAACCTGAGCGTGATGGTTTGTTCTGTGAAAAGATTTTTGGTCCAGTAAAGGACTATGAATGTGCTTGCGGTCGATACAAGAAGATTAAATACAAAGGCATTATTTGTGAGCGATGTGGCGTTGAAGTCACTCGTAGCAAAGTTCGTCGGGAGCGGATGGGCCACGTTGAGCTCGCCGCTCCGGTTTGCCACATTTGGTATCTCAAGGGTGTTCCTTCGCCGCTCGCTTTGATTTTGGATATTTCGGCTCGACAGCTTGAGAAGGTTATTTACTTTGCGAGCTTCATCATTATTGATCTTGAGCAAGAGACGATCAACGAATTGTTGCCAACGATTTTGGACAACGTTGAGAAAGAAAAGATTGCGATTCAGGATCAGATGCGCGATCTTGAGATGGAAAGTCTTGAGCGACTTTCGACTGAGATGGTCAACAATCCGGACGAATACTTTGACGAAAGTTACGTTAAGGATCGGATTAAGGCGAATTACGACCGGATTCGAGCTGAGTACCGTGATGCGGATGAGCGGCTGAAAGATTTGGACATTGCAGCCTCGCTTTTGGGTCAACTTGAAGTTTATCAATTGATCGAAGAAGATAAGTGGCGCGCAATTAGCAAGATGCTCGACTCGGTTGGTCGACGCATGAAGCGGGACTTGAGTGAGTTGGTTCGGGCAAACATTGGTGGCGATGCTTGTAAAGAGTTGTTACGTCGGGTTGATCTTGAGCAACTGATTAAGGATTTGCGCCGAGAGATTCGGGAAACCACGAGCGCTCGTCGGCTCCGCGCAATTAAGCGACTTGAGTTGACAGAAGCCCTTCACAATTCGCGATCGCGAACCGAGTGGATGGTTTTGGAAGTTGTGCCGGTTATTTCGCCGGAACTCCGACCGATGGTTCAGCTTGATGGTGGTCGGTTTGCAACTTCTGACTTGAACGATTTGTATCGACGGATTATCAACCGAAACAACCGATTGAAGCGGATTATTGAAATCCAGGCTCCGGAATCGATTATAAATCACGAAAAGCGACTTCTTCAGGAGTCGGTTGATGCGTTGATCGATAACGGTCGCCGTAGCCGCCCGGTTGTTGGTTCGAACCAACGTCCGTTGAAATCTTTGAGCGATATGCTTAAAGGTAAGGAAGGTCGGTTCCGTAAGAACTTGCTTGGAAAGCGGGTTGACTATTCGGGTCGTTCGGTTATTGTTGTTGGCCCTCACCTGAAGCTTCACCAATGTGGATTGCCGAAGGAAATGGCGCTTGAACTGTTCAAGCCGTTTGTTATGAAGGTTTTGGTTGAGCGCAAGGTCACTCAGAACATTAAGACGGCGAAGCGGATGATCGAAAGAATGCATCCGGCGGTTTGGGATGGATTGGAAGATGTTATTAAGGAACATCCGGTTCTGTTGAACCGTGCTCCAACGCTGCACAGGCTTGGGATTCAGGCTTTTGAGCCGATTTTGGTTGAAGGTAAGGCAATTCAGCTTCACCCTCTCGTTTGCCACGCCTACAATGCTGACTTTGATGGCGACCAAATGGCGGTTCACCTTCCGTTGAGTTTGCAAGCTCAGGCTGAAGCTCGCGTTTTGATGCTGAGTACGCAGAACCTGTTCTCGCCAGCTGATGGTAAGCCGGTTATGACTCCGGTTCAAGACCCGGTTCTTGGTCTTTACGCCTTGACGCACACAAATCGGCGCATGGCGGATGAGTTTAATGCTCAATTGGAAGCCCATAAGAAGAATCAGGAAAAGAACGCGGCGCCGACGGTTTACGGTTCACCAGAGGAAGTTGCTTATATGATCAACGCTCCGGGAACGCACCAGGGCAAGTTGCATTTGAACGGCTTGATTCGGGTTCGGATTCGGTTGCCGATTTTCAGCGCGGACAGCGATATTGATTATCGCGATCCGACAACTGGCCAAGAGTACAAGTACGTCCTGAGCGAAAACGAGTTGGGCGAAGAGGTTCGTAACCTCGAGCCCCTTGAGCAAAAGTTTGAATCGAAGATTGTTGTCACAACGCCTGGTCGTTTGATTTTCAATGAGATCCTTCCTTACCCGCTTCGGTATAGCCAAAAGTATTTGGACGAAGAGATGGGCAAGCGAGCGATTCCGACTTCGATTGTCGGCGTCTTTAACTCTGTTGGCGCGGAAGCGACAATTCGGTTCCTTGATGACATTAAGGATCTTGGATTTGTTAGCGCGACTAAGTACGGCATCTCGATTGCTTTGACCGACATGGACCCGCCGCAACGACGGGAAGAAATGCTTGAAGAAGCGGACGTCAAGGCGAATAAGGTTCTTGAGAACTACCGTCGTGGTTTGATTTCGTTCCGTGAAATGCAAGAAAACTTGGTTCGCCTGTGGACGAGCACGTACGACGAGATTGGTAACGCAATTGTTGCGAACATGAAGCAAGAGAATCCGCTTTCGATCATTACGGTCAGTGGGGCTCGCGGTTCAATTAAGCAGCTTGCTCAGCTTTCTGGGATGCGCGGACTTATGTTCAACCAGTTCAACGAAGTTATTTACGAGTTGCCGGTTAAGAATTCGTTCCAGAAGGGTCTCTCGATGCTTGAGTTCTTTGTAACTACGCACGGTGCCCGTAAAGGTTTGGCGGATACGGCGCTTCGTACGGCTGACGCGGGTTACTTGACCCGCCGTTTGGTTGACGTAGCTCAGGACGTGATTATCCGAAACGATGATTGCGAAACAACGGACGGCATTTTGGCTTTCCGCCTTGAATCTGATGGCAAGGTGATTGAAGCGATGGGCGAGCGGGCATTTGGCCGCGTGTGCTTGTCGGATATTAGTGACCCAGCGACGGGAGAGCGCATTGTTTCAGTTGATCAGACAGTTACAATTGACATTGAAAAGCGTTTGAACGAAGTTGAAGCGGCATATTGGAATTCAATCGAAGGTCTTGAAGAAGATGCGGTTCTCAAAGCCAATAAGAAGTGGATTGAGAACGGCTTTGAATTTGATGACCATGGTCGATTGGGGGCGAAGGTTCGTTCTCCGATTACCTGTGCGATGGATGTCGGGATGTGCGCCAAGTGCTACGGTATTGACCTCAGTACGAAGAAGAAAGTCGAAACGGGCGTTGCGGTTGGGATTATCGCGGCGCAGTCGATTGGTGAACCGGGTACGCAGTTAACGATGCGGACATTCCACACAGGTGGTGTTGCAGGTTCTAAATCGATTGCTATTACGAACCAGTACAAGACTGGTAAGTTCATTAGACAGTTCCAAGAAGACTTCCAATCTGCTACGCAGACTTCAGCCAAGGAATTTGATCCGACAAAACTCTTGGAAAGCCAAGAAGATACGATTAAGGGCTTGTTTGTTGACCCCACAAACTTTGTGAGTGTCGTTGACGGGAAGAAAACCGAAAAGACAAGCAAGAAAGCGCAAGAGAAGATGGAAGGCGATAGCCGGAAGCTTTGGGAGCGCAGTCGAAAAACCTTCTTCTACTCTTGGACTGGTGAATCGAGCGGGATTGTCCGGGTTGAAGAAATTTTTGAAGCCCGAAAGCAACCACGGGGTAAGGCAATTATTTGTCCGGTCTCGGGGATTGTGAAAGACATTCAGCGATCAAGCTTTGGTCGATGGGTGGTTGTTTCGGCCCGCGTTGAAGTTGGTGTTCCTCTTAAGGATGCTTACATTAGTGACATTCAAGAGTGGGGCAAGAAAGTTCCGGCTCCGGTTGAGCGTTTGATTGGTCAAAAGCTTTCAACGGCTGCAATGCACACTCTGCGCAAGCACGAAATTGAAGCTTTGAACGTTCTTTATCCGGTTTTGGTTCCGCCCCTTGGGAACTTGCCGGTGGCACCTGGTCAGAAGATCATTAAGGGTGACCCGCTAACAGAAGGTCCGCTTGACCCGCACGAAGTTTTGGCTTTGGCCGGACCGAAAGCGGTTCACGAATACTTCATTGAGAATTTGCAAAGCGTTTACAAGGATCAAGGCGTTGACATCAACGACAAGCACCTTGAGGTTATTGTGCGGCAGATGTTGCGCAAACGCCAGATCAAGGATCCGGGTAATACGCCATTCTTGCCAGGTCAGATTGTTGACCGGAATCGATTTAATCGGGAGAACGAGCGAGTTCGAGCGCGCATTGTTGAAGGCAAAAAGATTAAGGAAACGAATCCGGAAACGGGTGAAGAGAGCGAGCGCGATCCACGCGAGGCCACGGCCAACTGGATTCTGCTTGGGATTACCGAAGCATCTCTTGCGACGGAAAGCTACCTCTCAGCCGCTTCGTTCCAAAAGACGACTCGCGTCTTGACGGAAGCAGCCGTCCGAGGAAAAACCGATCCGTTGCTTGGTCTGAAAGAAAACGTCATCATTGGTCGCTTGATTCCGGCAGGAACGGGTGTGAAAGCTCACCGTGAGCTGGCAGTTGATGTTGATCGTTCGCAACCGAGTTGGGCTCAACAATCGCTTACGGCGTTGGTTGAGGCTGAGGATGGCGATTCGCTTAACGAAGGCGATATGTTCGGCGGAATGAGCTTGGCAGACCTTGCGGCTCAGGATGACGAGCCAGTGATGAACCAAGATTAAGTCTGTCGGTTCAGAAGAAGTGCCCGGAGCAAATATTGCTCCGGG
>JBJXDW010000060.1:0-21170 GCA_046154445.1 Fimbriimonadaceae bacterium | reverse complement strand
TGCAAACTCCCACTACTTTTTGTCCCAATATATCTATTCACGACCTCTAAGATAATTGTTCCAATAGCGCAACGCGTTTTACGATTTTTTTACGATCACATCTCTAAACTGTTTCTAACTCGCCGCCTTGGTTCGATGAACCCATGCGGCGGGGGAGAGGAGATTTCTCAATGAAACAAAAATTCAAAGCACTAAACAACAAAACCCTAACATCAGCAGCTCTCGCTGCATTTACCCTGTTCGCCTCAACTGCCCAGGCATTTGATGTTTGGTCACAATCGATTGTAGGAGCAGGCAATTCAGCGATCTCTGGATCAGGAATTGGAGCACTTGCATTTGACTCCCACAATAATTCGGCGACTTCAACGGCAATCCTAAATCGTTCATGGACAGGACTTGATGGAAATAATCAGTCCCAAACAATGAACTTCCAAGGCACAACCGTCGCAAGCTCAAATTACGGGAGACTTCACTGTTACACCGATGGAACAGTTACCAACACCTACCACAACGCAAACAATCCCATTTTCTGGGATGGAAACAATTACAATGAAAATGGCTCTCCAGATTTCTTAGTGAGCCTCGGCTTTGCCGGATTCAACGACACACTCCACTACGGAGGAAGTTTGCAGGCTGGATACAAGGCACGCTACTACTTCCATCTCGATGGATTCCAATCCGGCTATGGAACGCTTGCCGACCTCGCATTCAACGTTGACGGAAATCCCGGCGAAGGATTTTTTGAAACCGGACAAGGCAACATCAGCACCAATTGGGTCACTCAATCTTACGAAATCAACGGAATCACGCCCCAAAACATTGGCACCCAATTTAGCACCCAATTCGTTGTAAACACCTGGGAAGTCGCCGACGGATCCACCTTGAGTGGAATCTCGGACTTCTCATCAACGCTCGTGCTCACAGGTATCGAAGTTCTAGACGCAAACGATAACCCAGTAACCGGATGGACTGTCACAAGTGATTCCGGAACAATATATGAAGCAGTCCCAGAACCAGCCTCATTGGTTGCGCTTTCAGCACTTGCTGCATTCGTTGCCAAACGCAAATCAAAGAAGTAATTCTCTAATTCGGCGAGCTCGGCTGAGGATTCCGGGCTCGCTCATATGCCCTCAATAGATCCGAACGACTCAGCCGTTCCCGCACAGCAATCCAAGCCGGAGCAAGTTCTTTACGCTCGTAAACCGACGCCTTAACTCCAAGGTCATTGCGCCAAATCCTAGAGCCCATCAAATTAAATGCTGCCTCGTCAAATTCGCCTAGCTCGTAATGAATTCGCCCACTCAAATCCCTCGCTGCAGCAACCAAGGAATGCCCCAAAACTTCTACGCGACGGCTATTGATCCGATTCACGAGTTCCAAAGCCCGCCCCAATTCGCCAATCCCCACAAATAGCTCAGCCTCGCCGTAATCCACCCAAGATTCTCCACGTTCGGCCCCCGAAGCGGCAAAATAGCGCCTCGCTCTCGCAAGCAGTTCCGAAGCACGATTCAAACGACCATCGACCGCATAATAATGCGAAAGAACCAAACACGCACCCGCAACATCTTCAGCCCCTCCATACTCCATTAACGAATCACTTCCTTTTTCTGTCAATTGCTTTGCTAAACCCAATCGACCAGAATGCTGGTAGATAATCCCAACATTGATCTCCATGCGGCCCTTAAGTAAAGCATCGTCTGAAAGGGCGACTCCATCCTGAACTTCGCCAGCTAGTCGAATTGCACCCTTAAAATCCCCAGCTGAAAGGCGTCCATACATGCCAACTGCACCAAATTTGTATCCAAGATTAAACTGTAATTGACGAAATGCCTCGCGCATCCGTTCCTCTGCTGCCAAATATTGATCACTCAAAAATCCGCATGCCCACTGCAACTGCAAATAGTTCGCCAATACCTCTAATCGTGCCGGTGAATCAGAGTTAATGACATCTAAAACCCGCCGATGAAATCGCATGCCATATTCAATGTCTCCCGATGCCCAGTATTGACCTGTAGACACCAAATATTCGAGCGCATCAACTGGATTCCTAACAAAGAGCCATTCCGACATTTCAATAAGACTGTTTTCACGTCTTTGTAAATCAACTCCCGATCCAGAATCTAATCCCAAAGATTGCAAAACCTTCCCCCGATGGCGGTCAATGACCTTGACTGAAGCGTGAGAATGCCCCAATTCCTCAAGTAACTGGGCAAGTAAAAACGAGCAATCAGTATGAAGGGGATCAACTTTAACGCCGCGCTCACAGACATGAATTGCGTCAACAGGATAACCAGATTCAGATAACTTCCGCGCTTCCAAAACCTGCCGACTCACCCATTTTTCTCGAAAACGTAATCGATGGTCTAGCACCCAATCACTCGAATATCCCGGCATGAAATCCCCGCGATAGTCTCCGCTTAAATCCCAATCAAAATCTGAATCCGCAAGCGCGTCTTCCCTGAGCCCCACCGAATCTCCGACTGCAAATAGTCCATCAATACCAATTGCTTTTCTTACTCCACTCAATGCATTTCGCAAACTCGCACGACCAGATTCTCCGAAGGCACTTGGCCACAACTGTTCGATCAAGACTTCCCGATGAATTTCTTTTCCAGGTTGCTCAGCCAACATCGCTAAAAGCTGCAACTCATTCCTAGACCTAAATTGAACGACGCTTCCATCCAAGCGTTCCAAACGTGCTTGCTCAAATAGAATCAATCGCATCAGATACTCAATTGTAAACCGTCCAATGAAGTCTTTGATAAAAAAACTGCTACCAACATAAAATTACTGCCATTTCTGCAGGCAAGAGTTCAGCACATTGCAATTAGAACTGACCTTTATCCAAAAAAAATCCGCAAATCCGTTTATAGGACTAACCTAAACAAAATAGATGCGCAAAAATCTAAAGCGAACATGACCTGCTTAATCGTCATCCCTAGCCGCATGGGTTCCACCCGATTCCCCGGCAAACCCCTATGCGATCTCCTTGGCAAACCAATGGTGCAGTGGGTCTACGAAGCCGCCGTCAAAGCCAACATCACCCCCAACATCGTCATCGCCACCCCGGATCAAGAAATTATCGACGCTGCCCGACTTTTCAACGCCCCCTCCATTCTCACCCGCAACGATCACCCCAGCGGAACCGATCGTATCGCTGAAGTCGCCACAAAAATGCCTCACGACTTCTACCTCAACGTCCAAGGAGACGAACCTCTTATCGATACCGAAGACCTCAAAGCTTGCGCACAACCCCTTTTCGACGACCCCCAAATCCAAATGGCCTCTATCATGGCCGACTGCCCCGAAAACGAAATCGACAACCACGCCGTCGTAAAAGTCGTTACCGACCTCAATCAGAACGCACTCTACTTCTCCCGTCACGCCATCCCCTTCCCCCGAAATCCGCGCGAGGCCCAAGTCAAAAAGCACGTCGGCATCTATGCCTACCGACATGAAGTCGTCGAGTCATTCGCGACCTGGCCCCAAACCCCCCTCGAAATCACCGAATCGCTCGAACAACTCCGCTTCATGGAACACGGCATCAGAATACGAATGGCTCACGGCAAAGGCTCCGCCCTCGCTGTCGATACGCCCGAACAAGCCGAAGCCGTCCGCAAACTCCTCGCCGAAGCAAACTCATAATCAATCTACAGGGTGAAAAGCCCTAGCCTTTAAAGAAACAAGCACGGAGTGTCCCTAACTCCGTTCTCTTGCAATGTCACTTCTGCGCAGGCATGATCCTCGCCACTAACCCAAATCCTCGTCATCCCGGCGAAAGCCGGGATCCACAACTTTGCCCTCTGTCGTACTAGTCCCTAACCGACGTCACAATCGCGTCGGCGGCTTGCCAATAGAAATCCAAAACAACTACAACCCAGGAACACCCTGAGTCACCCGAAAACTCGCAGTATCGACCATGTCCTTGGCCGCCGCCTGAAACTCTTCTTCCCCAACCTCGTTCAACATCTCAACCCAACGCGTAAGCGGCACACTTGGCAATCCCATCCCATTCAACAACCCGCGCCATCGCAAGTCGTCATCCGGCAACCCGAAGAGCGTATTCTCCGAATCAACATAAACCGAAGCAAACGCATTCGGATGCAACAATATTTGTTCCGCCATAACCTTGGCCCGTACCAAGCCAATCATATCGTAAGATTCAATCGCCTTCTCAAGTCCTGAAATCATATTCGCCGAATACTGCAATTCTCCTGCCTCCGCACGCCGGAGCATCAACAGCCGAGGCACAAATCCACCCCGCGTTGGCCAGAAAACCGCCTCCGTTCGATAAGCCAACCCCTCTCGTTCTCGAATCGTCTCCCAAAGTGTCGAACCCTTCCCGACACCTAATGCAACCGCCGCCAAAAACTGCGCTGCCGACCCCTTCTCCCCTATCCGAATCGGCTTCCCCGACATCTCATACGTCGTGACCGCCAAATTCTGCGTCATCGGTAACTTAGTCTCTTCAGAGAAACGAGAAAGCACCCGATACTCCGGCACCGACCACAATCGCGCAACTTTCTCAAGTTCCTGCCGAGCTTCACCAATCCCAACTGATCCCTCAACAATCACCCGCAAACCCATGCGATCCAAAATCCGCGAATGCGCATTCGCCGCTTCATCCTCAAGTAATTTTTCTTTGAAATCCGGCATCGGCCAAAGCGACTCCGACCAAGAGTCCAAAACTGTCCCTGCCAACACCTTTTCCTTCTCTTCCCATTGGTTTGATCGCCAATTCGGCTGTGCTACCAAACTCGCCGCCAAAGCTAAAGATTCTTTCCATTTCTCCGGCGAAGAAACAACCTCAACTCTCAAGAAATCTGGACTTGAAACAACCCGAGGACGAATCCCCGCTGAACCACCAAAAAAACCAACTTCACTGGCATTATAAGTTAAAGAATTTGTACCAATAACTGAACAAATCAGTCGCCAAGCCTGTTCCTCTTTCACATAATTCTTATCTCGCCAAAGATAAGCATGGATTGAAACCACCTTTGCCTCCGGCTTCGGCAGTTCCAAAACACTGAATTTCACCGAATATTGTGCAAGAACCGCTCCTAAAACTAAACTAATCATTGGCTTCCTCCAATGTACATTGCTCCGCCCTGCCAATCCTGAACCGCACTCCAGATCTCCTCATCCGTCAATCCTGCCGCCGTACTTTCCAATTGATCCATATTAAACGCCGGTGCTTGACGAATCAACTTCGCCCGCAACACCCCATAACCTGGCCCCTGTTTCTGCAATCCTTTAACATAAAGAATCGCCTGTAAACGCGCAAACGGAGCAAAAGTCCGCATATCGTCCCGCGAATATTTCTTGATCGCAGTAAATTTCTCTTCACTCGTTCCATAAAAAAGTATTGGACCATGATCAAAGCTCGGCTCATACACGACTTCAAACCCAGGTTCCAACTTCATCAGTGCAATCGCCGAGCCAATGCGGGCCAGTGTCATCGGTCGGTCAAGCCCTGCCGCAACCACCGCCCGCGCCGAACCCTTAGCCTTCACTGTTTCCTTCTTGCCAATCGCTTCCAAAATGGTTCGCGACACAACCTGCGCCCCTCCCTTGTGGGCCGTAGCCAAAATCTGCTCTACACGCAATGCCGTCACGCCCGGATCAACGTCCCCCTTGACAAAAACTGAAAGCCCCCCAGAACTCATCAGCGCCTCGCCCGATGTCTTCAAATCCTCCGGTTTCAACTGCCCCATAGCAGTCAAATTGCCATAAACCGATTCAATCCCCGGATCAAACAAATTCAACCATGCCGAATCCAGAAACCGAGAGTAACGATCCCGAAAAACCCCTTCCTGATCGATAATCTTGATCTCATTAACGATCTCCTCTTCCCCAACGACAACCGGAGCCAAAAGCTCTCGCAAACTCTCAACCGCCATCACCGCCTTGTCACTCGGCCCCATGATCACAAAGTTAGTTCCGTCGCGTTCCGTCGTCGCCGTCAAACTCAAACCAACCGACTCCAACTTCAAATCCAACAACCGATCCGGACCCTTCGCAATCAAATGCTCCAACAAGTGCCGGGTCCCCGGCGTCCCCGCATCACCCGGCAAGTTCGCCGACGAAGCAAACAAAGCCACCATCACTTGCTTCGATCCCGCATCCAGTTCAACCCTCAACTTAGCCCCGTTAGGAAGATCCTTTGCGATCGACTCTGGCCCCTGAGCCAAAACCACAAAACTACAAAGTGCTGCTAGCATTATCGGAGATAACTTGCTCCATTGATGTCAATCACGTTTCCACTCATATAAGCCGTTTCATCTTTCACCAAAAACGAAACCGCCGCCGCACAATCCTCGGGCGACGCCATCCGACCAATCGGAATGCTCGCCAAAATCTCCTGCTCCTTATCCCCCATCCCATCCCGCGCCATCGCCGTATTCACCCAGCCCGGCGCAATCGCAAAGTGCCGCACATTATGCTTGGCATGCTCCACTGCAAGAGCTTTCGTCAAATTGAGCAGCGCTGCTTTGGAAGCCGAATAAAACGCCGCCCCAGGCTCACCTCGGTGCCCTACTCGGCTTGCAACATTAATAACTACTCCGCCACCATTCTTGATAAAGTGTTGCGATGCCTCTCGCACAATCCAAGCTGGAGCCTCAAAATTCACCGTCATACAACGACTAAATGCCGCATCAAATGCCGCATCCGCGCAACCCGCAAAATCCATCGTCACATAAACTCCCGCATTGTTCACCACCGCATGCAGCGGTCCATCTTTTAACACCCTGCTAACCAACTTTTTCGCCTGCTTAATATCCCCTAGATTCGCCTCGTAAACTCCCGATGCCCGTTCGCCCAATAACTGAATCACTTCCTCTGCTGCCTGCGCTTTTTCATTAAAATGAACTGCTACATCCCACCCATCTGTCGCCAGCCTCAATGCAATCGCTCGACCAATTCCCCGACTTGAACCCGTCACAAGGACCCGCTTTTTAGACATACAGTAAACTTTAACACAAGTTGACTCGTTGATTAACTAAACTAGTTCAGAGGAACCCATGAATTTAACCGCAAAAATTTTCTCAGCAATCATCCCGGCGACCGGATTTCTCGCCTTAGTTACTCTCAACCCCACCCCCTCCACACCCCTCAATCAAGATAAACCGCAGGTTCTAAAAGTCGTCACGTACGCCGAAAACGTCGCCCCCATCCTCAACGACAAATGCATCAAGTGCCACCGACCTGGTCAAAATGCCCCGTTTAGCCTCGAAGGATATGCCAACGCCAAGCGCTACAGCGACATGATCGCTCTTGCCACCTCCAAGCGGCGCATGCCTCCCTGGAAGGCTCAACCCGCCGACGTAGAGTTCAAAGACGACGCCCACTTGAGTAGCGAGCAAATTGCAACCCTACAAGCATGGGCCGATTCAGGAGCCCCGAGGGGAGATCAAGCCAAAGAACCAGCTCTACCAAAATTCTCCGATGGCTGGGCTAACGGTAAGCCCGACATCACACTAAAAATGCCTTACTCCCTCGAACTTGGAGCCGAAGGCGACGATGAATATTGGAACTATGTCATTTCCCCAGATATCAAAGTCCCGACCTGGATTTCCGGCATGGATGTCGCTCCTGGCAACAAAAACATTGTCCACCACGTCATCGCATTCACTGACAAAAGCGGTCGAGGTCGCAAACTCGCAACCGGGCCAAAAGGCGACGGCAAACTTGGCTACCGATCATCCGGAGGCGGAGTGGGCTTCAATCCAGATGGTGCTCTGGGCGGCTGGGCTCCCGGCGCCCATGGACACCTCCTCCCCGAAGATGCCGGATTCCTCCTCGAACCCGGCACCGATATCATCCTCCAAGTCCACTACAACAAATCTGGCAAAGTCGAATCCGATCAAACAACCATCGTCCTCTACACCAACAAATCAACGCCAAAACACGCCGTTGATCTAGAATTCCTCGCCAACCCCTTTATCAGAATCCAGCCCGACAAAGCCGACCAACACTTCAAGTTCGATATGCCTCTCCCGGCCAAAATTCGCGGCAAAGAAGTTGACTTCCGGATATACAACCTTATGCCCCACATGCACATGCTCGGGCAATCAATGAAAGCTACTGCCATCCTCCCAGATAAGTCTGAAAAGGTTCTCATCGACCTCAAAAATTGGGACTTCAATTGGCAACTCGTCTACACCCCTGTCAAACCAATCGACCTCCCAGGCGGCACAATTATCCGACTCGAAGCCATTTACGATAACACAACCAACAACCCATTCCAACCCCACGATCCTCCAAAACTCATCACCTGGGGCGAAGAAACCACCGACGAAATGATGCTCTTGGTCAGCGCCATCGCCGTGATTCCAAAAGAATAATATTTTTTGAAATCGGGTGACCCGGGTTAAGCAAAGCGTAGCCCGGGAAACAAGAAACCAAATCGTCCTAAGTGCCCTTGCCTCTTGCATCGCAATAAGCAGGGAAGCATAATTCTCAAACTTCGTCACTCATGCTTTGGCAGGGGGCCAGTCCTAGAAAATCAAAAGATCCGAAGGACTGTCTTCAACAAGTCAATCCAGTCTTAATCTGGAAATCATTCAAAAAATCACTCCTCAAAAAAAATTACCCCGACCAGGAAGTGGCCGGGGTGTTCTGTTTTGCACCTCAGAGATCAAGTTCATGACGAACCCAATCGATTAAGTCCGGATTCGCTAAAACCCGAGGCCTCTGAGGTGGTTCTGTTTATGGTTATCCATGTCTGGGCACCACCTCCTTTGTTTTTTAGAATTTATCGCTTCCCGAAAGAAGCGACAAACATAATGACGCCAAAATCTGGGGCCAAGTTGCACCTATTTCACAGGATTTTCCGCCGCAATCTGCGCCGCCGCCCCAACATCCTGCCGAGCCGAATCCGCATCCATCCGCAACCGATCCATCACTGTCCCCAAGCCCAAAACCGAAGTCAACCGAAATGTGCCCTCCCCAATCCGCACCGAGCAAATCATCACCCGAACCGGCCCCTTCTCCCAAAACCAATAACTCGCTCTCTGGTCCCCAACCGTCGCACTTGGATCCCCATAAATAAATTGATACTTCGAAACAACCTCATCGCGATGCTCCATCGTCACGGAATTCTCCATATCAAGCGCCATCACAACGTCCGATTCTTTTGCAACGAGCGAAACTGTCCGCTCCGTCGTCTCCCACCCCAAACCCACAAAATCACTACTCACCTCAGGCGGCAGCTCCCGCAGGGTCACCCCCCGCTTCGGTCTGCGATAGCCCCCAACCAAAACCATATTCAAATCCTGACCAATCCGAATCGAACTCTCCTGGCTCATCAACGACAAATTACTCGTCAAAGCTTCTCGATCAATCCGAACTTGATCAATCTCAAGTTGAGGGCCACCGCCCTTACTATCAATCGCCATCCCCGCCACATCGCAACCCGCTAAACCTACCAAAACCAATAACCCAAGTCCAAGTCGCGCAATCCGCATATCAATCCACGCTCAAAATTTTGTATTTCTGGATACCGCCAGGAGTTTCCACTTCAATGAGGGCCCCAGCTTCTTTTTCCAACAACGCCGACCCCATCGGCGAAGCCACCGAAATCAAGTCATTCAGTGGATCAGCCTCAAATGCTCCGACCAATCGAATCTTCATCTTGTCGCAAAACTCCAAGTCCTCAAGTTCAATCGTCGAACCCAAATGGGCAATCCCCGCCGTTCGCTCCGTCGTTACAATCTGAGCATTCATTACGACTCGCTCAATTTGACCAATTCGAGATTCCAGTCGTGATTGATTTAACTTTGCCTCATGATACATTGCGTTTTCCTTGAGGTCGCCATGCGACTTCGCCTCGCGAATATTATCCGCAATCCGGGCACGTTCCGCCCCTTTTAAAAACTCAAGCTCTTTCTTGAGCTTGTCATATCCTTCTTGAGATAGCATCGAATCGTTTGACATAACGAACTTGACAGTTTACTTCAACCGCTCCCCAACTCGTCGCCTAAGCGTAAGGGACATCTGAATCCCAATCAAAATTTTGCTTCTCATCTTCGTTACCAAACAACCGCGCAACTCTACGCCCCATCTTTTCACCCACCAACATTTCCTCATCCACAACTTCGTCCGCTCCGACCATATCCAATTCCGCCGAAAAAACGTGATAACGACTCCGAGTCACCAGCAGAACTTCCGGCGCAATCGACTTGCAAAGCGCGACAACTCGCCGACATACCGTATGGTCGCTCACGGTCACCAAAATTGCCCGTGCATCCCCAATATGAGCAACTTCTTCCAAAAAATCTGCACTCGTCGCATCGCCTATGACCGCAAAATTTCCGTTCGCTTCCGCCAACTGCACAAGCCGAGGGTCAAGATCAATCACCATGCGAACACACCCAATATCGCGCATCGCCAAGCAAGTCGCCTGCCCCGCCTCACCGTAACCGATCGTAACCACATGACCCCGCATAGCTTTCCGATGCGCTGCCCGCTTGCTCGCCACCAACTTACGCGCAGGCACCAGCCGCTTCGCCAAAAACACCGACCAAGGCAACGCATTTGCCACCATCACCGGGGCGACCAACAAACTCAACATGATCGTCGAAATCACTAATTGGAACAAATCCGACCCAATCATCCCTGCATCCGTTCCTATCGAAAGCAAAACAAACGAAAACTCACCCACTTGGCTCAATGCCAATGCGACCGCAGACGTCTCAATAATTCCTCGCACAAACGGCCTCATCGCAAAGTAAGTCGCAACCGTCTTCACCGCCATCACCAGAACCGTCACCGCCAAAACAAGCGGCAGATGCCGGATCATCCACCCCAAATCCGCTAACAACCCGACACTCACAAAAAAGATTGTCACAAACAGTGTTCGCAGTGGCATAACGTCCGCTCGCATCTGCTCGCTAAATTTCGAATCAGCCAGGAGCATCCCTGCAAAAAACGCCCCCAAAGCTGGCGAAATTCCCAACTCATGAGCCGCCCATGTTGCCCCCACGCAAGTCACAACCGCCAAAATAATTGGTAACTCACGGTTCCTCGCCACGATCTTTTCATGCAACAGTCTCGGCACGATCTGGCTAACAAATATGACCAAAACTAGCACTAATATCGCCGCCGCCCAAAGCGCCTGACCAATCGCCGGTCCAATCTCCCTTGAGCCACTCGCAATAAATGTCACCCCCAAGACAAGCGGTACGACCGCAATATCTTGCACAAGCAGCACTCCAAGCGACGCCTTGCCATGAATCGAATCAAGGTCATTCCTCTGGCGCAAAACCCGCATCACAATCGCTGTCGAACTAAGCGATCCAGCCGCCCCAATAATCACCGCCGCCTGCCAAGCAAGTCCAGCTCCCAACCCCACACTCGTCAAGAACAGAGTGCAGACCACCACCATTACCCCACCCCCAACAAATACTTTCCCCCCCATCTTCCGCAAACTGCGCCAACTGAATTCAAGCCCGATTGTAAACAGCAATAGCGCGACCCCAATCTCCGCAATCACTGTCACCTCGTCTGGCTTCTGCAACAAAGCAAGCCCACCCTTGCCAACAATCGCACCCGCTGCCAAATAGCCAATAATCGCACTCAGCTTAAATCGCTCAAAAATCAGTCCCAACAATAATGCCGCCGAGAGCGCCAGCAATAAATCATAAATCAGCCCCCATCCTTGCATTAAATACTATTCTGGCTTAATTGCCCGCGCATAGACCGCTTCCATCCGCTCCATCATCTGAGCAAACGTAAACCGCTCATGAATCATTTGCAAAGCGTTAGTTCCCATTCGCAATCGATCAGGTTCATTCTCCAGCAAATAATTCATCCCTGCACTAAAATCCTCCGGAGTCTGCTCGGCTAAAAGTCCAGTTTCCTTATGGATCACGAGTTCATCAACCCCCCCGATCCGCGCACCAACCACTGGTCGTTTCCGCGCCATACTTTCCAAAACTGCAAGCGGACAAGCCTCCGCCGAACTAGGCAAAATCGAAAACTCCATCGAATCCAGCATACGCGCCACATCCGCCCGATTCCCCGTAAACGTCACCCGATTCCCCAATTCCTGACTCGCAACGCGCTTCCGTAAATAATCAGCAAACTCCCCTTCCGCCCGGCCAACAAACAAAAGATGAGCATCCGGATGCTCCTCCAACACCTTCGGCATTGCGTTCACCGCAATCAAATGCCCTTTCTCTTCCGCGACCCGACCAACCAATCCAATCAATCGCCGATCTTCGGGCAACCCAAACTCGCTCTTAACATCGTTGTCCGCAGCGTATTGCAAATCCTGAAAATCTGTCCCGTTATGAACAACATCAATATGCTTTGCCGGAACGCGAGACCCCTCAAGCAATCCTTGAATATAATTGCTCACCGCAACAACTCGGTTCGATTTCCGCGAAGCCAATCGATAAACCAAATAATGGGTTTTAACGTGAACACTACAAACCAGCGGAATATCCTGCAGCGCTGTCGGCAGCAAACTTAAATAAGCCGCGCGGCTCAAATGAGCATGAACCAAATCGTACTGCCGCTCCTTCGCGAGCCGATTCATTTGCAAAAGTGCCGGAACACCCCAACCCGACTTCAAATCAAGCTGATGAACCGTTACACCAGTCCCCTCAAGTTCATCGCGAACCCACGGAATTTCCGGTGACAGCAAATCTACCGAGTGCCCCTGATACTGCAAACGACGCGCAAGCGCAATAGAATGCTTCTCAGCCCCCGAGGTCGCAGCGCTGGATATCACTTGGAGTATCTTTAATTGCCTCACCAAACCTGCTTACTTCCCAAAGCAATTATACCAAGTCACTACCCACCAGTTCCGTCAAAACTTGGTTAAGCTAAACCTCATGTCAGGGCAAATCGAGAGAGCACTCACTTTTCTCAAAGCCTGGCCCGCATTCCGAGTCTTCCGGCACCGCGATTTCCGACTCCTGTGGTTCGGCGCCCTCATCTCATTCACTGGAACACAGATCCAAATGGTCGCGCAAGGGGCCTACATTTATCAGCTCACAGGACGCAAAACTGACCTTGCATTAGTTGCCGTCTTCGGAATGCTCCCCGTCACAATACTTTCGCCAATAGTCGGAGTTTTAGTCGATCTCATGGATCGCCGAAAAATGCTGATCGGTACCAGCATCATCCTCTTTGTCTCAACCGCTTTCAACGCCTTTGCTGCCTCCAACCACACCCTCACACTCGTCCAAATCCTCATCGTCGCTCTCATCGGAGGTCTCGTGCAAACCGTCGAGCCAACTTCCCGCCAAACCATTGTCCGAGAAGTTGTGGGCGACCAAGAACTCTCCCAAGCCGTTCCCCTCCAAGCCATGACTTTCAACCTCGCCCGGGCAATCGGCCCAGCCATAGGAGGAATCCTGACTGCCGCTTTCGGATTCGCCACCTGTTTCTGGGTCAATACCGTCAGCTTTCTCGCAATGACCTATGCCGCCATCGCCCTCAAAACCAAAGTCCCGTCTTCCGGCCGCCCCGGTCAGCCGATCAAAGACCTCATCTTCGAGGGAATGCTCTTCACGTTCCGAGACCCTTCCCTCCGAATGCTGTTCCTCATGGAAGGCGCACTCAGTCTATTCGGTGTCCCCTACATGTTCCAAATGCCCGCCATCGCCAAAGACCTCTTTCACCTCGACGAAGCCGGGCTTGGACTCTGCTATAGCGCAATCGGTATCGGAGCTATCACTGGACTAATAACAATCATTACAATTTCAAAGAGAAATCTCAAAACAAAAATCGTCCGACTCGCAATGTCGAGCTTCGGAGTCTCATTGGTCGCCCTCAGTTTCTGCCAAAACATCTATGTTGCGATGCCACTTCTCGCAATCTTAGGCGCATCATCTATCGCCCAATTTAATACAACCAACACCCTTTTCCAAATCATCTCTCCTGCACCCCTACGGGGCCGAGTCCTCAGTATGCATATGTGGGCCATCGCTGGATTAGCTCCCCTCGGCAACATCTGGATGGGTGCCGCTGCCGACGCCTACGGCCTACCCCCTGCTCTCATTTTCGGCGGAACGTGCGTCGCAATTGGCGCAACAATCGCATGGCTGAATCGCAAAAACCTTGTCGAACCACAAATACAAGATCAATAACAAAAAACAAATCTGGAGCCCGATGACAGAATTGAACTGACGACCTACCGCTTACAAGGCGGTTGCTCTACCGCTGAGCTAATCGGGCTTACTCTCTAATAATTACCCGACCCGCCCGATTCTTCACCGGGCGAGCCGAATAATTAAGCCGGAATGCTTACTTCTTGCGGCGAACGCGAGTCTTCGCAAGACGAGGAACGCCATCCGCTCCGTAAACCAACTTAAAGCCAGCCGGCACTTTGCTCAACGCTGCCTTCAATTCGTCTGGCATTTCTGCCGCAGACCGTGAACCGCCACGTCGGCGTCGGCGTGACTTCTTGAACTCAGCAACCGCTGCTTCCGCACCCTTAACATCGCTGACAATCGCGAAATCTCCTTCGCCCGTCTTGAAAACTTCTGCCGCAGGCGGTACGTGAATGAAAACGAAACCATCGCATTCCAACATCCGCACCTCAAACGGTAGCGTCACTTTGCGTTTTCCAACGCGCATACTCAATACACCCTCTTTCGGTGATGTCTTTAACTTCAACGAAGCTTTAATCTGATCTAATGTCTTTGCCATAGCAAGTCCTTGCAACGCTCTACGAGCCTTAATCGCAAGTACGAATTATGCCACACCTAAACTCGCACAAATAGGAATAATTCCGAAATAACTATGCATCTAGCAAAATATTATCAATCAGTCGAACACCACAAAACCTAGCCGCTATGATAATTCGGAACCCCTTTTCAATGTTTCGCACCGGTTTCATTGAATGCGGATCAACCAATTCCAAATACTCAACTTCAAAACCAAATGACTTCATCTCTGAAGTACTTTTGTTTAATACCTCTCCAATGTCTTCACCGGATTCTAAAATGCGTTGCGACGTTTTTCGCAATAAACTATTCAACTTCGCTGCTTCAACTCTCTCTGAATCACTGAAGTAAGCGTTGCGACTGCTTAATGCTAATCCACTCGGCTCACGCACTGTTTCTAAGAAACTTAAGCTTACAGGTAGACACAGGTCTCGAACCATCTGCGCAATAACTGCACACTGTTGCAAATCTTTCAACCCAAAAAACGCCACATCTGGCTCGACTATTCCAAACAAACGCGCAACAATTGTTGCAACACCATCAAAATGACCAGGTCGTTTCTCGCCTTCAAAAAGATCAGAAACCCCGCGAACTGAAACTGTCGTCAAATTCGATCCAACCATCTCTTCTGCCAATGGGCAAAACATCGCCGCCACTCCAGCTCCTGCCGCCATCGCAATGTCAGTCTCCTCCTGACGCGGATATTTTGATAAATCTTCATTTGGCCCAAACTGTAATGGATTGACAAAAATACTCCCGATAGCGACATCGCAACTCGCAACCGCCTCCGACATTAAAATCAAATGCCCCGCATGCAATGCCCCCATCGTCGGAACAAACCCCACCGAACCAACCCCTTTTCTAAATTCCTTGACTTCTGCAATCGTTCGCAAGACGATCAAAACGAATTCTCCTCACCGGGGAAATTTCCATTCCTAACATCGACCACATACTTTCCAATACCTTCAATGAATAATTCACGACCAGAAACAAACGCTTTCGCATGTTTATACTGTTTAGCGCTTAGCCCTAACACATCGTGCCACACCTGAATCTCACCATCACATTTCACCCCGCCCCCAATCCCGATCGTCAAACAACCAACACTTGCCGTTATTCGCTCAGCTAAGACTGACGGCATCATCTCTAATACAATCCCAAATGCGCCCGCTTCATCCAGCCGTTGTGCAACCTCCAAAATCTCATCCCCATCATCCCGACCCTGAACCTTAAATCCCCCAAAACCATTTACACTCTGCGGAGTAAATCCAACGTGACCCATCATCGGGATCCCCGCCTTCACGCAAGCCGCAATCGCCTCCGGATAATCCCCTTCCAACTTCACCCCTTCAGCCCCGCATTTCATTAGATAAACCGCACTCTCAACCGCTTGTTCGGTCGAACACTGATAACTTCCAAACGGCAAATCTGCAATCAAAAGTGCTTCCTTCAAGCCGCGTTTCACAGCCCGAACATGGTAGCCAACATCTTCTAGTTCAACTGGAAGCGTCGTCTCATAACCCAAAATCACATTCCCTAAAGAATCCCCCACCAAAACCAAATCAACCCCCGCCGCTTCCGCCATTTCCGCCGACATCACATCATAAGCTGTTAAACAAACCACCCGCTCCTTCCCCTTCAGATCCATCAAACCCGGTGCCGTGCGTTTCTTACCCATCACAAAATGATGATATCAGAATCCGCCAAGCTGACTCATGAACCCGCCGCCAACATCCCCGGAAATTCCAAACCACTTCCGAGTCTCATACTTGCGGCAAACATCACCCACCTGCTCATCGGTCTGTTTAGCCAAAGTATCAATTCGGCCTCCGGAAGTTCCCTGCATCTTGGTCAAAGCCGCAACTGCCTTATCCGGCGACTCCGATGCCATATTAACCGCATCCAAAATCTCAACGATCATCGCGCCTGTTTCACCCAACGCTTGCGTATAACTCGCCTGAATCGGGACACATTCCGCCGGAGGCGGATAGCTTAAGAAGTACTCATTTAACTTCTTCCACTCTTCACGCTTTTCTTTTGCATCCACAATCAGAGTGTCTTTGCTTGGCGCACCCTCATCGATCGGAATCGGTGATTCATCACCCGTAAACAAATTCTTCATCGCATCCGTAATGCTGGAAGTCTTCATCCTCGTCATCATCACCGTCAACTCACCAATCTGATCCGCCGAAAGTGACTTGCGTAACTCCTCCGTCTTGCGCAAATGCTCTAGCCAGTTATAAATATCATCCGGCATTCGAATCGCTTCCTGTGGCTTCGGCAACGCAGGCTCCGGAGCCGACGGAATCGCCGGCAAAACCGATTCCTGTTTCCCCACCGCCGGCAAAACGGATTGCTGTTGACCGGCCGCATTCAACGCCGAAACCGGCTTCGGCCCCATCAATCCAAGCGCATAGAGGCCACCCCCAAAAATCAACAAAGCAACCAAAATCCCCGCTCCAAAGCCAAGCGCTACGAGCGACTTCTTCGACTGACTCGCATATGGATCCGGCGTATTCTGTGGTTGCATACGATGCCCTACCCAATTTAGACGCCATTTCTCGCCCAAGGTTGCTTCAAAAACCTAACCCCGCAATAACGCTAGATTTTCACCGTCAAAAACCTAACGAAGTTCGCTCATCACCCCAAAAATCACAGTTACGTACAGGAACACCGCGAATTCCTAGACGTCTAAGGAAACAAATGGCAAGAATCAGTCCCACTCATCCCCTCTACCAGATGATGGCTGAACTCGTCCAAACCGAGATCGGTCACCATATCGGCCCCGCTATTGCGCCCGAAACGCACGACTATCTCACCGCACTACTCTTCGACTTTATGCGTACCGATCGACTCTACGCGATCAAAAACCACAGCGGCCAAACCGTCACTTCCATCATCGAAATGCTCGCTGAAGGCGACGTCCGTCTCAATGCCGACTCATTTGACAGAGAACGCGAAGTCCATAAGCACATCGGCGACTTCATCCTCTTTTGGTCGGGCCTCTACCCCAAACACCTCACTCGACTCAAACTCGCCACGCAAACTGACCTAACCTGCGATTACAAACGCCAAGGTCGCGAAAGCTACCACCTCGTCAGCACCTTCGACCACGATCCTTATTCCGCTGAAGCCCCAATCTTCAGCAACCTCAGCGAAGGATTCGACGATTTTGCCTTCATCCTCGGTCAAGTCAGCCGAAAATCCGGTCTCTATGCCGCCTGATCATCCATCACCGGCATTTGCGCATTCATAAATGCTTTGCATAAATAACCAAGCAAACCGGCCCCAATAAACAACCCACCCATAACCCACAAACAACCTTCAATCCCAATCGCCTTTAACAAAACACCAATCACAACCACGCCGATCGGGTTCATAGCCTGACTCACCATGCTCCAAGTCGAATTCACCCGCCCGCGTACCTCATCAACTACTGCCAATTGCAAATAACTCTGCAAAGGAATAATTAAAAGCGGCAAAAACAATGCGCACAAAGCATTCATCAAGAGCATCGACCAAAAAGGCTTACAAATCGCCATGAGTCCAACCGTAACCCCCAACCCAATATAACCGACCATTGTCCATCGGCCCGGATGAATAACCACCTGCTTACCAACCCACAAACTCATAAACAACATCGGCACCGAGAAACATAGTTCGATAGCCGCAAGAGTGCCATATTCCCCTCCATACCAAGCCCGATTCAAAGCTAAATAGACAACAAAAAATCCCGCCACTGCCAATGTCGAAACCATATTCATTGGCAACGCAAGCCGAATAATTGGATCTTGACGAACTGCTTTTAAGCCCACTTTCATATCCTCCAAAACTCGACTCATCGGATTCAAATTTTCATCTGCAACCTCCTCCTTCAATGGCAATATTGACGGCAACCGACGAATAAACCAAGCCGATGCAAAAAATGTCAACGAATTAGCGATAACGCCAGCAAAGAAGAAGTAATCAGGCCAAATCTTATACAAAGCTCCGAGGCCCGCCGCCGAAACCGCTAACCCCATAATCGAAACGAGTTGCCGGGTAGCCTCGCTCACCCCGTTTGCTTCAACCACCTGATCAGCCGGAACGAGCCTCGGAATAGATGCCGACCGAGCCGGAAAGAAAACCGTATTCACCGAACTCATTAAAAACGCCGCAACATATAAAACCCAAACCGCTGGACTCGGCGCAAAGAACGCGTAAATCGCTAAAGCTGCTGTAATCAACCCGCTCGCAACATCTGCCCCCAACATCAACTTCCGACGATCAGCTCGATCTACCAAAACCCCCGCAAATGGGCCAAAGATAACGTAAGGGATTGCCGCTAAAGCCCCCACAAATCCAACCACCATCGGATTCTTAGAAACGTGATCCGCCATAAACAAAAAAACCATATAATACATAGAATCTCCCAACTGTGAAATGGACTGACCAAGCCACAAATCACGAAAACTCTGGTTCTTCAATACTTTCTGATTTAGAAAAGAAGCCATCAAAACTCCAAAGTACAAAAAATCCCGCTTATTCTCCAAAGAACACAGCGGGATCAAATGCCTAAATTAGTCGTTCAAGCTAGCCGAATACCCTTCCGCCGAAAGCAAACCTTCCAGCGAACCTGCATCGTCCAACTTAATCTTCACCAACCACCCATCCCCGTAAGGATCAGAATTCACTAACTCACTCTGCGCCCCTAAAGTTTCGTTTACTGCCGTTACTTCTCCAGCAATCGGAGAATAAACGTCACTGACCGTCTTCACGCTTTCAACTGTGCAAAAACTCTCCGCCGCACCCAAGTGTCGACCAACATTCGGCAAATCAATAAAAACCACGTCACCAAGCTCACTTTGAGCATGATCCGTAATCCCAATCACCGCTGTATCACCATCAACCCGCACCCACTCATGCGACTTCGTATACTTCAAATCAACTGGAACGTTCACGCTAACAAATTTACCCGGTACTAACAATACTTAACTGAAGCGGTACCCTTAATTCTGCGCAATGAAGATAGATTTCGTCACTCTTTTCCCCGAAATGGTGCTCCCCGCCCTCAATCACAGCATCATAGCGCGCGCCGTTACCCAAAACATCATCGAATTCTCAACCCAAAACCCACGCGATCACGCCACCGATAAACACCGAACAGTTGATGATTCCCCTTACGGCGGTGGCCCCGGAATGGTCATGATGGCCACCATTATCGAAACTGCTGTCCAGGCCTGCTCCCCAAACCCCCAAACCGCAATCATCCTCACCGACCCCGCCGGCGAACGATTTTCCCAAGCCGACGCCGAAAACCTCAGCCAACTCCAACACATCATCTTCATATGCGGTCACTACGAAGGCATCGACGAACGAGTCGCCACCCAAATCGCCACCCACTCGTTCACGATCGGCGACTTTGTCCTCACCGGCGGCGAACTCCCCGCCCTCGCCATGACCGATAGCATTGTCCGCCTTCTCCCCGGAGTCCTCGGATCCCCCGAATCCCACCAAGACGACTCCCACTCCAATGATGGCCTCCTCGGTTTCCCCCTCTACACCAAACCCCAGACCTTCAAAGGCGAGGAAGTGCCCGAAGTCCTCCGCTCAGGAAATCACCAGAAAATTGCCCAGTGGCGACGCCAACAGCAGTTAAATCGCACAAAAACGCGGCGACCAGACCTATTCGCCCAAGCGGACCTGTCACCAAGCGACCTCGATTTGCTATAATTCCCTTCCTGAGCTAGCCTTCCCGGCCCACTCATTTCCTAGGAGAAAACGATTTATGTCAAAGCAGGCCATTCTTGCCAGCGTCGCTGAGCCGAATATCAAAAGCGACGTCCCCGTCATCAAAGCTGGCGACACCATCCGAGCCCACGTTAAAGTCCGCGAAGCCGGCAAAGAACGAATCCAGGTTTTTGAAGGTCTCGTAATCGCCATGAAAAATGGCGGCATCGCTCGCAACGTCACCATCCGCAAAATGAGCAACGGTGTCGGAGTTGAACGAACCCTCCCCCTCCACAGCCCCAACGTAGAGAAATTTGAAGTCCTCAAGCACGGGAAAGTACGACGCGCCAAACTCTATTACATCCGAGGCAAAGTCGGTAAGGCTGCTCGAATCGCCGAGAAACGCTAAACAATGCTCAATTTGGCCGGGAACCTCCTAGCACAAGCTAAACCAGGTGGCCTTATCTTCATGATAGATAAGGTCGCCAGAACCCCCATCAGCCAAATCGTGATGTTCGCAATTGCGTTCACAATTATTCGAGTTGTACTCTATAAGTATCTCAAGGACACCCCTCAACATCTCCGTTCCGGTGCCTATCCCGTTGCCCGCATCATCAACGACCTCGCCGACGCTCTCGTTTACGCCGCTGTCGTTGTCTTCATGCTCGTCCGCCCATTCGGCATCCAAACATTCTATATTCCATCGCCGTCAATGGTCGATACCCTTCGCACAAACGACTATATCGTTGCCAATAAATTCGTCTACAGAACCTCCAATCCAAA
>JBJXDW010000059.1:0-5835 GCA_046154445.1 Fimbriimonadaceae bacterium | reverse complement strand
GGGCTTCGTAACCCTCTACCTGGATTGCCTTGATGAGTGATTCGTTTGAGAAAGTTGTTCCTTCCACGACAGCCTCCTCATTTATGAGTTCGACTTGAACAGCGGTCACTCCTTCAGCTGCTTCTAGTGCAGATTTCACTGAATTGACACAGTGTTCGCAACTCATCCCTTTGATTTTGATCATGACTTGTTTCATTTTCTTGTCGATTTGTTCTTCTCGAGGCGATAAGCTTTTCTTTAGCATGGCGATGTCCTGCGTCTAGGCGAGAATTATCCGTTAAGGTAACCAACTTCAACCATGCAGGCAACCTGGTATCTCAATCATTAAAAAAGTTGTTGTCACAATTAGTTGTTGTTTCTTGTTACGGACAACGAATTGACCTTGTCCGTTCGACGCTTTTGGGGGACTTAATTTACGAGCCCAAATATATTGTATCCTATTTCACTTTCGGCAATCTCGTCTTGAATTCCAATGTCATTGGATTTATGGACAGATTTACTATTTAATTCCAATTTTGGTGATTAATCATGTTTGCGATTTGGGGGAAATTTGACTCGTTTGAATTCACGAGCGGTGATAATATATTTATTTTATATGTTTTTACTCATTTAATAACTGATTATTATTTGTTTAGATAATATGAGAAATAAACGCTGCAAATGGGAAGTATGATGAAAATGTAATGATTACTTCAACTGCCCTCATGGCACTTCAGCTCATTTTGACATCTACGCCTCCGAGTATGACGGGGCAGATTCCAATGCTTCATATCTCGAATGTTAAACAAATTGACAATCTTGATCGCGGCACGCCACTCGGTAAGAATCGTGCCGATTTCTACGCCAATGTCACAGTCAACGGCGTCCTTACTCAGACTGAGAAGTTTGCAACCGACAACGGAGATCCTGATTGGAAAATCATGCTCGACACTAAAAAGCGCATCAACACGATCAAGATTGCTCTTTGGGATGATGATGGGGGACTTGCTGGCAACGATGACCACTCTGACATTAATCCAAGTAATCGGACCAAAGACATCATCTTTACATACGATCGTTACACCGGCAAAATCCGCGGTGACGTTCGTGGAAGCTTCAACGATGTCATGACAAGTAAGGGAATGAACGACGAGTATCAAGCTCAGATTTCGTTCCGCATCACCAAGTAGTAACTGATTAAGAATATAGCCCGCTGCATTATGTGCAGCGGGCCATATTTTTTATTCCTCGCCTCTATTAATAAGGTGGCTGATCAAATTCTCGCTCAGCTACCAATCCCGCGACCCCTGACATTTCGCTTCCTTCGCGATCCAACCACTCAAGCATTTTTTGGATACTCGCCGTGGCAAGGCAAATGCTGCTATCGGCGGCTCCATAGTAGAAATTGACCGTATCACCGTCCGCGAGAATCGTATACCCACAAGGGAATACCGCTGAGCCAACATCTCCAACAAGTTCATACATTGTCTCGGGCCCAAAAATCCACGACTGCCCTCGCTTCAAGCAAATTTCTGGATGCTCAAGGTCGAACAAGGCAAGGCCAAGTCTATAGATGGAACCCGACGCATGTCTTCGCACGCCGTGATACATAACGAGCCAGCCCTTTTCTGTTTCAATTGGTGGTGGTGACAGTCCAATTTTGTTTGCGTCCCACCAAGCTCCCCGCCGTGCCGGCATGAGTAATTTTTGACCGCCCCAGTTACGCAGATCTGGAGAAAAGGAAATCGTCATATTGGCGGTAAATTCTGTCGACGGGCGATGGATCATTGCGAATTCGCCATCGAATCGACGCGGGAAAAGTGCCGCATCTTTATCGTCGGGATTCATTACCAAACCGTATCGCTCAAAAGTGACAAAGTCCTCCGTTGATGCGATTGCGACTCCAGGTCCCGATTTTCCGAACGCCGTATAGGTCAGTAAATACTCTTCAAGTTCGGGCATATAGGTAATGCGGGGATCTTCAATTCCCCACATTTCTTCCGGATAGTTCATCGGATCGTGTTCAAAAGTAGGTTTCTGATCAATCACCCAGCCATCGATCCCATTCGCTGATCGTGCCGCACACAAATGCGAAATACCCCGCCGATCCTCAACTCTGCACATGAGGAGGGTGGTGCCATCTTTTAGCATCACCGCCCCGGGGTTAAAAACGGAATGGGCAGGGTAGGGCCAATCCGCAGCCGTTAGAATTGGATTGTTTGGATGACGGTGCAAAAGCACCTCGTATTCATTTAGATGCATAGGGAGTCTTCTTGGCCGCTTCGGTCTTGGATGGAAAAAGTGCAGTGCGCATTTCTGTCTTCGCACAAAGGAAAGAGAGAGTCGATTCGGCTCCTTGGTTTTTGTTCAGCCTATCGGGGTGAAGTCCGTCGTAACATCCACCATTTTTCTCATCGTACAGAGCGATTCCGATACTGTTTGCTCCGAGGAACCAGTTATAAGCGCGATGCGCTTCGGCGAGCCAAGTTGATTTGCCAGTGACTTTCCAAGCTGAAAGGTAACACGAAACAGAGGCTGCCGCTTCAATTGGTTGCTGATCAAACTCGTCGCGAATCTTTCCTTTAAGGAAACATTGATTACTCCCGATGGGTGAAAACTGTCCCTCTTTGTTTGTCTGAATCAACCGCAACCATTCAATCGACTCGAGTCCGGCTCTTAACATTCGGTCATTGATCAGAGTGTGTCCGGCGAGCATCAGTGCTTGCGGCAGACGAGCATTCGCATAGCTGAGAGATTCTTCAAACCAGTTCCAATCTCCATCTCGGCAAAGCTCGTATTGATCAAGCAATCGATTTGCAAGCTTCTCCATAAAAACTCTCACTTCTAAGTCGTGGGGGAAAACATGGAGGTATTCATCTGCACCTAAGATGCCGTATGCCCAAGTTCGGGGGCTTGAAATATTGTCGAATGCGGGTAGAGAATCCTTAAAAAGTTTCATTGCGACCTCCCTTCGATTCTTATTTGTACATTTATGAATTAAGGTTCCAAGCGCCCAAACTGCACGCCCGTGTGAGTCATCTGATCCCTCGCGTTCCAGCCAATTTCTTTGATAATCCATGAAGTTTCGGAATCGGCCACGGTCGGAATTGAAGGCTTCTAACACAAAACTCAAGTAACAACTTTGGTAAAGATCAAGGTCTTCGGGTAGTCCATCAAAGTTCTCTACCAGTGCGGTGAATAGCAAGGCACGAGCGTTGTCATCAACGCAATATCCTTCGGATCGAAGGGGAATGGAATGGGTTGCATGCTGCAAAATTCCTGTGTCATCGCTCATTTCTCGCAGGTGGAACGTGTTAAGCGAAGAGAGTTTATCTATCTCGGGAGTAACCGTCCGTCTTGATTCCCGTGTTTGTCGGTTCGCATTCTCGATTTTCTCGACAGCAAGTTCGATTGACTCTGTGTAGCGTCTTCCAACTTCTGACCAGAGCATGGTATTGCCAAGCTGCGCTGCCTTCTCTCCCATTTCGCGTCGTGCGATTGGATTCTTTTCAATTTCAATAACGGCTTCGGCAATTTTGGAGGAGTCACGGAACGGAACAAGTACTCCAGTACCATCCGCCAATAGCTCTTCGGCATACCAATAGGGTGTCGATATCACGGCTTTTCCTGCACCGACGGCATAGGCTAGCGTGCCTGAAGTGATTTGATTTGGTTTCAGATACGGTGTTACATAAATATCCATCGCCGAAAGATATCCGATGAGATCCTCTACCGGTAAAAACTCATTAATAAACTTGACGTTATCTTTGACGCCGAGATCTTCGGCCAGCTTTATTAGAGACTCACGGTATTCCTCTCCATGAGACGCAAAGATGTGTGGGTGAGTTGCGCCGACTATGGCATAGGTTGCGTTCGGATAATCCTTGATGATTTCGGGCATCGCCTCAATGACATATTGGACTCCTTTGTCCGGTGACAACAATCCAAACGTCAGGATCATCGGAGAATCGGTGGGAATTCCAAGTCGAAATTTGTGGACTGCGTTTTTGGGAATCACAGGGATACCGTGAGGAATTACATCAATTTTGGAGCGATCTATCCCATGTACACTTATCAAAAGGTCAACAGCTTTTTCGCTCATAACAACAATTCTTTCTGACCGATCCAATAAAGCTTCAAGAACCAGCTTTTGCGTTAGGGATGGTTGATCGAGAACTGTATGGAGAGTTGTAACAATCGGTGCATTGACTTGCCAAACAAAATCGAGGAGAAACGATCCGGCAAGCCCGCCAAAAATTCCATATTCGTGTTGAATTGAGACAATATCATAATTTTCTTGATTGACTATTCCAGCGGCTTCGATGTAAGATTCTTGAGATTGCTCGGCAATTTCAAATCGAATTGCATCCGAATAATGGGTGTTTGAATGTTCTTTGATGACGAAAACATCTACCTCGGCACTGGGTTTAGACTCTCGAATTGCGGAGCAAAGGTCGGCGGTAAATGTGGCGATGCCACATTGGGTAGGGGGGAAGGTGCCGACCATTGCAATTTTCAGGTGCGGCACAGAAGAATTTAAGTTTGGATTGAAAGTATTCACATATCAAGTTACCGTATCCTTGCGAGGATATTGGAAAACTAGGGACATTACTTTATTCGGAAAATTTGAATTACCAATTTACTTAGCTGATTTACCCTTTCCATCACCACCAGGAGATGTAATCGGACGGTCGTTGGTACTTTGCTTTGCTTTCGCCTTATGGGCATCACTGTTGCCAGACGATTTTTTCTTTGGTTTTTTATCTCCCACTAATTTGATCCTTGCTTGCGAATACGTTGACTTGAGATTTTTGGAGAAAGTCTCGCGTTATTGTCGCCTGGTCTTGGTATGAGAATTTTCTCATGAGTTGTTTTCATGGCTTCAATTTCTGCCCGAATTTCTTTTCTTGATAATCGCTTCACAACCTACATTACTCCGTTATTGAATCAATAAATGCAACGAATTCGGGAATGTGCCAAATGGCAGATTGTCTTTTTGACGCAGGCTCTTTATCTGAGTTTTTGGAGTGCAAAGGACATTGGTTATTTAGTTCATTGAATTATTCGAATGTTTGGATGTGTTGTTCGTTTTTCGGGTCGTAGTTGATTGGTATTGCAATAGTTATTGGTAATACAAGAATAGATTGAAATTTTTAGAATGTGATATGATTTTGATGTTAAGTTGATGACCGCCTTACTCTCATAAACAAATTGTACGATAGGTTTATATAAATTGTATCTTACTAATGTGGGTTGTTTCTGATGTCAATTAAGACAAAGTTGTGCATTCCTGGATTGGGTATTGGTGAGATAGAAGACTGTTAAAGTTGAAAACAAAAAGGATATGCGGGAACTTGGTTAGCGTGTGCGTTCGGGTGACTGCACATGGATTCGTATTGTGCGGCTCGGTTACGGATAGTGCTTGAGTTTTTTATAGCAAACCGGGTTCAAAAGAGCAAGTTTTCGCATAATATGTACGGGTCAATTTGACTTGCTCGTTCTGTCTTTGGATCGATGGAATGCTGGTTATGATCTTGTTCAAAAGTTCTTTGACTTGATGCTAAACGGCATAGTTTCGGAAGCCTGCGGTGATAACGTAGACAAGGAAAAATAATTAAGAACTTATAAAATGGAGAGTGGTGGGCGCTGAGGGGCTCGAACCCCCGACATCTTCGGTGTAAGCGAAGCGCTCTACCAACTGAGCTAAGCGCCCGGGAGTTGGAAGAATATACCCTGAGTTCTGGGGATGCTGTTTGGGGCTGTCCTTTTTGCTTAAAAGTGAGTCAGAGATCACGGGGTAACGGTCGGGTTTCGGCGGCGAGATTCTGTCAGTTCACGCTACAAGTGCAACAGGTG